>CAIPHQ010000192.1 GCA_903864895.1 uncultured Rhodospirillales bacterium
CCGGGATTGTAGCCGCCCAGATTGTTGCGGTTCATCAGAAACATCTTGCCGGTCTTGCCGGCCGCCGTGGCCAGCGGCGGCGCGCCGTTGGCCTGCGGTGGCAGCAGCATGATGCCGCCGGAGCCGAAATCGGCGTCGTCGGCCTCCAGCTTGGCCAGATTGGCCGGCGTGAAAATGTCCAGCCGCGACATGCTGGAGAACGAAAGTTTCAGCACCGAATGCGGCGTGTTGACCGCAGGGTCGTCGGCGGCAGCGGTGGGGGAGGAATTGCCGGTGACGAAGTAGATGCCGCTGTCGTCGGCGGCCAACCCGGCCCCCGACATCCAGACGCTGGACAGAAACACGCCATCGGGTGAGGTGGCGTTGCGGTTGATCAGCACGCCGGCCGGCGGGCCGGACGCTGCCGGTGCTAGCGGCTGCAAGGTGCCGGCGTTCCAGCCCATCACCCATCCGCGCGCCTTGCCATTGAAATCACACACGCTGCCGAACCCGGCATAGATGGCGTTGTTGGCTTCCAGCAGGGCCGGGCGCTGGCGCTGCACGCTCGAATCAAATTTCAGCACCGTGCCGTCGTTCAGCGTCTGCTGGGCGGTGACCTTGACCGGCGGCACCATGTCCACAAGCGTGGACAGGTTGAGCATGTGCAGCGTGAAGCTTTTCGCGTTGCCCTGCGCGGTGTAGGCGATCAGGTAGATCGCGTTCCGCGCCAGGTCGATCACCGGCGTGCTCTGAATGCCGATGCCGCTATAGGCATTGTTGCAGCCACTGGCGCGCGCCACCGGGGTGCCGAAATTCCGGCTCAGCAGCACCGCGCCGGTGCCGGGGTCGATGGCGTAGATCGTGTTGCCCTCGGTGGCCACATACACCACGTCGTGCGCACCGGCATTGGGGTCACCCGCGATCACCACGCCGGGCACCACCAGCGGTTGGCCATCCACTTGTGCGTCCAGCACCACACTGCGCAGCAGCCCGAAGCCGCCGGGCGTCGAGACATTGGCCGGGGTCAGCACCGTTTCGGCCTTGTTCCAGCCGGTGCGGCCGGTGTCGTAATGGTGGGTCAGGACCGCGAATGGCGACTGGGCCTGCGCGGGCGCGCCCCCAGCCCAAAGCGCGCCGCAAAACGCCAACGTGGCTGCGGCAAGTGCAGGCCAGATGCGGCGGGTTGAGGCAATGTCACGATGTTCGCCATGTACGCCATGTCTCATCGCCGCCGCCCCCGTCTGGATTGCACCGGCGCCAAGCCGGACCGTGAGCGGATCATAACGATAGATGAGCGGCGATCTATCCAAAAGTTAACCAATGTACGCGAATTGCCGCACTTGTCATGATTCCCGGTAGCCCAGCAGCAGCAGGCCGCACACCAGAAGGCAAAGCGGCCACACCCACCCGGCGCGGCGGCGCTCCGGCCAATCCAGCCGCAGTTCCAGCCAGCGGGCCCATCCGGCGGCGAGGCCAAACAGCGCCAGCGGCGTGTGGGTGAGTTCGATCAGCAATTGCTCCTTCACGTTGCCGAGTGCGTGCGCATGCGTCAGCAGGGCCGCACTGCCAAGGGCGCAGGCCAGCGGAAACACCAATGCCGCGCCCCGGTGCCCCCAGCCGGTACGCACCCGCCACTCGAACAGCGCGAACAGCACGGTCAGCAGCCCGAAGAAGCGGTGCTGCAACACCTCCGGATCGCGCAGGCTTTCCCACACGCCAAGCGGGCCGAGCGGCCACACATTCGGGTCCGCACGCAGGAGAATGAACCCGCCCAGACCCAGAAACAGCAGCGGCCAGTGCCGCGCGGGCCGCACCCCGGCCTGTGCCAGCAGCGCCAGCAGGCCGATCGCGGCCACAAACAGCCCGGCGGCGTGGTGGTTGTATTCCGCCCACGCGATATCGGCGGCGTTGCGCTGCGACAGCACACCGCCGCCCGGCACATAGGCCACCGATGGCTTGCCGGCGCGGGCCGCCGCCTCGGCGTCCAGTTTCGCCTGCGTGGCCGGAACATACAGCGAGTCCACTGCCGGGCTGGTCAGGCGCGGCCATTCCGGCGTGTTGCGCGCGGCGATTTCCGCCCATGTGACCCGGTCATGCGCCAGATCGACCGCAGGCGGCACCGAGGTGAGTGAGGCTGCGGCGAACAGCACGGTCAGCCCGATGCCCAGTTCCACCTCGGCAAAGCGGCGCAGCCGCCGCACCGGCGTATTGGGCCGCGCACGCAGCCGCCGCAGCAGCAGGAAATTGCCGAAGCCCAGCAGCAGCAAGGCCGCGAACAGCGCCATCTTGGCTGCGACCATCACGCCATAGGCGGTACCATACAGGCCCTGCGGGTCCAGATCGGGGCCCAGCACGTAAAACAGCGTCAGCCCCGCGCCCGAGAGCAGCAGGCAGGCCACGCCCGCCATCGACATCGCCGAGAACCGCGCGCCGATCAGGTGCGTGCTGACCCCGTCATGCACCCGCGCCAGCGCCATCAGGAAGGCGGGCATGCCGCCAATCCACAATGCCGCGCCGAACTGGTGCAGCAGCGTCAGGCCGATCAGGATTTCACGCCCGTCCATGCGCGCCGCCGCGTGGGTGACGGCCACCGCAGCCGCGAGTTCCACCGCCCCCACCGCCAGCAGCACCACGCCGGGCGTGCGGCCAATGGCCAGCAGCAGCGCCAGCAGCAGTGCCGCGCCAATCTTGATGCCTGCCGCCTGCACGAACACCGCGCTCTGCAACGCGGCGGGGTCGATGCCGAGCGTGCTGGCCAGCACTGCGCCCTGCAACGCCACCCCGCCCGCCTCACACAATGCCAGCGCCAGCGCCGCAAACGCGGCCATCCGCCCGGCGGTGCGGCGGATTTGCGCGGCCAGCGTCAGGCCATGCAGCACCACGGTCAGGAAGCCGAACACATCGACCAGCAGCGCCATCTACGGCGCGCTCCCGGCGGTGGCGGTGAAATGCACAAGGCCGCGCGTGATGTGCCCGTCCACCGACAGCACCTGCCAGCGCAGCACGTAAGCGCCAACTTCAAGTTTCGCCTGTGCGGCCAGCACATCCGGCGCGCCGGGGCCGTCCAGCGTCAGCACGCCGGCGTCCCCGCCGTCATGCGCCAGCGACAGGCGGGAGCGGGCGGCGTCCAGACGGCTGTTGAAATGCAGGCTCAGCTGTGCCGCCCCGGCGGGCACCGTGGCCCCCTCGGCGGGCGTGCTGTCCAGCAGGATGGCGTGCGCCCAAGCCGTCCCCGGCAGCAAACCGGCCAGCCCCAGCACCAGCCACGCCGCCTTGCTTCGTCCGCGCATGCGCCCCGATCCGAACACCCGATTCGCATCTACGCCACGCGCGCGCCGCCGCCAACCGGGGGTTGAGCGCGGCCCCCCGCCCCGGCACACTCCGGCCGCAATTTTCCGGAATTCCCCTGTGAGCCGCCTGCCGCCCAGCACCCGCGCCGAGTTCAAACGGTTCTACCCGGTCACCACGCGCTGGATGGACAACGACGTCTACGGCCACGTCAATAACGTTGTCTATTATGCGTGGTTCGACACGGCGGTGAACCGGTTCCTGATCGGCTCGGGGGTGCTGGACATTGCCCGCAGCCCGCAGATCGGCCTGATGGTGGAAAGCGGCTGCCGCTATCACAGTTCGGTCAGCTACCCCGATGAGGTCACCATCGGCCTGCGCGTGGGCAAGCTGGGCACGAGTTCGGTGCGCTATGAACTTGCGGCCTTCCGGGGGGAGGAGACCACGGCCGCCGCCGATGCGTTTCTGGTGCATGTGTTCGTGGATCGCGGCACGCAGCGCCCCGCGCCGATTGCCCCCGAGGCCCGCGCGGCGCTGGCGCAACTGGCCGCCTGACGGCGGCCAGCCGCGCAGCTTCTCAGACCAGCGGGGTCGCCGGATCCTTGCCGAACAGCACGCGGCCATAAATCTCCGCGTTGGTCTCCAGCAGCAGCAAGCCGTGCATGTTGGTCGCCCGCAGATCCCGCGCGGCGCGCTGGATGCCGCTTTTCAGCGACAGGCCGGAGGCACCGCCGATCAGCATCAGCTTTTCCACCGCCTCCAGCAGCAGGCGCGGGGCAAAGGCGCAGTCCATGCGGATGCGGGCACGCATTTCCAGCGGCATCGGCCGGTTTTCACGCGCGTGCTCGTCGATGTCGTCCGCCGCCCGGTACAGCACCAGTCCGGCGGCATGGATCAGGCTCGCGGCATGGCCGAGGGCCACCTGAGTCGGGATCCATTCATCGGCGATGTGGTTGGACGTGTACAGGATCCGCTTGCCCTTCACGGTGCGGCGGAATTCCTCCAGCGCCGCGCGGGCGATGCCCAGCGTGCCGCCGACCAGACAAAAGCTCAGCACCGGCACCGGCTGGGCGCGGGCGAACCAATCGCCGTCGTGCGCGCCATAGGGCGCAGTCTGGCGCTGCATCAGGGCGGGCAGCGACAGGAAGCGGTGCGCGGGCACATGCACGTCGCGGGCAACCATGGTGCTGCTGCCGGTGCCTTGCAGACCGGCCACGTACCAGTCGTCCTTGATCTCGATCTGCGCGGTCGGCACCGCCAAATCGCCCTCATCGATCACGTTGCCGTCCTCGTCCTGCACCTGCGCGCCCAGCAGCAGCCACGTGGAGTGCGCGCAGCCCGAGCCGAACGGCCATGTGCCGGACAGGATGAACGAGCCATCCGCCTGCTTGCGCGCCACGCCACGCGGGCCGATGACGGCGGAAACCAGTGTGTCGGGGTCGTCCCCGTAAATATCCTGCTGCGCCTGCGCCGGGAAATGCCCCAGCAGCCAGCTATGCGCCTGTGCGACGCCCAGCACCCACGCGGTGGAGCCGCAGCCCTCCGCCACGGTGGCCAGCACGTCCAGATGCGCGCGCATCGACAAGGCGTTGCCGCCGCAGGTCAGCGGCTGGATGGTCCGCAACAGCCCCGCCTGCTTCAACAGGGCGACGCTTTCATCGGGCAGGCGGCGCAGCCTTTCGGCCTCATGCGCCAGTTCACGCAGGCGGGGCACGATGGCGCGGGCGCTGGCGATGGACTCTTCGGCGGTCATGCGCGCGGGCGCATCCACGGTTACGGACATTTGTTTCCCTCCGCCGGGCGTTGGCCGCCCGATGCGCGACCTTAACCGGATGCCTGAACGCCGATCAAGAGTGAACGTCGTTCATTTTCACCGCTTGACGTGCTGCCGCAGGGGCGGCGCTATGGCGGGGATGAACCCGGTTCAGCCATGAACGACACGGCCCTGCCCACCGAGTCCCGCGCCGCCCGCCGCAAGCGGGTGACGCGGCAGGCGCTGCTGGATGCCGGCCAGCAGATCATGGCCGAGAAGGGCGTGGATGCGGCCACGATGATGGAAATCGCGGCGCAGGCCGATGTGGGCACCGGCACGGCGTACAACTATTTCGCCAGCAAGGATGAACTCGCCGTCTCGGTGCTGGAGCAGGTGATGGACCGCCTCGCCCGCCGCATCGAAGCCGCCACTTCGGGGTTTGCCGATCCGGCGCAGGTCTATGCGTTCGGCGTGCGCACCGTGATTGCCGAGGCCACCACCGACCGGCGCTGGCGCTGGCTGCTGCGCCGCTCGGAAGTGATTGCCGATGCCATGTACCGGGTCATGGGCCCCTACGCGGTGCGCGACATCCGCGTCGCCGCCGAAGCCGGGCGCTTCCGCACCGCCGACCCGGCACTCACCTTCCGTCTGGCGACGCATGTGCTGGTGGGGTTCAGCCTTGCGGTGTGCGACGGCACGCTGCCCGCCGCGCAGATCGAGGATACCATCGTCGCGCTGCTGGGCATGGCGGGCATGCCGCATCAGGAAGCCCGCGCGGTCGCCAGCCGCCCGCGCCCGGCGCTGCCGCCGGAGTAGCCCGCCTCAGACTTCGGTGCGTGTGGCGGCGGGCACGCCCAGCGCAAACGCCAGCCGGTCCAGCCGCCGTGTCACGCTTTCACCCGCGAATACGCCGGTGCCCTCGGCCAGCAGCAGGGTCAGTTCCTGGTTCAGGTGCAGCCGCGTATGCGCCAGCAAGTCGGGCGTGCCTGCCGAAAGCGTGTAGGCCAGCCGCAGCGCGCAACCCAGAATCAAGGCTTCGCGGATCGAGTCTTCGCCGAGCAGGCCGCGAATGCTGGCCAGAAACGGCGCGTCCGGCTCAGCCTCGTACCTCACCGCCAGCGTCAGGCCCAGCGAGGCGCGGGCGTGGTGGTCCAGCCCGATGCCGGGTTGGCGGACGATGCGCAGGAACGCCTGTTCAGCGCGGTATTCCGGGTGGTCGTGGCTGCCGATGTCGCTCATCCAGCAGGCGGCCTCACGCAACCGCCGCGCCTCGCCGGTCTGGCCGGGAAACAGCGGGTCGGTCCAGCGCAACAGTGCGGGCGGCAGCGACGGGTCGCGGCCGAACTGGCGGGCGAGTTCGTGGCCTGCGGCCAGCAGCGGGTCTTGCGCGGCGGTGGCGGCGTCGATGCGCTCCATGTACCAGCCTTCGCGCAGGCCGTTGGCGCTGAACACCACGCGGCGTGCGGCAGTGGCACGCAGCAGGCGGCGCAGCACCACGGCGGCGAACGGCAGGTCGCCCACCCGCTTGCGCGGCACCACCGAAATGCCAGCCAGCATCTTGGCCGAGGCGGCGGCGATCACCCCGGTCAGGTCGCGGGCTTCCTCGCGGTTGATGGTGTAGTGATGGATCATGCTGAGCGGGTAGCCGGTCTGGGCGATATGGATCCGCGCCAGCGCGCGCCACGCCCCGCCCACCAGATACAAATCCCGCCCGCCGCCGGCGGACAGCCACGGCACCGTGGCCAGATCGGCCTCGGCCAGCGCGCGGGCGCGCACCGGGTCGGCACCGGCACGCTCGGCCAGCCGGATCACGCCCAGCGGCAGGCTGCGCGCCTCCCCCCGCTGGCCGTTGTCCAGCCGCACCACTTC
The DNA here is from genome assembly GCA_903864895.1 of uncultured Rhodospirillales bacterium. Lineage (GTDB taxonomy): Bacteria > Pseudomonadota > Alphaproteobacteria > Acetobacterales > Acetobacteraceae > CAIPHQ01. The sequence goes on from CAIPHQ010000192.1 coordinate 6,890, forward strand.
CAGCGACCCGCCGCCGATATCGGCCAGAATGCCGTCGGCGGAGGGAATGCCGCACAACAGACCGGCGGCGGAGAAATCGGCCTCCTGCTCACCGGTCAGGATACGGATCGCAACCCCTGGCATCATCTGCTCCAGCGTCGCCACGAAGGCGGGGCCATTGCGGGCATCGCGCACGGCGGCGGTGGCCAGCGCCTCGAACGGGGCGGCCCCCATGGCGCGGGCGATGGCGTGATAGCGGTTCATCACCGTCAGCGCCTGCGCGACCCCGTCCTCGTTCAGCAGGCCGGTACTGTCCAGCCCGCGGCCGAGACGCAGCACCGCCTTTTCATTAAAGATCGCCACCGGGTTACGGCCAAGACCCTCGAACACCACGAGGCGCACGGAGTTCGAGCCGAGATCGACCACGGCGCAACGCGGCGCCTCCGGCCGGGGAGCATAGGGCATACTGCTGTCCGTTCAGTCGTGCGCGTGTCAGTCCTGCGCCACACGGTCCCGCCGCCGGGGCGGGTGGGGCACGGCGGATGGTACCAAAGGTCCGTGCAACGCAGACCCACGGCCTGACAAGGATGGATTTGTCATGAAATAGTCATGGGCAGAGATACGATTCTTGCCGGTGCCCGGCGACAGCCGGTGCCACACGCCGTCCGGGTGCAGTTCCCAGGACTGCACCGTATCCTTCAGGTTCACCACCATGATCTGGTCCAGCACCTGCGCATGCACGGTGGCGTTGGTGATGGGCACGAAGGTTTCCACCCGCCATTCCATGTTGCGCGCCATCCAGTCGGCAGAACTGATGTAAATCCGCGCGTGGCGGCTGGGCATCTTGTGGCCGTTGCCGAAGGCGCAGATGCGGGCGTGTTCCAGAAACCGCCCGACAATGGATTTGACGCGGATATTCTCCGACAGGCCCGGCACACCGGGGCGCAGGCAGCAGATGCCGCGCACCACCACCATCACCTTCACCCCGGCGCAAGACGCCTCGTACAATTTGTCGATCAGCCTGTCGTCCACAAGGCTGTTCATCTTCAGCCAGATATTGGCGGGCTTGCCCTCGGCGGCGAAGGCGATTTCCTGATCGATCAGCTTGCAGATGGTCGAACGCGTGGTCAGCGGGCTGAACGACAGCGCGTCCATCGTCTCCGGGCGGGCGTAGCCGGTCATGTAATTGAACAGCCGCGCCGAGTCGCGCGTCAGGTCGGGATCGACGGTGAAGAAGCTCAGATCAGTGTAAATCCGCGCCGTGATCGGGTGGTAATTGCCGGTGCCGAAATGCGCGTAGCTGCGCAGCACGCCGCCCTCACGCCGCACCACCAGCGACAGTTTGGCGTGGGTTTTCAGCTCGGTGAACCCGTACACCACCTGCACGCCGGCCGCTTCCAGCGTGCGGGCGAGGCGGATATTGGCCTCTTCATCGAAGCGGGCGCGCAGTTCGACCATCGCGGTGACGGACTTGCCCGCCTCGGCCGCCTCGATCAGCGCCTTGACAATCGGGCTGTCGCGGCTGGTGCGGTACAGCGTCTGCTTGACGGCGACCACATGCGGGTCCTGCGCCGCCTGCCGCAGGAACTGCACCACCACGTCGAAGCTTTCGAACGGGTGGTGGACAATGATGTCCTTGGCGCGGATCGCGGCAAAGCAGTCCCCGGCGAAGTCGCGGATGCGCTCGGGGAAGCGCGGCGTATAGGGCGGGAACAGCAGATCCGGCCGGTCATCCACAATCAGTTGCTTCAGGTCGGACAGGCCGAGCAGGCCATCGACGCGATGCAGATCCTGGCTGGTGGCGTCCAGTTCATCGGCCACCAGTTCCTGCAGGTCATCCGGCATCGCCGCATTGATGGTCAGATGAATCGCCACACCCCGGCGGCGGCGCTTCAGCGCGGTTTCGTAGGAGCGGACAAGATCTTCGGCTTCTTCCTCGAATTCCACGTCGGTGTCGCGGATCAGCCGGAACTGGCCCTGCCCCAGCACACGGAAGCCGGGGAACAGGCGGCGCAGCGACATCGCCGCCAGATGTTCCAGCAGCACGAAACGGATGGCGGTGGAATCGGGCGCAGGAGGCAGGCGGATGAAGCGTTCCACCTGGGCCGGCAGCGGAATCAGCGCGCGCATCCCGTGGCCGTCCTCATCGCGCAGCAGGCGCAGTGCGATCACCAGACCCATGTTCGGGATGAACGGAAACGGGTGCGCCGGGTCGATGGCCAAGGGCGTCAGCACTGGAAACACACGTTCCATGAACCACGCATCGAGCCACGCGCGGTCGGCCTCCGGCAGGTCGGCAGGCTCGGCAATCTGGATACCGGCTGCGTCCAGCAGGCGGCGCAATTCCAGCCACACACGCTGCTGTTCGGCAATCAGCGCCTGCGCGCTGCTTTCCACTTCGGCCAATTGCTGTGCCGGGGTGCGGCCATCCGCCGATGGCGTGGTCACACCCGCCTTGGCCTGCCCGATCAGACCGGCCACGCGCACCGAGTAGAATTCATCGAGGTTGGCGGCACTGATCGAGACGAAGCGCAGCCGTTCCAGCAGCGGATGATTGGCGTTCTCGGCTTCCTCCAGCACGCGGCGGTTGAAGTCGAGCCATGACAGTTCGCGGTTGATGAACCGTGCATCGCTGACGGCGGTGATGGCCGCCGGCGCCCCTGCCGGATGCGCAGCCGCAGCGTCGGTGATGTGGTCCGTCTGCAATGCGGCGTGTTCGGTCATGCCTGCCTCCCGTGCGCGGGCTCTGCCCATGTGCCGTCTTGGCGCGGCACCGTTCTCACAACAAGTCCGATCCTGTGACAGCTTGCGCGGATTCGGCAGATTCCGCGCTGTCCGGCCCGATCAGGCCCGACAGCGCGGCGGCGGCCAGTCCGCGATTGACCTTGCGGCCCGCCGCCATCGCCATGCGGTCAAGCCGGGCCGATGCGGCACGAATGGCCGCCGTGGTGCGCGGCAGCCGCAGCAGCAGCCAGTCCTGCACGTCCTCGGCCACCTGCAATTGCCGTTCGGCCAGCAGGCGCGCCAGCATGGCGCGCAGCAACGCGTCATCCGGCGCTTCAATCTGCACCGCCACGATGCTGCGCAGGCGGCTGGCCAGATCGGGCAAATCCACGTGCCAGCGCGCGGGCGGGGCACGGCCTGCCAGCAGCACGGGTTGCCCCGCCTCGGCGGCGGCATTCAGCAGATGCAGCAGCGGGCGCTCCCGCGCCGTGTCGGCGTCGTCGATGGCCAGCGGCCCGCCGGGCGGCGCGGGCAGGCCCGCCAGTTCCGCACCGTGCAGCAATTCGGCCCCGGTCCGCCCGGCCCAGACATGCAGCAGATGCGTCTTGCCGCTACCCTCGGCCCCCCACAGCGCCAGCCGGCGCTGCGGCCATGCCTCCTGCCGGTCCAGCCAGGCCAGTGCGGTACTGTTGCAGGGCGCTTCGAACAGTCCGGCGGCGTCGTAGGTGGGCTGGTGGCTGAACGGCAGCGGCAATTGCCGCCACGCCTGCGGCGGGCGTGGCGCCCCGGCGCTCACGGGCTGGTGTCCAGCGCATTCGGCGGATCAAGATACAGGCGGCTGACCAGATAGCGCCGCAACCAGAACCGGCACAGCACGCCGATGATGGCGGTCACCGGCACGGCGAGCAGCACGCCGACAAAGCCGAACGCCGCGCCGCCCGCGAACAATGCGAAGATCACCCACACCGCAGGCAGTTCCACGCGGTCGCCCAGAAAGCGCGGGTAGATCACGTAGCCTTCCAGAATTTGCCCGGCGACGAAAACGCCCGCCACCACCAGCACGCCGTTGGAGGTGGGGAATTGCGCGAAGGCCAGCAGGATCGAGGTAACGGCGCCGCTGATGGTGCCGACATACGGGATGAAAGACAGCACGCCCGCCGCGAGCCCCACGATCAGCCCGAGGTCAAGGCCCGCGAAGGACAGCGCCACCGCATAGAACAGCGCGAGCGCGATGCAGCACATCAACTGCCCGCGCAGCCACGCCGACAGGATGCGGTCCACCTCATGCGCCTGTGCGCGCAGCACCTGCTCGTAACGCCGCGGCAGCCAGCCATCAATGCGCGAGATCACGGCGGGCCAGTCGCGCAGCAGGTAGAAGCCGACAACCGGGGTCACCACGGCCAGCGACAGCACGTTGAACAGCGCGAAGCCGCTGCCGATCAGGCGGCTGAGCGCGCTGGAGATGAACGAGATCATCGCCCCGGCCTCGCCGCTGACCAGATCGCGCAGTTTTTCGTCCACCACTTCGGGGCCGAGGCGCTGTTGCAGCCGCTCGATCACCACCCCGGCAAAGGCCCGCACCGCATCCACATAACTGGGCAGGCGGGCGATCAGAATGCCGAACTGCGCCATGATCAGCGGATACAGCAGCAGCGCGAACAGCAGCCCGGCAGCCAGCAGGGCCACGATCATCACCAGCGCCGCCGCCCCGCGCGGCAGGCCAAGGCGCGTCAGCCGGCTGGCCGGCGGATCGAGGAAATACGCAATCCCGGCGGCGGCCACGAACGGCAGCAGCACCGAGGCGAACAATTGCAGCGCCACATACGAGACCGCAATCAACCCGCCGAGCAGCGCCACGCGCTGCGCGCGCATCGACTCGGGCCCCCACGCCGACGCGCTGACGGCCGGCATTCCCGCAGGCGGTGTGGCAGCAGGCGTGTGCGCCACGCCGCCTTGCAGTGGCGGCTCGCTCATCGGCCCGCTATCGCGGCGGGGCCGCGCTCCTCGGTTGCCATCGTGTCCCGCATGTCTCCTAGCAGCACCATGTGACACCTGCGGTCAAGCATGGAAGGGCGGCAATGCGCCATTCGGTTGGCCATGCCGGGCCACGGCGGTTGCGGCGGGGCGGGGCGTATGGTTGTGTCCGCCGCATGACAGCGCGGCTGTTTCGCGCACGATCCGGCACTGGCGGGAGCTGTAATGGCAGGCATGACCTATCGCGCGGCAGGCGTCGATATCGACGCGGGCGATGCGCTGGTGGAACGGATCAAGCCACTGGCCCGCGCCACCACCCGCGCGGGCGTGCTGGGCGGCATCGGCGGCTTCGGCGCGCTGTTCGACCCCAAGGCGGCGGGCTTCACCGACCCGGTGCTGGTGGCCACCACCGATGGTGTGGGCACCAAGCTGAAACTGGCCATCGACACCGGGTTGCACGCCACCGTGGGCATCGACCTTGTGGCGATGTGCGTCAACGATCTGGTGGTGCAGGGCGCCGACCCGCTGCTGTTTCTGGACTATTTCGCCACCGGCAAGCTGGATGTGGCCCGCGCCGCCGAAGTGATCGGCGGCATTGCCGAAGGCTGCAAGCTGGCCGGATGCGCGCTGGTGGGCGGTGAGACCGCCGAGATGCCGGGCATGTATGCGTCCGAGGATTACGACCTCGCCGGGTTCGCCGTGGGGGCCGCCGAGCGCGGCAGCCTGCTGCCGAAAGGTGTCGCGGCCGGGGATGCGGTGCTGGGGCTGGCGAGTTCCGGCGTGCATTCCAACGGGTTTTCGCTGGTGCGGCGCATCGTCGCGGCCTCCGGGCTGGCGTGGGACGCGCCCGCGCCGTTCGCGCCGGGGCAGACGCTGGGGGCGGCCCTGCTGACCCCCACCCGCATTTACGTCCGCTCCCTGCTGGCGCTGCACCGTGCCGGGTTGCTGAAAGCCGCCGCCCACATCACCGGCGGCGGCCTGCCCGGCAACCTGCCGCGCGTGCTGCCCGAAGCGGCGGAGGCGGTGATCGACGCGGCGGCCTGGACGCTGCCGCCGGTGTTCGCGTGGCTGGCAGAAACCGGTCAGGTGGCGGCAGACGAGATGCTGCGCGTGTTCAACTGCGGCATCGGCATGGCTTTGGTGGTCAGCGATGCCACCGCCGCCCGCGCGGTGCTGGAGGCGGAAGGCGAGACGGTGTTCGCCATCGGCCATATCGAAGCCGGTGACGGCCCTGCCGCCGTGCGCATCGCAACGCCGGATGGCTGGCCCGCGTGAAGCGGCGCACCGCCGTTCTGCTCAGCGGGCGCGGCTCCAACTTCCGCTCATTGCTTGCGGCCACGCGCCAGCCGGGGTTTCCCGCCGAGATTGTTCTGGTGGTCTCCAACGTGCCGGATGCGGGCGGGCTGGCGTTTGCCGCCGCCGAGGGCGTGCCGGCGGTGGCCATCGACCATCGCCGCTTTCGCGGCAGCCGCGCCGGGCATGAGGCGGCAATTCTGGCCGCGCTGGACGCGGCGGGCGTGGAACTGGTGTGCCTCGCGGGCTACATGCGGATGCTGACGCCGCTGCTGGTGGGCAGCTTTGCCGGGCGGATGCTGAACATACACCCCAGCCTGCTGCCCGCCTTCCCCGGCCTGCACACGCACGAACGCGCGCTGGCCGCAGGCGTGAAGGTGCATGGCTGCACCGTGCATCTGGTCACCGAGGGTCTGGACGAAGGCCCCATCGTGGCACAGGCCGCCGTGCCGGTGCTGCCGGGCGACACGCC
>CAIPHQ010000193.1 GCA_903864895.1 uncultured Rhodospirillales bacterium
AATCCCGGTGCCCATCGCGGTGATCAGCGTGCCGATTTCCGCGCTGCCGAGCATGCGGTCAAACCGGGCGCGCTCGACGTTGAGGATCTTGCCCTTCAACGGCAAAATTGCCTGATTTTTCCGATCGCGGCCCTGCTTGGCGGTCCCGCCGGCGCTGTCACCCTCGACGATGAACAATTCGCTTTTCGCCGGGTCGCGTTCCTGGCAGTCGGCCAGCTTGCCGGGCAGGGTGGAGACGTCCAGCACACCCTTGCGGCGCGTCAGTTCGCGCGCCTTGCGGGCGGCTTCGCGGGCGGCGGCGGCGTCCATCACCTTCTGGATGATGCCGCGCGCTTCCTTGGGGTGCGTTTCAAACCAGTGCGAAATCGCGTCCGCCGCGGCGGCCTGCACCACCGGCTGCACCTCGCTGCTGACCAGTTTTTCCTTGGTCTGCGAGGAGAATTTCGGGTCGGGCACTTTTACCGACAGCACCGCCGTCATGCCCTCGCGCATGTCGTCGCCGACCAGCGCCAGCGAATCCTTCTTGCCCATGCCTTCGGCATATTTGCCGACCACGCGCGTCAGCGCCTGCCGGAATCCGGCCAGATGCGTGCCGCCGTCGCGCTGCGGGATGTTGTTGGTGAAGCACAGCATGGTCTCATGGAAACTGTCGTTCCACGTGAGTGCAAACTCCACGCGAATGCCCAGTTGGCTTTCCGGCGTGGTCACGCTGATCGGCGGCGTGAACACCGGCAGCTTGCCGCGATCCAGATACTCGACGAAGGCCACAAGCCCGCCATCGTATTTGAACACGGTTTCCTGCGCCGGCGCATGGCGCTCGTCACGCAGCACGATGCCGAGGCCGGAATTCAGAAACGCCAGTTCGCGCAAGCGGCGTTCGAGAATCGAGAAATCGAACTCGGTTTTGGTGAAGGTGCCGGTGCTGGGCTTGAACGTCACCTCAGTGCCGCTCGGGCGGCGTGACGGGCCAACCACTTTCAGCGGTGCCACCGAATCGCCGTGCTGGAAGCGGATGAAATGCTCGAAGCCGTCGCGCCAGATGCGCACTTCCATCCACTCGGACAGCGCGTTCACCACGGCAGCACCCACGCCATGCAGGCCGCCGGAGACCTTGTAGGAATTCTGGTTGAACTTGCCGCCCGCGTGCAGCCGCGTCAGCACCACTTCGGCGGCCGAGATGCCTTCCTCATGATGAATATCGGTGGGAATGCCGCGCCCGTCATCGCGCACGGTCACACTGCCATCGCCGTTCAGCACCAGTTCGCAGCGCGTGGCGTAGCCCGCCTGCGCCTCATCCACCGCGTTGTCGATGATCTCGAAGGCCATGTGATGCAGGCCGGAGCCGTCATCGGTGTCGCCGATATACATGCCCGGACGCTTGCGCACCGCTTCGAGCCCGCGCAGCACGGAAATCGAGGAAGCGTCATACACATCCGGATCGGACGCGGGGGTCTCAGGCTGCGGCGCGGCGCTGTCACTCATGCCGTCGGAATGCTCCAGAAAGGGCGGAAAACCCAAGGTTTTGGCGGTAGGTGCGGAACTTGCATTTTATATAGAAGAATCGTGCCGCTGGCCACCGCTGTCAGGCGCTTGGCAGGGGGAACCGCTCGTCGGGGAGCAGGCCGCCATCGGCCACCGCCATGCCCTCGGCATGGCCGCGCAGCGGGGCGAAGGTGTCAGCATCCGTGCCGGTCAGGAACGCCTGCGCGGGCAGGCGCAGCAGGGCGGCGAACAGCGCCGTGCGGCGGGATGCGTCCAGATGCACCGCCGGTTCATCCAGCAGCAACAACGGCGCAAAGCCGCGCGCGGCAGCCAGCAGGGCGGCATGGCCGAGCACCACCCCGATCAGCAGCGATTTCTGCTGCCCGGTGCTGGCCTGCGCGGCGCCAAGCCCGGTGGTGGCATCGGCCAGCCCCATGTCGGCGCGATGCGCGCCCAGCCCCGCCGACCCGGCTGCAGCATCGCGCGGGCGCGACTGCGCCAGCGCGCCGCGCAGCCAGTCTTCCGCGTCCAGCGCCGTGCCTGCGGCCAGGCGCTCGGCAATCTGGCAGGACAGGCTGAGCCGTGCCGCCGGAAACGGGTCGGCAGCGCCGCTGGCCAGCGTCGCGTTCAGCCGTGCGACCAGTCCGGCGCGGGCCGCGGTGGCGGCCACGGCGTGGCGGGCCATGGTGTCTTCCAGCGCTGCCAGCCAAGCGGGGTCGGCACGGCCTGCGGCCAGCAGGCGGTTGCGTTGCGCCATCGCGGTGTCATGGGCGGCGACTTCGCGGGCGTGGCCCGGTTCCAGCGCATAGACCAGACGGTCCAGAAACCGGCGGCGGCCGCTGGCCCCTTCCTGAAACAGCCGGTCCATCTGCGGCGTGAGCCATACGGCGCTGACATGGGCGGCGATTTCGCTCTGGCTGCGCGGGGCCTGCCCATCCAGCCGGAACACCCGGCGGTCCGGCGGGCCATCCGGCGGGCTGCCGGTGCCCACGTCGATCTCGCCCTGCGGGGTGGCGAACCGCCCGGCCACCGCCCAGCCCTCGCCGCTGCCGTGGCGCGGCAAGTCGGCCACCTTGGCCCCGCGCAGGCCGCGCCCCGGCACCAGCAGCGAGATGGCTTCCAGCAGATTGGTCTTGCCGCTGCCGTTGCCGCCGTGCAGCTCCGCGATGCGCCCGGCGGGCCGCCATGTCAGCCCCGGATAGCTGCGGAACTGGCTGAGCGTCAGCCGCGCCAGCCGCAGGGCAGGGGCGGACAAGCCGGGCTAGACCCTCATCGGCATCAGCACATAAAGCGCGCTGGAATCGGCGGCGTCCTGCACCACGGTCGGGGCCGCGCCGTCGGAAAAGCGGAACTCCACCTCACCGGCAATCTGGTCGGTAATGTCGTTCAGGTAGCGGGCCTGAAAGCCGATTTCGAGCGGCGTGGAGTTGTAGCTCATCCGGCCTTCGTCCAGTTCCTCGCGCGCGGTGCCCTGCTCGGGGCTGGCGGCGGAGATTTCCAGCAGGTTCTTTTCCACCGCCAGCTTCACCGGGCGCGAGCGTTCCGACGAAATCGCCGACACGCGGGCGACGGCTTCGGCGAAATCCTTCTTGCCGACGCGCAGCACCTTGTCGTTGTCGCGCGGGATCACGCGGTCATATTCCGGGAACGTGCCGTCGATCAGCTTGCTGGTCAGCGTGACGGTCCCTGCCTTGAACTGGATGCGCGTGTCCGACAGCGCCACGTCCACGTCGCCGCTGACTTCATCAAGCAGCTTGCGCAGTTCGGCCACGGTCTTGCGCGGCACGATCACGCCGGGCATCGAGCCTGCGCCTGCGGGCAGCGGTTCTTCCACGCGGGCCAGCCGGTGGCCGTCGGTGGCCACCGCGCGCAGCACTTTCTGGCCGTCACTTTCGGCGGCGTGCAGGTAAATGCCGTTGAGGTAGTAGCGGGTTTCCTCGGTGGAGATGGCGAAGCGCGTGCGGTCGATCAGGCCACGCAGCGCGATGGCCGAGACCGAGAAGCGATGCGGCAGCGCGCCGGCGGTCATCGAGGGGAAATCGTCGGTCGGCAGCACTACAAGGCTGGTGGCAAAGCGCCCGGCCCGCAGCGCCAGTTGCGCCTCACCGCCCGGATGATCCAGCTGGATTTCGGCACCGTCCGGCAGTTTGCGGACAATTTCATACAGCGTGGCGGCCGGCGCGGTGCAGGCACCGTCCTGCATGCTGGTGGCGGCCATTTCCTCGACGATGGCAATTTCCATGTCGGTGGCTGTCAGTGTCAGCCGCCCGTCCCTGGCCGCAATCATCACGTTGGCCAGAATGGGGATGGTGTTGCGCTTTTCCACGACGCTTTGCACATGCGCCAGCGCCTTCAGCAGGATCGCCCGGTCGGCTTTGAACTTCATCGCACCATCCTTATTCGACCGAGCCTGTCGGCGGGCGGCCCGTCGGCCATCCGCAGATTCGGGGGAACAAGAGTAGCAATTGCGGGGCACGGCGCAAAGCCATGCTCCGGCGGCATATCGTGAAACCTTTGCCCCGGAGGCTAGTTTTCCAGCATCCGGCGCAGCAGTTCCACGTCTTCGGCGAAGGCGGCGTCCACTTCCATCAGTTCGGCGACGCGGCTGACCGCGTGCATCACCGTGGTGTGGTCGCGATTGCCGAATTTACGGCCGATTTCCGGCAAGCTGCGGCTGGTCAGCTGCTTGGCGAGGAACATCGCCACCTGCCGGGGCCGCGCCACGTTGCGGGCGCGCCGGGCCGAGGACATGTCGGTCAGCCGGATGTTCCAGTGTTCGGCGACCTTGCGCTGGATTTCCTCGATGGTCACGCGGCGGTCATGCGCCTTGAGGATGTCGTGCAGCACTTCCTGCGTGCCTTCCAGCGTGACCGGGCGGCCGAACAGGTTGGCGTGCGCGATCAGCCGGTTGAGCGCGGCTTCCAGTTCGCGGATGTTGGACGTGATCTTGTGCGCGAGGAATTCCAGCACCTTCGGCGGCACCGGCACGCCCGAGCGGATGGCCTTGGCTTCCAGAATTGACACACGCAGTTCGTAGGTGGTGGCGTGCAGGTCGGCCACCATGCCGCAGCCCAGCCGGGTGCGGACCCGTTCCTCCAGCCCTGACAGGTCCGAGGGGGACTTGTCGGCGGAGACGACGATCTGTTTGCCGGCGTCCACCAGCGCGTTGAAGGTGTGAAAAAATTCTTCCTGCGTG
>CAIPHQ010000194.1 GCA_903864895.1 uncultured Rhodospirillales bacterium
GCCCTCCATCACCTGCGCGCGGGTGATCACATGCGCACCCGCCTGCATCAGGTCGGCCACCGAGCGCCCATCGCGCGCGCCTTCGATCACGAAGTCGGTGATCAGCGCCACGGCCTCCGGATGGTTCAGCTTCACCCCCCGCTCCAGCCGCCGCCGTGCGACGATGGCGGCCATCGAGATCAGCAGTTTGTCTTTTTCGCGCGGCGTCAGATTCATGGCGTGTCCCTGGTCTGCGGGGCATCAGGCGGGTGTGTCCTGCCCACGATAACGTCACATCCACGCCGCGTCATGCCCATGCGGGCGCAATTGCGGTGAAAATACCGGCAGCCGCATGAGGTGCGGGCAGACGGTTCTGCCCCAGAACGGGCTTTGCCACCCGCCCCGCACCGCGCCACACTCGGGCCGGGGCATGGAGGGCGGCATGACACTCGGCGCGGGCGGGCATTGGCGCAACTGGGCCGGCAACCAGTCGTTTGTGGCACGGCACATGGCCAGGCCGGAGTCCGAGGCCGAAATCGCCGCCCTGGCCGCCGAAGCCACGCAACGGGGCTTGGGCGTGCGCGCCGCCGGATCGGGCCATTCCTTCACCCCGGTGGTGGCCACCAGCGGCCTGCTGCTGAGTCTGGAACCATGCCGGGATCATCGCCATCGACGCCGCCACGCGCCGTGTGCGGGTGAAAGCGGGCACCCGCATCGGCGATGCGGGCCGCGCGCTGAAACAGCACGGGCTGTCGCTGATCAATCAGGGCGACATCGACACGCAGGCGCTGGCGGGCGCGCTGTCCACCGGCACGCACGGCACCGGCGCCACGCTGGGCAACATGGCCTCGCAGGTAGTGGGAATGCGGCTTGTTCAACCCGACGGCAGCGTGCTGGACCTTGCTGCCGGCGACACCCGCCTGCCGGCCGCCCGCGTCTCGCTCGGTCTGCTCGGCGTCGTCAGCGAATACACGCTGCAAACCATGCCAGCCTACAACCTGAAAGAAGTGCTATGGCGGGACGATTTCGACGCCTGCATGGAACGCCACGACGAACTCGCTGCCAGCAACCGCCACTTCGCCTTCTTCTGGTGCCCGGTGCCGGAATCCCGCCACCTGTATTGTCTGGCCGATACCAGCAGCGTCTCCAACACGCCGCGCGAGCATGACGTGTGCGAGATGAAAGTGATGAACATCACCGAAGACGCGCCGTACACCCGCGCGGACGGGTTCGAGAAAGTGGCCTATAGTTCCGAAATCTACCCCATCGAATACGTGCCCAATTTCCACGAACTGGAATACGCAGTACCGGTGGCGCACGCCAAACAGGCGCTGCGCGAGGTGCGCGATCTGATGCTGACCCGCCACCGCAACTGCATCTACCCGGTGGAATACCGCTTCACCGCCGGCGATTCCGGCTGGATCAGCCCGTTCTTCGAACAGGACAGCGTCACCATCTCGGTCTCCGGCGGTCCGGGCATCGATTACTGGGACTATCTGCGCGATGTGGACAGCATCTTGCGCCAGTACGGCTCCCGCCCGCACTGGGGCAAACTGCATTTCACCAACGCAGACGACATGCCGAGGCTGTTCCGCCGCTACGGCGAATTCGTGGCGCTACGCCGCGCGCTGGACCCGGCGGGCGTGTTTTTGAACGACCATTTGCGGAATTTGTTCGCGTAAGCGGCGTCAGGGTTCGGCGACGTTACCCGCGCCGATGCGCGCGGCGGATTTGATGAAATCACGGTCGAAAGTGACCATTCCGTCGCAATCCTGGGTGGTGGCAAGGTGCAGCGCGTCGGCGAAATCCATGCCTTGCTCGAACCAGTCGAACGCCGATGCAACATCACGAGCGCGCTCAACAGTCAGCATGGGCAGGCCGTACAACAGCTTCAGCCCGGCTGCGATGTCCATTGGCGTCCGCTTGTAGGCACGCCGCAAGACCCACTCGGTTTCCAATAACACTGTTATTCCCAACCAGCAGGGCGCGTTCTCCAAGAACCGGCTCGCCCGTTCGAACTGGGCGTCATCGTCGGCAACAAGATAGCGAACCACGATATTAGTATCGGCCGCGCGCATGGCGTGCCAACACCTCCTCGGTGATGGCGGCGTCCATTTGTTCCAGCGTGACGGGCGGCCCATCGTATTTCAGGCAGCCACGCACGTCTTCGGGCCGGGTCAGGGGAAACACCCGCTCGGCCTTCTGAACCGTCACACGGTTCGCCCCGTCTTCGACGACCAGTTCCGTACCTGCCGTCCAGCCATGGCGTTCACACAGCGCCTTGGGCAGGATCACCTGCCCGTCACTGGTCACCTGCATCCGCAGCCTGTCACCATCCGGCATCACAGCCTCCCGGGTTCGCCAGCTTCAAGATAATGCACCGCCGCCGCCACACCAAGCATCACCGCCTTGCACACAGGCCCGCGGTACCGATCTATACACCATCGCCAGGAGCGCCCGATGACCGGCCTGTCCATTCTCGATCTCGCCCATGTGGTTCAGGGCGCCACCCCCGCCGATGCGCTGCACAACTCACTCAGCCTTGCGCGCCACGCCGAAAACCTCGGCTACCGGCGCTTCTGGCTGGCCGAGCATCACAACATGGCGGGCATCGCCAGTGCGGCCACCGCCGTGGCCATCGGCTATGTGGCGGGCGGCACCAGCACCATTCGCGTGGGTGCGGGCGGCATCATGCTGCCCAACCATTCGCCGCTGGTGATTGCCGAGCAGTTCGGCACGCTGGAATCGCTGTATCCCGGCCGCATCGACCTCGGTCTGGGCCGCGCGCCGGGCACCGACCAGCGCACCATGCTGGCCATGCGCCGCGACCACGCCGCCGCCGAGCGGTTTCCGCAGGACGTGATGGAAGTGCAGGCGCTGTTCGCCCCGCGCCAGCCTGGGCAATCGCTGCAGGCGGTGCCGGGCAGCGGGCTGGAAGTGCCGCTGTGGATCCTCGGCTCCAGTACCTTCGGCGCGCAACTCGCCGCCATGCTCGGCCTGCCCTACGCGTTTGCATCCCACTTCGCGCCGGACATGCTGATGGCGGCCCTGCGCATCTACCGCGAGCGGTTCGAGCCGTCGAAGCAGCTTGCCAGCCCACACGCCATGGTGGGCGTGAACGTGATCGCGGCGGAGACCGATGCCGAGGCGCGGTATCTGTTCACCTCGATCCAGCAGAGCTTCACCAACATGTTCCGCGGCACGCGCGGGCTGATGCGCCCGCCGATCGACGACATCGAAAGCTACTGGACACCGCAGGAAAAGGCGCAGGTGCAGAACATGCTGGCCTGCTCGTTCGTCGGCTCGCCCGAGACCATCCGCCGCGAATTGGGTGCATTCATCGACCGCACCGGGGCAGACGAACTGATGGTCGCCTCGGCCATCTTCGACCACGGCAAGCGGTTGCGGTCCTACGAATTGCTCGCCAGCCTGATGCCCGCCTTCAGCCGGGAGGCCGCGCTGGCCTGAGAATCAGCACTGCCACACGCGCGGCAGCGCCCGCCCGCCGCGCAGGCTGGCCAGCCCCGCAATCACGCAGGCGCGCAGCGCGGCCCCGTCGTGCGCCACGATGCGGCCGATCAGCATGCCGTCCCACGCACTGACCCCGGCCTCGCCCGGCGTGCCGTCCAGCGCCGCGCGCACCGCGTCGATCCGCTCAGCCGCATCCGGGGCCACATGCACCAGGGTCGCCACCGCCACAGCCCCTGCGGCCACTGCCGGGCGCTGCAGCAGGCTCGCCACCTCGCCGTCCAGCCGGATGGCATCGTGCAGCACAAGCCGCCCGCCCACGCGCACGCGGATGGTGTCGGCCAGAAACGCGCGGCGCACCTGCTCGCCGCTGGCGGTGCGGCCGAACACCACGCTTTCCACGCCGGTGAACCAGCCGCCCGCCGCCACATCCACTGCCAGCACCCGGTCCAGCGCCGCGCCGTCGAACAGGATCGCCTCCTGCGGCAGCCACTCCGCCGCCCCGCCTTCCGCCACATGGATTTGCGTGCGCAGATGCGCGGGCTTGTCGCCCGGCAGCGCGCGGTAGAATCGCTCGGCGGCCTGTGACGACCACGTGGCCCGCGCGCCAGCGGCGACAGAGAACTCCCAGTCCAGCCGGTCGCCACCCGCCACGCCGCCGGAACTGTTCAGCGTCACCGCCTCCAGCCAGTCCACCGGGCGCGGAAACCGCGCCTTCAGGCAGCCATCCTGCCGCAGATCATCCAGCACGCTGGCATCGCCGCGCCGCTTGACCGAAACCTTTAGAGAACCGAGAGCGCGCTGGTGTGCAAGACTCACGGGTGGCCAGGATTCGCTAATGTCATCAACAAATAGACTCCACCAATCAGCATCGCCAATCCAATCAACATGGCCGCAGCCACCACAGCCAAGCGTGCCACCGATGTCCCACGGCTTATACTCAGCTTCAGCGTCGCCGACAGCACCGGCGTCTTCAACTCACCGGCAATTTCGATGCCGCCTTCCAGAAATGCCTTTTCCGCCTTGCGCAACCGCTCGGCGCGTTCGGCTTCGCTGAGTTTCAGGTCATAGGTTTGGTCGGCCTCTTCGGCAACCTGCCGCAACGCCTCGCGTATTCGCCGCTCCAGTTCGTCCTGGCTTGGCCGCGGCATTGCAGTGGCGGCTACTTCGCTCGCATTGGCTCGTACAGAACGTCCACAAGTCTTGGGTCGACCTGCCGTTTCACGCGCCGCAGGATATCGCCCATATCGGCGTGCTCCTGCTCAGCCTCAGGCAGGCGCCCGCGAATATACTCCGCCAGCAGCGCATCGAGTTCGTGCTTGTCTTTCAGCCGCTCAACGGTGGACGCATAGGCGTCCCGACTCGGCACATTGATCCGACGCTCCACCGACATGCCCAGCGCCTCCGCAACCGTCAGACGGACAATCGCCGCCGCACATCCGCCTCGTCAAGCGCCTCGCGCCGCCCGGACAGAACGATGTCCCCACGGTCCATCACCGCGATACGCTGTGCGAGTTCGTGGGCAAAGTCGAAATACTGCTCCACCAGCAAAATCGCCATCTCACCCCGCCCGCGCAGCAGGGAAATCACTTTCCCGATGTCCTTGATGATCGAAGGTTGAATGCCCTCGGTCGGCTCATCTAGCACCAGCAGCTTGGGCCGGGTCACCAGCGCTCGGGCGATGGCCAGTTGCTGCTGCTGCCCGCCGGACAGGTCGCCGCCGCGCCGCCCCAGCATGGATTTCAGGATCGGGAACAGGTCGAATATGTCGTCCGGCATCCGCCGCTGCCCGCGCGGCAGCACCGCGTAACCGGTCTCCAGATTCTCCCGCACCGTCAGCAGTGGAAACACGTCCCGCCCCTGCGGCACCCACGCGATGCCGCGCCGGGCGCGCTCGTAAGACGGCAGCCGGGTGATGTCCTGCCCGTTCCATTGGATGGTCCCGGCGCTCACCGCGTGCGCGCCGGTGATGGCGCGCAGCATGCTCGTCTTGCCCACGCCGTTGCGGCCCAGCAGGCACGTCACCTCGCCCACGGCGGCCTGCAGCGACACCTGCCGCAGCGCGATGGCCGCGCCGTAATGCAGGCTGACGTTCTTCACCTCCAACATCGCGTCACCCCGTAGGGTGGGCTTCAGCCCACCATCGTGCGTGGAACCGGTGGGCCGAGGCCCACCCTGCGACCCGCGCCATTACCGCCCCAAATACACTTCAATCACGCGCGGATCGTCGCTGACATGGTCGATGCTGCCTTCGGACAGCACCGAGCCTTCGTGCAGCACCGTCACCTTCACGCCCAGCGCGCGCACGAACGCCATGTCGTGTTCCACCACCACCACGCTGCGGGTGCGGTTGATCTCGCGCAGCAATTCGGCGGTCTGCTCGGTCTCGGCATCGGTCATGCCCGCCACCGGTTCGTCCACCAGCAGCAATTGCGGCTCCTGCGCCAGCAACATGCCAATTTCCAGCCACTGCTTCTGGCCGTGCGACAGATCACCCGCACGGCGGTTGCGGTGTTCGGCCAGCCGCGTGGTTTTCAGGATATCCTCAATCCGGTCGCGCTCCTCGCCGGTCTGGCGCGCCCACAGCGTAAAGCGCGGCCGCCGGTCACCGGCCAGCGCCAGCAAGATATTGTCCCACACCGTGTGTGGCTCAAACACCGTCGGCTTCTGGAACTTGCGCCCGATGCCCAGCGCCGCGATGGCCGGTTCGTCCAGCTTGGTCAGATCGGTGTTGTTGCCGAACACCACGCGCCCGGTATCCGGCCGCGTCTTGCCGGTGATCACGTCCATCATCGTGGTCTTGCCCGCGCCGTTCGGGCCGATCACCGCGCGCATCTCGCCCTTTTCCAGATACAGCGACAGCGCATTCAGCGCGCGGAACCCGTCGAAGCTGACATTCACCCCGTCCAGATACAGCAGCGTGTCCTGATGCATCATGGCGCCGCCTCCGCCGCCTTGGCGGGTTTGGCGCGCCTGGCCTGGCGGTTCAGCAGCCCCAGAATGCCGCCGGGCAGCAGCAGCGTGACCAGAATGAACAGCGCGCCCAGCGCGAACAGCCACAACTCGGGCAGCACGCCGGTGAAGATGGTCTTGCCGAAATTCACCAGCACCGCGCCCAGCACAGCGCCCACCAGCGTGCCGCGCCCGCCGACCGCCACCCAGATCACGCTCTCGATGGAGTTGGCAGGCGAGAACTCGCCGGGATTGATGATGCCGATCTGCGGCACATACAGCGCGCCGCCAATGCCCGCCATCACGGCGGACAGCACGAACACGAACAGCTTGTAGGCCTCGGGCCGGTAGCCCAGAAACCGTGTACGGCTTTCCGTATCACGCACCGCAATCAGCACCTTGCCGAAGCGCGACGTCACCACGTAGCGCGCCACCAGCAGCGCGAGCGCGAGGAAGATGGCCGACGCCACCAGCAACCCGCAGCGCGTGCTGTCTGCCTGCAACGGAATGCCGAACATGTCCTTGAAGTCGGTCAGCCCGTTGTTGCCGCCCAGCCCCATGTCGTTGCGGAAAAACGCCAGCAGCAGCGCGTAGGTCAGCGCCTGCGTGATGATCGACAGATACACGCCGGAAACCCGGCTGCGAAACGCCAGCCAGCCGAAAATCAGCGCCAGCACGCCCGGAATCACCACCACCATCAGAATGGCGAAGGCCGGGTTGTCGAACCCGTGCCAGTACCACGGCAGTTCCTTGTAATTCAGGAACACCATGAAATCCGGCAGAATGGCGTTGCCATACACGCCGCGCGTGCCGATCTGGCGCATCAGATACATGCCCATCGCGTAGCCGCCGAGCGCGAAGAACGCCGCGTGGCCCAGGCTGAGAATGCCCGCGAAGCCCCACACCAAATCCACCGCCACCGCCAGCATCGCGTAGCACAGGTATTTGCCTGCCAGTGACACGGCATAGGTGGGCACGTGATACGCCGAGCCCTCCGGCATCATCAGATTGCCGATGGCCAGCAACACTGCGCCGCCCATCACACCCAGCAGGCACAGATTGAGCGAAACGCGGCTCATGCCTCCACCGCCCGGCCCTTGAGCGGGAACAACCCGCGCGGCTTACGCTGGATGAACAGGATCAGCAGCACCAGCACCAGAATCTTGGCCAGCACCGCACCCGCCAGCGGTTCGATGAACTTGTTGGCGATGCCGAGCGTGAGCGCCGAGACCAGCGTGCCCCACAGATTGCCCACGCCGCCGAACACCACCACCATGAAACTGTCGATGATGTAGCCTTGGCCTAGATTGGGGCTGACATTGTCGATCTGGCTCAGCGCCACTCCGGCCATGCCCGCAACGCCCGAGCCAAGGCCGAAGGTCAGCGCGTCAATCCACGGCGTACGAATGCCCATGGCAGCGGCCATGCGGCGGTTCTGCGTCACCGCGCGCATCTGCAGCCCCAGTGAGGTGAAGCGGAGTGCCGCCATCAGCGCGGCCAGCACAAGGGCGGCAAAGATGATGATGTACAGCCGGTTATAGGTGATGGTCAGCCCGCCCCACATGGTGGCCCCGCTCATCCACGCCGGCGTGGTCACGTCGCGGTTACTCGCTCCGAACACGGTGCGCACCGCCTGCTGCAACATCAGCGACAGGCCCCATGTCGCCAGCAGGGTTTCCAGCGGGCGGCCATACAGGAAGCGGATCAGCAGGCGCTCGATGGCAATCCCCGCCGTGCCCGACACAATGAACGCCGCCGGAATGGCGAACAGCAGCCCCGCCCCCATCAGCGACGGCGCATAGGTCTGCAACGCCTGCTGCACCACAAACGTGGTGTAGGCGCCCAGCATGACCATCTCGCCATGCGCCATGTTGATCACGCCCATCACGCCGAAGGTGATGGCCAGACCGGCGGCGGCCAGCAGCAGCACCGAGCCCAGCGACAGGCCGTAAAACACGCCCTGCGCCAGCGTCCAGAGTTGCTGCACGCGCGCAATCGACGCGACCGCATCGGCGGCGGACTTCACCACCTCGGGCGATCCGCCGTTGATGGATGACAACAGTGAGGACGCTTCCAGATCGCCGCGCGCCCGCAGCACGCCAATGGCGGCAATGCGGTCGGCGTCGGCGGTATCGGGGGCGGACAGCAGTGCCGCCGCACGCGCCTGTTCCATGATGGCGCGCACGCCCGCATCAGTTTCCTTGTCCAGCGCCCGGCCCAGTGCCGGAAGCGCGGCGGGATCGCGGGAGCGGAACACCGCCTCGGCGGCTTTCTTGCGGATGGCCGGATCGGCGGAGAACAGGGTCAGGCTGCCCAGCGCGGCATTGGCCGCCTCGCGCACCGCATTGTTCTTCTTCACCGGCTTCAGCCCGCCCGGCGCCTCGGCTTTCTCACCGGTGCGCGCGTTGATCGCGCCGCTTTCGGTCTTGATCCACAATGACTTGTCGGGGGCGATGAACAGCTTGCCGTCCTGCAACGCCACAATGGCGGGTTCGGCCTGCGTGTTGCCAGAGACGGCCAGCGCCTCGATGGCATGTTTGGTCTCGTCGAAACTGCCGCCCATGCCGGCGAAGGGATCGTCTTGCGCGCGGGCAGCGAACGGGGCCAGCGCCAGCAGCACCAGCAGGCAGCGGAGCAGTTTCATGGCAGTCCTCGGATGCGGAGTCGGTAACGGGCGGGCGCAGTGCGCCCGCCCGCCGGTATCAGGCGCCTAGTTGGCGCCGCCGCACTTGCCGGTCTTCACGTTGAAGTTGCCGCACGACATCGGCTTGCGCCAGTCGGCGATCAGATCGCGCGAGCCTTCCAGATACGGCGACCACTCGTTGGCCACCACGGTGCCAGCCGTCTGCCACACCACGTTGAACTGCCCGTCTTCCTGCACTTCGCCGATCAGCACCGGCTTGGTGATGTGGTGGTTCGGCATCATGGCCGAGTAGCCACCGGTCAGGTTCGGCACGGTCACGCCTACCACCGCGTCGATCACGGCGTCCGGCGACACGGTTCCGGCCTTCTCGACCGCCTTGACCCACATGTTGAAGCCGATATAGGCGGCTTCCATCGGGTCGTTGGTGGTGCGCTTCGGCTTCTTGGTGAAGGCGTGCCAGGAGTCGATGAACGACATGTTCACCGGCGCATCCACGCTTTCAAAGTAGTTCCACGCGGCCAGATGGCCCACCAGCGGCTTGGTGTCGATGCCGGCGAGTTCTTCTTCACCCACCGAGCACGCCACCACCGGAATGTCGGTCGCCTTCAGGCCCTGGTTACCGAGTTCCTTGTAGAACGGCACGTTGGCGTCGCCGTTGATGGTGGACACCACGGCGGTCTTCTTGCCAGCCGAGCCGAACTTCTTGATCTCGGC
>CAIPHQ010000195.1 GCA_903864895.1 uncultured Rhodospirillales bacterium
CACCGGCACCGCGCCCGGCCAGACCCACAGCAAACCGATGCCCAGCGCAATCAGCGCGGTGGAGGCAAACAGCGTCCACACCGGGTGATGTGTGTGCGCGGATAGAATTTCCACCAGCCGCCCGCCCACCTGCGACGGCCCCAGCATCGCGCCAAACGCCACCGCCGCGCTGGCCGCCAGACCCAGCCCGGCCAGCAGGGTCAGCAGATGCACCGACAGCGTGGCGGAGATGAAATTGCCCAGCGTGGTCACGGCGGCCATCAGCACGAACACGCCCAGGCCCGCCGGGCGCACGCCGCCCTCGGTCAATGCCGGGCCGGGCGGCGGGGGCGGCACGCTGCGCGGCAGCACCAGCAGATAGGTGGGCAGCAACAACAGCAAATCCGCCGCCGCCCATACAAGGCACCCGCCCCGCCAGCCGAACCGGTGCAGCAGATACGCCGAAAGCGGCCAGCACACCGTGTTGGCGAACCCGGCAATCAGCGTCAGCGCCGAAATCGCCCCGCGCGCCTGCGTGCCATACATCCGCCCCAGCGTGGCGAAGGTGGCATCATACAGGCCGCAGCCCATGCCAAGCCCGATCACCAGCCACGCCGCCAGAAACACCGCAAGGTTCGGCGCCTGCGTCATCACCGCCAGCCCCGCAGCCATCAACAAACCGCTGGCCGCCATCGGCAGCCGCCCGCCGCGCCGCTCGATATGCCGCCCGATGGCAGGTGAAGCGAGGCTGGCCACCAGCAGGCCGCAGGACAGTCCGCCCGACACCCAGGGCAGCGGCCAGCCGGTTTCGCTGGCAATCGGCACCGCCATCACGGCGGGCATGTAGTAGGACGACCCCCACGCGACGATCTGCGCCAGCCCCAGTGCGCCGATCACCACCGGGCGCTGCGCCATGGGACTAGTTCAGGAACATCTTGCCCGGATTCATGATCCCGCGCGGGTCGAACTGCGTCTTGATCGAGCGCATCACCGCCAGCGCCTCCGGCCCGTGCTCGATTTCCAGAAACTCGCGCTTGCCGATGCCCACGCCGTGCTCGCCGCTGCACGACCCGCCCAGCGCCAGCGCACGGTTCACGATCTTGCGGTCCAGCGCCCAGGCCTTCTCCAGTGCCACCGCATCGCCGGGCGGCACCAGAATCAGCGCGTGGAAATTGCCGTCGCCGACATGGCCGACGATGGGCGCGATCAGGCCGGAGTCCAGAATGTCCTGCTTGGCCCCCAGCACCGCCTCGGCCAGCCTGGAAATCGGCACCACCGTGTCGGTGGTCACCCCCCGGCAGCCGGGGATCAGCGCGATGCCGGACCAGTAGGCATCATGCCGCGCTTGCCACAGCTTGGCGCGTTCGGCGGGGTCGGTGGCCCATTTGAAGCCGCGCGCGCCATACATCAGCGCAATTTCCTCGGCCTGCGCCGCCTGCTCGGCGACCGCGGCGGGCGTGCCATGGAACTCGAAGAACAGCGTGGGGGCGGCTTCCAGATCAGGCAGCTTGGCATAGGCGGCGATGGCGGCCATCTGCACATCGTCGATCAGTTCGATGCGCGCCACCGGAATGCCCGCCTGCATCACCGCAATCACCGTCTCCACCGTGCCCGCCAGATCATCGAACTGGCAGGTGGCCGCACTCATGGCCTCGGGAATGCCGTGCAGGCGCAACTGGATCTCGGTGATGATGCCCAGCGTGCCTTCCGAGCCGATGAACAGCCGGGTCAGGTCATAGCCGGTGGAGGATTTGCGCACCCGCCCGCCGGTCTTGACGATCCGCCCATCCGGCAGCACCACGGTCAGGCCCAGCACGTTTTCACGGATGGTGCCGTAGCGCACCGCGCAGGTGCCGCTGGCGCGCGTGGCGCACATGCCGCCGATGGTGCAGTCGCTGCCCGGATCGACCGGGAAGAACATGCCCTGATCGCGCAGATGCAAATTGAGGTTCTTGCGCGTCACCCCGGCCTCGATCCGGCAGTCCATGTCCGCCTGATTGACCTCGATGATCCGGGTCATCTTCGACATGTCGATGCTGACCCCGCCGCGCACCGGGGTGACATGGCCTTCCAGCGACGTGCCCGCGCCGAAGGGGACCACCGGCACCGAATGCGCGTTGCACAGCGCCAGCAGGCGGGAGACTTCCTCGGTGGTTTCCACGAACGCCACCGCGTCCGGCAGCACCGGCGGATTGGTGTCCTCGCCGTGCGAATGCTGCTCGCGCAGGCTGGCATTGGCGCTGATGCGGCCGCCCAGAAAGGCTTTGGCCAGTGTGATCACCGCATCGACAGGACGTGACATGTTTCTCTCCAGGCCTGCGGACGCGCGAATTGACCCCGTCCAGCCCCGCGCCTAGCGTGCGGCAACCGTGAGACAAGGGGGAAGCGCGCTTCCAATGGCAAACAAACTCAAGCAAATCTGGTCGTCGGGCAAGGCGGCGGTCAATGGATGGCTCGCCATCCCGTCGGGCTTCTCGGCCGAAGTGCTGGCGCAGTGCGGCTTCGATTCCGTCACGGTGGATCTGCAGCATGGCGTGCAGGACTACCTGTCGATGGTGGAATGCTTTCAGGCGATGCAGGCCCATCCGGTGACGCCCATGGTGCGCGTGCCGTGGAACGAGCCGGGCATCATCGGCAAGGTGCTGGACGCCGGGGCCTACGGCGTGATCTGCCCGATGATCAACACCCGGGCGCAGGCCGAGGCGCTGGTGAGCTATGCAAAATATCCGCCGCAGGGTGCCCGCAGCAACGGCCCGATCCGCGTGGGTCTGTATGGCGAGGCTGGCACCTACCAGAATGTCGCCAACGACGAGACTCTGGTGCTGCCGATGATCGAGACGCGCGAGGCGGTGGCCAATCTGGAGGCCATTCTGGACGTGCCGGGTCTGGCAGGCGTGTATATCGGCCCGTCCGATCTCGGGTTCTCGCATGGGCTGATCCCCAAGCTGGACCGTGAGGAGCCGGAGATGCTGGCCATCTACGACCGCGTGATCGCCGAATGCGACAAGCGCGGCCTGTACGCAGGCATCCACACCGGCAGCACCGCCTACGCCGCGCGCGCCATCGGCATGGGCTTCAGGCTGGTGACGCTGCTGAACGACGTGTCGCTGATGGCGATGGCGGCGAAATCGGGCGTGACCCAGATCCGCAAGGAAAGCAACGGGGTCGCCTGAACAGCACCCCACCTCTCTGACTTACAGTATCTGGAGACGCGTATGTCCCCCCCGATCATGATCCGCCTGCACCCCGATGACAGCGTGGTGATCGCCCGCACCACCCTGCTGCCGGGCACGCCGGTTGCCGATGGTGTTGTCACCACCGG
>CAIPHQ010000196.1 GCA_903864895.1 uncultured Rhodospirillales bacterium
CAGTGGCAGGCGGGTGAGCGCGCGGCGGCGGTGGCGAGCTATGAGGCGGCGCTGGCGCTGCGGCCGGACCATGCGGACGCGCGCAACAATCTGGGCAACGCGCTGCTGGAACTCGGCCGCGCGGCGGAGGCTGTGGCACATTACCGCACCGCACTGGTGCTGCGGCCACGCCATGCGCCGACGCTGTACAATCTCGGCAACGCGCTGCTGGCGTCCGGCGATGCCGGGGCGGCTGTGGACCCGTTGCGCGATGCGCTGGCGTTGGACCCGGACCATGCTGGCGCGCACAACAATCTGGGCAATGCATTGCGCGCGCTGGGGCGGATTGCCGAGGCGGAGGCGTGTTACCGCCACGCGGTGCGGTTGCGGCCCGGCATGGCCGGATCGCACAACAATCTGGGCGCGGCCCTGCTGGCGCAGCATCGCCCCGCCGAAGCGGCGGGCAGCCTGCTGGAGGCGCTGCGCCTGCAACCGGACTATGCCGAGGCCTGCAACAATCTGGGCGGCGCGATGCTGGCGCTGGACCGGCCCGAGGAAGCCATCGGCCTGTTCCGCCGCGCCGTGGCGCTGGACGCCGATCTGCCGCAGGCGGATTTCGGCGAGGCGATGGCGCTGCTGACTCTGGGCCGCCTGGCGGAGGGCTGGGCCGCCTATGAAAGCCGCTGGCGCGACCCGGCGTTCTGCGCCGACGAGCGCAGCTATCCGGTGAAGCTGTGGCTGAACCGCCCCGGCGAGAGCCTCGCGGGCCAGACCATCGTGCTGCACGCCGAGCAGGGGCTGGGCGATACCATCCAGTTTGTGCGCTACGCGCCGCTGGTGCGCGCCTTGGGGGCGCATGTCGTGCTGGAAGCGCAGGCGCCGCTGCTGCCGCTGCTGGGCGGTCTGGCCGACACGCTGATCGCCAGCGGGGCGGAATTGCCGCCCTGCGGCTGGCATTGCCCGCTGATGAGCCTGCCGCTGGCCTTCGGCACTGATCTGGCCACGATCCCCGGCGGCATTACGTATCTGGGCGTGCCGGTGGCAAGCCGGGTTGCATGGGCGCGCAGGCTGGGCCCGCGCCGCCGCCTGCGCGTGGGCATCGCGTTTTCGGGCAGTCCGGAGCACCCGGAGGACGCGCTGCGCTCCATTCCCGCCGCCCTGCTGCTGCCGTTGCTGGCGCGGCCGGATGCCGAGTTCCATGTGGTGCAGAAAGACATCCGCCCGGCTGACGCCGAGGCGCTGCGCATGGCGCAGGGCGTGCGGAGCCATGCCGAACGGCTGCGGGATTTCGGCGAGACCGCCGGGTTGCTGGCACAGATGGATCTGCTGATCAGCGCCGATACCTCGGTGGCGCATCTGGCCGGCGCGCTGGGGCTGCCGGTGTGGATCATGCTGCAGTTCAGCGCCGATTTCCGCTGGCTGCGCGGGCGCCGCGACTCGCCGTGGTATCCCACCGCCCGGCTGTTCCGGCAGGGTGCGGAGCGGCGGTGGGAGCCTGTGCTGGCGCAGGTGGCGGAAGCGTTGCGGGATTTCCGGCCCGCGCGGTAGCTTGCTTCAAACAAGGAAGCCGCACGATGCCCGACAGCCTGCCGCCGCGCCATGCGGCCCAACCCGATGTGGTGATCGCCGGCGCCGGATTTGCCGGCATGTATCTGCTGCACCGCCTGCGCGCGCTTGGCCTGCGCGTGCGCGTGTTCGAAGCCGGGCACGATGTGGGCGGCACCTGGTACTGGAATCGCTACCCCGGCGCGCGCTGCGACGTGGAAAGCATGCAGTATTCGTTCTCGTTCGACCCCGAATTGCAGCAAAGCTGGAACTGGAGCGAGCGCTACGCCGCGCAGCCCGAAATTCTGACCTACGCGCAGCACATCGCCGAACGGCTGGACCTGCGGCGCGACATCACCTTCAACACCCGCGTGACCGCGCTGCATTTCGACGACGCCGCACAGGTGTGGCACGTGACCACCGACACCGGTGAGGCATTGGCGGCGCGGTTCTGCGTGATGTCCACCGGGTGCCTGTCCACCACCAAGCTGCCGGAAATTCCCGGCATCCAGGATTTCGCCGGGGCCACCTATCACACCGGGCAATGGCCGCATGAGGGCGTGGATTTCACCGGGCAGCGGGTGGGCGTAATCGGCACCGGGTCGTCGGCCATTCAGGCCATTCCGGTGATCGCGCAGCAGGCGGCACATCTGACGGTGTTTCAGCGCACACCCAATTTCAGCGTGCCCGCGCATAACTGGCCGATGCGCCCGGAATATGAAGGCGCGTGGAAGGCGGAATACCCGGAACGCCGGGCGCGGGCGAAGCAGGTGCGCAACGGCATCCTGATGTCCATCAACCCCGAATCCGCCGTGGCAGTGGACGAGGCTGCCCGGCAGAAGGTCTATGAAGAACGCTGGCAGATGGGCGGCACGCAGTTCATGGGCGCGTTTGGCGACCTGATCCTGAACCGCGAGTCCAACGAAACCGCCGCCGAGTTCGTGCGCGGCAAAATCCGCAGCATTGTCAAGGACAAGGCGCTGGCCGAATTGCTGTGCCCGCAGGGCTACCCCATCGGCACCAAGCGCATCTGCGTGGATACCGGCTATTACGAGACCTACAACCGCGGCAACGTTTCATTGGTTGATCTGCGCGCGGCTCCGATTGAAGCCATCACGCCGCAGGGCGTGCGGACCACGGCGGCGGAGTACGCGTTCGACAGTCTGGTGTTCGCCACCGGCTTCGATGCGATGACCGGCACGATTCTGGCGGTGGACATTCAGGGGCGCGGCGGGCAGACGCTGCGCGCCGCATGGGCCGAGGGGCCGCGCACCTATCTGGGGCTGATGGTGGCGGGCTTCCCCAACCTGTTCACCATCACCGGGCCGGGCAGCCCTTCGGTGCTGACCAACATGCTGGTGTCCATCGAACAGCATGTGGACTGGATCACCACCTGCCTCGCCACCCTGCAAGACCGGGGCGCAGCCAGCATCGAGGCCACGCAGGCGGCGCAGGATGACTGGGCCGGGCAGGTGGCGGCGGCGGGCAACCGCACGCTGTATCCCAACACGGCCTCGTGGTACGCGGGTGCCAATGTGCCGGGCAAGCCGCGCGTGTTCATGCCCTATATCGGCGGCGTGCCCGCATATCACCGCATCTGCGCGGAGGTGGCGGCGGAGGGCTACCGGGGGTTTGCCATTCGGGCGATGGCGGAGGCGGGCTGACCCACCAACGCCACGCCCTGAACGGACGAAAGATCAGGTCCAGCCGCCATCCATCGTCCAAGTCTGGTTGGTCGCCATCCGGCTGTCATCGGCGGCCAGCCAAAGCACGAGGCGGGCCACGTCGGCGGGATACAGCCGGTCTTTCAGGCATTGCCCGGCGTAACGCGCCTTTTCGCCTTCCTCGTCCAGCCACAGCGTCATCTGCCGCTCGGTCATGATCCAGCCGGGCAGCACGCAGTTGACGCGGACGTTGTGGATGCCGAGGTCGCGGGCGAAGCTGCGGGTCAGCGCCTCGATGCCCGCCTTGCTGGCGGTGTAGGCCGCCATGCCGCCCATGCCGAGATGCCATGACGCCGAGCCGAAGTTGACGATGGACCCGGCGCGGGCCGCGATCATGCCCGGGGCGACGGCCTGGGTGGCGAAGAACAAGTGTTTCAGGTTGATGGCGATGCGGTTGTCCCAATACTCGGGCGTCACTTCCGCCCATGGGTGGCGCTGGTCGTTGCCGGCGTTGTTGACCAGCACATGGAACGGCCCCACCGCCTCGGCCGCGCTGGCGATAGCGGACTGGAACGCGGGCGTGTCGGTCACGTCGGCGCGGCGGTAGATGGGCGCGGGGTGCCCCGCCGCGGCGATGCGGGCGATCAGCGTCTCGGCGGCGGCATCGGCGATGTCCAGAAACGCCACCTGCGCCCCTTGGGCGGCGAAATGCTCCACAAGGCTTGCACCGATGCCCCCGGCCCCGCCGGTGATCAGCACTGCGCGGCCGCGCAGGCTGGGATAAGTTGCGTCGTTCGGCTGCATTGCGCCCTCCCCTGTCATGCCTGCTGCTTGAACATGCCAGCCGTGCGCCTGTCCAGCCCTTGCCGGTTTCACGCAGGCAGTGGGCGTGCGCTGCAGGACGTGCAAGTTTGAGGGGCGATGAAATTACCCCAGACCGAACCCGCCCCGCCCGACCCGCGCCGCCCCAACCCGGACGGCAGCGCGCGGCTGAACTCCGC
>CAIPHQ010000197.1 GCA_903864895.1 uncultured Rhodospirillales bacterium
CGAGCCTTCCAGATGCTTCGCCTCCCAGTCGTATTTGAACTCCTTGAAGCGTTGCAGCATCGGGAAGATGCCGAAATTCATCGAGCCCATGTTCAGTGAGGCGACCTCCGGCTGGAACAGTTCCGCCGGGCGCACCCGTTCTTCGACCTTCATCCATGCCGCACCACCGGTGGTCAGGTTCAGCACCGCGTTGGTGCGCTGCTGGATTTGCGGCAGGAAGCGGCCAAACGCTGCCGGGGTCTGGTCCGGCTTGCCCGTCTCCGGGTCGCGCGCGTGCAGATGGATGATCGCCGCCCCGGCTTCGGCAGCACCCACCGACGCCTCGATGATCTCCTCGGGTGTCACTGGCAGATAGGGCGACATGGACGGCGTGTGTACCGATCCGGTGATCGCGCAGGTGATGATGGTCTTGCGGGTCGCCATGTGCCTGTCCCTTCCCGTCCGCTTCGTTCCGCCAGCACCGCTTGCACGTTTCTTGCTAAGCAATTTCATGCCGTGACGGTGCAAGTGCGCCCGAGGCATCTTGCGCGGGCCTTGCGGCCAGCGGAAGATCGGAAGTGCGATATCGGTGCCCGAAGGTGCCACCAGGTGGAGGTTGATCGGTGTGACGTGCCTTCTGACGCCAACTGACCACCCGCAACGGGCCGTGGCATGACGGACGAACTGCATGTGCTGCCGCCCGGCATTGAACAGCCGCAGGCCAGCGAACTGGTTGCGCGCAACATCGTCGTGCAGTTTCAGGGCCTGACGGCGATTTCGGACGTGAGTCTGAAAGTGGAACGCCATGAGGTGTTCGGGCTGATCGGCCCGAACGGCGCGGGCAAGACCACGCTGGTGAACTGCCTGACCGGATTTCAGCGCCCCACCTCGGGCAGCGTGGTGCTGGGCGGGGAGGACACCACGGGCTGGACCCCGGTGAAATTCCGCAAGCAGGGCGTGGCGCGCACGTTTCAGGCCGGGCGGCTGTTCCGCGACATGACGGTGGCGGAGAACGTCGAGGTCACCGCGCTGGGCCTCGGCATGTCCCGCCGCGCCGGGCACCAGCACGCCATGGCGATGCTGGAGTGGGTGGGACTGGCCGACCGCGCCGACGCGATTGCGGGCACCCTACCTTATACCGATGAACGCCGCGTGGGCATCGCCCGCGCCCTGGTGCTGTCCCCCGCCTTCGTGCTGCTGGATGAACCGGCAGCGGGCATGTCGGACGCCGAGTGCGACGACCTGATGCACACCATTGCCGCCATTCCGCGCACCTTCACCTGCGGCGTGCTGCTTATTGAGCACAACATGGGCGTGATCATGGGCGTGTGTCAGCGCATTCATGTGCTGGACGGCGGGCGCACCATTGCCGAGGGCCTGCCCAGCGACATCCAGCGCGATCAGGCGGTGATCTCGGCCTATCTCGGCATGGAAGGCTAGCGCGATGCTCGCGATTGAGGACATCCATGTCAGCTATGGACGCCTGCGCGCCCTGAAGGGCATTTCCCTGACCGTGGCCAAGGGCGAGATTGTCTGCCTGATCGGCCCGAACGGTGCCGGCAAGTCCACCACGCTGGCCGCGATTGCGGGCGGGGTGGCTGCCAGCAAAGGGCATATCAAGCTGGAAGGCCAGGATCTGGCCGGGGTGCGGCCCGAGACCATCGCGCGCATGGGTGTCTCATTGGTGCCGGAAGGGCGGCATGTGTTCGGCACGCTGTCGGTGGCCGAGAACCTGCGCGTGGGCACGTATATGCGGGCGGACCGCAGCGCGGTGGCGGCGGATATCGAGCGCGTGCTGGCCATGTTCCCGCGCCTGCGCGAACGCATCACCAGCCCCGCCGGGCGGCTTTCGGGCGGTGAGCAGCAGATGCTGGTGATCGCCCGCGCGCTGCTGACCAAGCCGCGCCTGCTGCTGGTAGACGAGCCATCGCTGGGTCTGGCACCGAAGATTGTCGATCAGGTCTATGAAATCCTGCTGGCGGCGCGCCAGCAGGAAGGGCTGACGCTGCTGATCAACGAGCAGAGTTCGCACCGCATTCTGAAACATGCCGACCGCATTTACGTGATCCGCAACGGCCACATCCAGCTTGAGGGCAAGGCTGCGGATCTGGCCGATGGCGAGGCGATCAAGCGCGCGTATTTCGGCTTCGGTGAGGCTGCGTCCGGCGACGCGAACGAGGAGGAGGACGCGGCGTGATCGGGTTTCTGCAAAATCTGGCCGATGCGCTCAGTCTGGGCAGCCTGTACGCGCTGGCGGCACTGGGCGTGGGCCTGTTGTTCGGCATTCTGCGGCTGGTGAACTTCGCGCATGGCGACTTCATCTCCATCGGCGCCTATGCGCTGATCGTACCCTCGTTCGAGGTGACGGCGCAGTTGTTCATCGGCACGTGGAACTGGGCGCTGATGATCCCGACGGTCACGCTGATCGTGGTGATCTTCGCACTGATTTCCGATGCGCTGGTGTTCCGGCCGTTGCGAAGAGCCAATGCGCCAACCTTGATGATTGCGTCGTTCGCCGTGAGTTACGTGATCCAGAACGGCATTCTGATGGTGTACGGCGCGCGGCCGAAGGCGGCCAATTTGTGGTCGGGGCTGGCGAACCCGATCATGCTGGGCGACCTGCGCATCCCGATGCTGCAACTTGTGACTATTGGCGTGACGCTGGCGCTGATGGCCGCGCTGACGCTGTTCCTGAAGCGTACGCCCTATGGCGTGATGATGCGCGCAGCGGCGGAGGATTTCCGCATGGCGCAGTATCTGGGCGTGCGCGGCAATTTCGTGATCGGGCTTGCGTTTGCCATCAGCGGCATTCTGGCCACGGCGGTCTCGCTGCTCTACCTGTCGCAGACCGGCACGCTGGGGCCGCAGATGGGCGTGCCGCTGGCACTGTTTGCGTTCGTGGCCACCGTGATCGGCGGCATGGGCAGCCTGCTCGGCGCGGTAGTGGGCGGATTTCTGGTGGGGTTCGTGGTGATCATGCTGCAAGCCTATCTGCCGGAGGATTTGCGGGTGTTTCGTGATGCGTTCGCCTTTGCGTTCGTGATCCTGATCCTGCTGTTCCGCCCGTCCGGCATTGTGCCCACCCGTGCCCTGATCGAGCGCGTCTGATGGCCAAGACCCCGCATTCCGCCCCGCCGGTTTCTCCGCACGCATCCATGCTGCGGCGCTACTGGCCGCTTGCCGCGCTCTGCGCCATTCTGACCGTGCTGGTGGCTGCAGGCTCGCTGGGCAGCGAGCAGTTGCAGGTGACGCTGACGGAAATGCTGATCCGCCTGATTGTGGTGATCGGCATCTACGTGTTCATCGGCAACGCCGGCATTCTGTCGTTCGGCCATATCGGCTTCATGTGCATCGGCGCCTACGCCGCCGCGTGGGCCACGGTGGACCCGACCTGGAAGCAGATGATGCTGACCGGGCTGCCGGATTTCCTGCAACAAAATCAGTACGGCTTCCTGCCCGCCGTGGCCGGGGCCGGGTTGCTGGCCGGTCTGGTGGCGCTGATCGTGGGCGCTGCCATCATGCGCCTGTCCGGCATCGCCGGGTCCATCGCCACGTTCGCGCTGCTGGGCATTGTGAACAGCGTGTATTCCAACTGGGAGTCAGTGACGGCGGCCACCAGTTCCATCATCGGCGTGCCTGCCGTGGTAGGGC
>CAIPHQ010000198.1 GCA_903864895.1 uncultured Rhodospirillales bacterium
CAATCTTGTAGAGGCTTCCACATCCGGTGACGAAAAGGACTCCCGCTGTCACACCCAGTAACAATGGCGGGTTAATCGGATTGCGCGCGGCGGGTGAATTCCCTCCGTCAACCCAGATAAACAAAACCAAACCCAAGGAGCGCCGCCAACGTATCCCTTCCTATCCCAGATTTATAAGTCAAAGAACAAAAGAGCCGCTCAGCTCCTTATCCCTTGGGATAAAGAACCAACCGTCCTGCCGACTCGCCAGTCTCAGCCGAGGCCAAGAAGATTAAGCGAACCGCCGAAGTGATGCAAGGCATCGTCTGCTGCGGTGACGGGGATTTAGCCCCGGGCTCGGGGCCGGTCAACAGGTTTCTTTGCAGCGATGTGTCACCCCTCGCCACGGCGCGCGCGCCAGTCGAGGAACCAGGATGCGAAGCGCGGGATGCCTTCGGCCAGCGGCGTGGCCGGCGAAAACCCGCTCAAACCCGCTATCACGCTGATATCTGCACAAGTTTCCGTGACATCGGCCAGCGGACGGGGCCGGTCAAGAATGACCGCCGCGCGGCCCAATGACTGTTCCAGCAATCCGATCAAGGTGCCAACGGCCTCACTTTGACGATTTCCGATGTTCAACACGCGCAGCGGCAATGCACCATGTGCAGCGCCGGGAAGCGATTCGGGAGGGCGATCCAGGCTGCCGACCACGCCTGCCACGATGTCGTCGATGTAGGTGAAGTCCCGCCGCAGCGTGCCGCCGTCGAACACCGTGATCGGGGTGCCCGCCATGATCGCCTCGGCAAACATGAAATAGGCCATGTCGGGCCGCCCCCACGGGCCATAGACGGTGAAAAACCGCAGCCCGGTCTGCCGCAGACCATACAGATGGCCGTAAGCATGGCTCATCAGCTCGTCGGCCAGTTTGGTGGCGGCATACAGCGACAGCGGGGTGTCGGCGCGGTCCGATTCGCGGAACGGCAGCGACGTGTTGGCGCCATAGACCGAGGAGGAGCTGGCGTAGACGAGGTGCTCCAGCCGCCCGAGATGGCGGGCCAGTTCCAGAATCGTCAGATGCCCCATCACGTTGGCGGAGACATAGGCATACGGTTCCTGCATCGAGTACCGCACCCCGGCCTGGGCTGCGAGATGCACGATGCGGTCGATGCCGGGGTTGGCGGCGGCCAGCGCCGTCATGCCCGCACGGTCGGCGATGTCGAGCCGGTGGAAGGCAAAGCGAGGCCGCTCGGCCAGCCTGGCCAGCCGGGCCTGTTTCAACCGCACATCATAATAGGCGTTGACCTCATCCACGCCGATGACCTGCTCGCCGCGCGCCAGCAGCGCCTCGGCCACGTGATAGCCGATGAAGCCCGCGGCTCCGGTCAACAGGATGGACATCGCGCGCCTCGCGTGGTTCTGCCGCATCTAGGCGGGCGGCACGGCACTGGGCAAGGCGGGCGCAACGCACAAATCCATCAGCCTGCCGCAGTGCGGCAAAAGGGGCAGACTCGTGCGGCATTTCCCGATTTTTCTCGACCTGTCTGGCCGCGACGTATTGGTGCTGGGCAGCGGCGAAGTGGCCGAGCGCAAGGCCGCCCCGCTGGTGCGCGCCGGGGCGCGGGTGCGGCACGCGCCCCGGTTCGACCCAAAGGATCTGCACGGTTGCGCACTGGCCGTGGGCGGCGGCGCGGACGAGGACGACTTGCAGGCGCTGTCGGCGGCGGCGCGGGCAGCGGGGATTCCGGTGAACATCGTGGACCGGCCGGAATTGTGCAGCTTCATCAGCCCGGCCATTGTGGAGCGCGACCCGATCACCATCGCGATTTCCTCGGCGGGCACCGCGCCGGTGCTGGCGCGGCTGCTGCGTGCGCGCATTGAAGCCGCCGTGCCGCCCGCGTTCGGGCGGCTGGCTTTCATCGCCGATTCCTTCAAGACGGCGTTCCGCGCCCGCTTCCCCGATCTGGCGCAGCGCCGCCGCGTGCTGGAACACCTGCTGGCCGGGCGCGCGGCCGATCTGGTGTTCGCCGGGCGGGAGGATGAGGCACAGGCGGCGTTTGCCGCGGCGCTGGAGGGGGAGATTGCGGCGGCGGGCGTTGTCTATCTGGCGGGCAGCGGCCCTGGTGAAGCCGATCTGGTCACGCTGCGCACCCAACGCCTGCTCGGCGAGGCAGACATGATTGCCTACACCGATCCCGTCTGCGCCGCCGCCGCCGATCTGGGGCGGCGGGATGCCAGCCGGATGACCCCGGCGCACTTGCCGGACGTGCTCGCGCAGGCGGCTGCCGGGGCAAAGATCGTCTGGCTGCTGCCGGGCGACGGCCGGGGCGAGGCGGCAGCGTTATCCGCTGCCCTCGCCGCAGCACAGGTGCTGCACGAGGCCGTGCCCGGCGTGGCGTGACGCCTATTGCGCCACCCAGCCGCCGTCGATGGACAGCGGCGCGCCAGTGATGGTGCTGGCCGCGTCCGAGCACAGAAAGGCTGCCAGCGCGCCGATCTGCTCTGGCTTGGAAAATTGCGCCATCGGCTGCTTTTCGGTCAGAAACGCGTGCTTGAGGTCTTCAACATCGCGGCCCTCGCGGGCGGCGCGGTCATCAAGCTGCTTCTGCACCAGCGGGGTCAGCACCCAGCCGGGGCTGATGGCGTTCACGGTGATGCCGTCATTGGCCAGTTCCACGGCGGCGACCTTGGTGGCCCCCACCACGCCGTGCTTGGCGGCCACGTAAGCCACCTTGTTGGCGCTGGCCACCAGCCCATGCGCCGAGGCGATGTTGATGATCCGCCCCCAGCGCCGCGCCTGCATGCCGGGGATCACCGCCTTCATGCCGTGAAACACGGCCGACAGATTGAGCGCGATGATGCGGTCCCACTGCGCTTCGGGAAATTCGGCGATGGGGGCAACGAACTGGATGCCGGCGTTGTTGACCAGAATATCAACCTTCCCCAAAGCCGCCTCGGTCTCACGCACCATGGCCGCAATCTGCGATGGCTGGCTGAGATCGGCCGGTGAGTAGCCGGTGCGCACGCCGCTTGCGACGGCAATCTCACCCTGCAACGCGGCGATTTGCGCCGCGTCGCCGAAGCCGTTCAGCATCACGTCGGCGCCCTGTCCGGCCAGCGCGCGGGCAATGCCCAGACCGATGCCGCTGGTCGACCCCGTCACCAGCGCAACTTTGCCCTTCAGGCTCATGGGTCCGAATCTCCGACTCTGCACAATCGCCTTAGGCAGGGCGCGCCCGGCAGGCAAGCCCGTGCTAACACCCGGGCGCAACCACGACAGGACGGCAAGACCGCAGTGCGCTCACCCTTCTGGCTGATGCTGCCGCTTGCGGCCGCCATGCTGCACCCGGCCGCCGCCGCGCCGCGCGATATCGCATTGACGCCGCAGAGTGCGGAGATCGGCTTTCGGGCCTACGCGCTGGCGCTGTTTCCGGTGGACGGCGTGTTTCACCGGTTCAGCGGCACGTTGACGCTGGACCCGGAACTGGCAGCCTGCACCGTGACGGTGACGGTCGAAACCGGCAGCCTGTCGATGGACGACCGCGCGGTGGAGCAGGCCGTGCTGGGACCCGGCCTGCTGGATGCCGCCGCGTTTCCGGCCATGACCTATGCCGGGCAGTGTGCCGCTGATGGCAAAAGTATTGCCGGAACGCTGACCATGCACGGCGTCACCCGTCCGCTGGCGCTGCAGGTGCAGCGCGATGGCAGCAAGTATGTGGCGCAAAGCGCCTTGCGCCGGGCGGACTGGGGCATCCGGGGCCAGCCGGTGCTGGCCGGCCCGACGATCCGGATCAAGGTCAGCACCACCGTTCCGGTGCCATAGCTGCGACTCGCCGCCCGGCTTGCCCCGCTGCGCCGCCCGTCGCTAGAGTGCGGCCGCAGCATTGGAACACACCATGAACGACGATCTGTTCGGCGCCGGTTCCGCGCCCCCTGCCCGCCCCGCGCAGCCCGCCCGCAAGGCGGCGGCCAAGGACGCCGTTGGCCTGCCGCCTGATCCGGCCAGCTATTCGGCCAAAGATATCGAGGTGCTGGAGGGGCTGGAGCCGGTGCGGCGGCGGCCGGGCATGTATATCGGCGGCACCGATGACGGTGCGATGCACCATCTGGCCGCCGAAATTCTCGACAACGCGATGGACGAGGCCGTCGCCGGGCACGCCAGCTTCATCGAAGTGTCGCTGGAACCGGGCAATCTGCTGGCCGTGCGCGACAACGGGCGCGGCATTCCGGTGGACCCGCACCCCAAGTTTCAGCACCTGAGCGCGCTGGAAGTGATTCTCACCACGCTGCACTCCGGCGGCAAGTTCAGCGGCAAGGCCTATGAGACCTCGGGCGGCCTGCACGGCGTCGGCAGTTCGGTGGTCAACGCGCTGTCCGAGACCATGGATGTGGAAGTGGCGCGTGAGCGCGTGCTGTGGAAGCAAAGCTACGCGCGCGGCGTGCCGCAGAGCCAGCTGGTCAATGCCGGGCCGGTGCAGAACCGGCGCGGCACACTGATCCGCTTCAAGCCGGACCCGCAAATTTTCGGTGACATCGCCTTCTCGCCCGCGCGGCTGTACCGGCTGTGCCGCTCGAAAGCCTATCTGTTCAAGGGCGTGCAGATCCGCTGGGCCTGCGACCCGGCGCTGATCCGCGACGAAACCCCCGCCGAGGCGGTGCTGCATTTCCCCGGCGGCCTGCGCGACAGTCTGGAGGCCGACATCAATGGCGCGGGCCGCGTCGGCACGGTCTGGGCCGGTGAGGCCGAGTTGCCGGCCGCCCCCGATGGCGCGCGCACCGGGCGGCTGGAATGGGCGGTGAGTTGGCTGTAGGAAACCGACGGGTTTCTGAACAGTTACTGCAACACCGTGTCCACCACGCAGGGAGGCACGCATGAAGCCGGGTTTCGCAACGCGTTGCTGAAAGGCATCCGCGCCTGGGGCGAACATCGCAACAACAAGCGCGCGGCACAGGTGACGGCCGAGGACATCACCGTGCAGATGGCCGCCAAACTGTCGGTGTTCATCCGCGACCCGCAGTTTCAGGGCCAGACCAAGGAGAAACTCACCAGCCAGGAAGCCACGCGGCTGGTGGAAACCGCGCTGCGCGACCGGTTCGACCATTTTCTGGCAGGCGACCCGGCGCTGGCCGATACGCTGCTGACCTTCCTGATCGAGCGCGCCGAGGACCGGTTGCGGCGGCGGGAGTTGAAGGACACGGTCCGTAAATCCGCCACCCGCCGCTTGCGCCTGCCCGGCAAACTGACGGACTGCACGGTGGAAGACGCCGCGCGCACCGAGATATTTCTGGTGGAAGGCGACAGCGCAGGTGGTTCTGCCAAGCAGGCGCGCGACCGGGCAACGCAGGCGGTGCTGCCGCTGCGCGGCAAAATCCTGAACGTCGCCAGCGCGAGCACCGAGAAACTGCGGCAGAATCAGGAGCTGAAAGACCTGATCGAGGCGCTCGGCTGCGGCGTGGGCGACCGCTTCGACCGCACGCGCCTGCGCTATGGCCGCGTGATCATCATGACGGACGCCGATGTGGACGGCGCGCATATCGCGTCATTGCTGATGACGTTCTTCTATCGTGAACTGCCGGACCTGATGCGCCACGGCCATGTGTATCTGGCACAGCCGCCGCTGTACCGGCTGACGCAGGGTGCCAAATCCGTCTACGCGATGAACGATGCCGACCGTGAACGCAAGATGAAGCAGTTCAAGGGCACCGCGAAGGTGGATGTGAGCCGCTTCAAGGGGCTCGGCGAAATGCCGCCCGCCGCGTTGAAGGAAACCACGATGGACCCGGCCAAGCGCACGTTGCTGAAGGTGGTGTCCCTGCCGGAACAGCGCGCCCACACCGCCGGGCTGGTGGAACAGTTGATGGGGCGCAAGCCGGAACTGCGATTCGCGTTCATTCAG
Organism: uncultured Rhodospirillales bacterium; assembly: GCA_903864895.1. GTDB lineage: Bacteria > Pseudomonadota > Alphaproteobacteria > Acetobacterales > Acetobacteraceae > CAIPHQ01. The sequence goes on from CAIPHQ010000198.1 coordinate 5,874, forward strand.
GAACACGCCCGCAGCGTCGCGGATATTGATATCTAGACCGATATCAGCGGTTGTGCGGGGCAGTGCCCCGCACATGGCCCGTTGGTCAGACCGACTTCTTCAGCGTCGGCGACGCCTTGAAGCGCACGGTCTTGCCGGCCTTTACCTTGATCGCTTCACCGGTGCGCGGGTTCAGGCCCTTGCGCGCCTTGGTCTTGCGCACGATGAAGGTGCCGAAGCTCGGCAGCGTGAAGCGGCCATTCTTCTTGAGTTCGCGCACGATGGCGGCGACGACATCGCCCGCGAGTCGGTTGGAGGCAATGCCGGTCAGGGCCCCGTTGGCGGATTCCTGAATCACGGAGGCGATGAAGGCTTTGGACATGCGGTTTTACATCCCTGTGCTGGCTTCTTCGATGGCCAGGATGGCGCGAATCGCCACACCCGCCAGCGTAATTGAAAGCCGCCGCGTCCTAACAGCGATTTTTGGCGCTCGCAAAACTTTTATGCACTGGCGCTGCATCGCATCCGACCATAGCGTCCGGGGCGGCCGAACCCGATGCTACAGCGAACAGAGACAATAGAGATGGCGGCAATGCTTCCAGGCACCGAATCCGTCGATCCGCGCTATCTGGGCCTCGATTCATGGCCGGACGCCATCGTGCTCGACTCGTTGCTCGAGTCGCAACTCGCAGCCGTCGCGGCGGTGCGTGCCGCCCTGCCCGGCATTGCCGCGGCGGCCGAAGCCGCTGCGGCGGCACTGGGGCGCGGCGGGCGGCTGATTTATGTGGGTGCGGGCACGTCCGGGCGCATCGCCGCACAGGACGGTGCCGAATTGCCGCCCACGTTCGACTGGCCGCGCGCGCGGCTGCATCTGGTGATCGCCGGGGGACCGGCCGCGTTCGTCGCCGCCTCCGAAGGGGCGGAGGATGACGAAGATGCAGCCCGTGCGGCCATCGCCGCCCTGTCGCCCACCGCCGATGACGTGGTGATTGCGGTTGCCGCCAGCGGTGGCACGCCGTTCACCTGTGCCGGGCTGCAAGCCGCAGGCGCGTGCGGGGCGGTGACCATCGGCATCGCCAACACCCAGGGCGCACGGCTGCTGGCGCTGTCCCGTTTCCCGGTGCTGGCCGAGACTGGCGCTGAACCGCTGGCCGGCTCCACGCGGCTGAAAGCGGGCACGGCGCAGAAAGTGGCGCTGAACCTGTTCTCCACGCTGTTGATGATCAAGCTCGGCCATGTGCATGACGGATTGATGGTGGACATGCGCCCCAGCAACGCCAAGCTGCGCGCCCGCGCCGTGCGGATGCTGCAACGGCTGGCCGGTGCAGCGCCGGAAGCGGCACAATCCGCCCTCGATTCAGGTGGCGGCTCGATCAAACTTGCCGTGCTGCTCCTGCGTGGGCTGGATGCTCCTGCAGCGCAGGCCTTGCTGGCGCGCCACGGCGGACGCCTGCGCCCCGCGCTGAAGGAGATCGCGCCATGATCGCGCTGCACACACACCGCCTGTTCGACGGGTTCACCTTCTCCGGTCCCGCCTGCGTGCTGATTGAACACGGGCGCATCGCCGGCGTGCTGCCGAACGCACCATCGGGCGTCACGCCGCAACACTTGCCGCCCGATGTGATCCTCGCACCCGGCTTCGTGGATTTGCAGGTCAATGGCGGTGCCGGTGTGCTGTTCAACGACCAGCCAACGCCAGAGGGCTTGCGCGCCATCGCGGCCGCGCATCTGGCCGAGGGAACCACCGCGCTGTTGCCGACGCTGATCAGTGCGGAGCCGCAAACGCTGCGCCGCGGCGTCTCGGCGGTGCGCGCAGCACTGGCACAAGGCATGGCGGGCATTGCGGGCATTCATATCGAAGGCCCGTTCATCTCCCGATTGCGGCGCGGCATTCACCCCGAAGCCGCCATTACCGCCCTCGGGGCCGAAGACCTGGCGTGGCTGTGCGAGGATTTTCCGGCCGCCCGCCTGATCACGCTGGCCCCCGAAGTGGTGCCGCCCGCACAGATCTCCGCCCTTGCCGCCGCCGGATACACGGTGTTCCTCGGCCACAGCGACGCCGATTGCGAGACGGCGGCGGCGGCGCTGGCCTCGGGGGCTGCCGGGTTCACGCATCTATACAACGCCATGTCGCAACTCGGCTCCCGCGCGCCGGGCATGGTGGGCGCGGCGCTGTCCAGTGACTCGGCGGTCGCCAGCATCATCATCGACGGGCACCACGCCCACCCCGCCGCCGTGCGGGCGGCGTGGAAGGCGATGGGCGCGGCGCGGTTGTGCCTGATTTCAGATGCGATGCCCTCGGTCGGCGCGCCAGGTGATGGCGGCTTTCACCTGTCCGGCAAGGCAATTGCGCTGAACGCAGGCAAACTCACCGATGCGGCGGGCACGCTGGCAGGCGCGCATCTGACCATGCGCGAAGCCGTGCACGGGGCCGTGCACTTGGCAGGGATTCCGCTGGACCAAGCCCTGCGGATGGCCACCGCCACCCCGGCCGCCTGCCTCGGCCTGCGTGAGATCGGCCAAATCCGGCCGGGCTGCCGCGCCGATCTGGTGGCGCTGCGGCCGGATTTGTCGCTTGCGGGCGTGTGGGTGGGCGGGCTTCCGCCCGCCTAACCCGGCTAGACCGGCTCGGTATCCAGCGCATACCCGGCGGCGCGGACGGTACGGACCACGTCCAGTTCGCCCTCGCCGTTGATGGACTTGCGCAGGCGGCGGATATGCACGTCCACCGTGCGGGGTTCCACGTGGATATCCGGCCCCCATACGGCATCGAGCAGTTCTTCGCGCGAAAACACCCGGCGCGGGTGCTGCATGAAGAACTCCAGCAGGCGGAATTCGGTGGGGCCAAGATGCACCGCGCGGTTGTTGCGCTGCACGCGGTGCGCGGCCAGATCCATGTTGATATCGTGGAACACCAGCCGCCCCTTGGCGGGCACCGAGTTGGAGCGGCGCAGCAGGGCGCGCATCCGTGCCAGCAGCGCATCCATGTTGAACGGCTTGGTGATGTAGTCATCCGCCCCGGTGTTCAGGCCGCGCACCGCGTCCTGATCCTCGGTGCGGGCGGTGACCATGATCACCGGCAAGTCGCGGGTGGAACTGCGGCGGCGGATCTGGCGGCAGACCTCGATGCCCGACATCACCGGCAGCATCCAGTCCAGCAACACCAGATCGGGCTGGGTTTCGGTGATGCGGATCAGCGCTTCCTGCCCGTCCGCTGCTTCCTCCACCCGGAAGCCCTGTTTCTCCAGATTATAGCGCAGCATCGTCGCCAGCGCGGCTTCGTCTTCAACGACGAGTACCAACGGTTTGGCGAGCGTGGAACCACCTTCCGGCATCCGGACCTCTTGTTCTTCTGCGCTTGAAAACATGTTCAACCCCGGCCCGGTTGCACAACGGCATAGGGCGACATGTCGCCCTTGGGCCGCGCGCCTTCCAGCGGCGTGCCGGTGACGGCGTAGTAAAGTGTTTCGGCCACGTTGGTCGCGTGGTCGCCAATGCGTTCAAGGTTCTTGGCGATGAACAGCAGGTGCGTGCACGGCGTGATGTTGCGCGGGTCTTCCATCATGTAGGTGACCAGTTCGCGGAACAGCGCGTTGTAGATTTCATCGACCGACTCGTCCGACCGCCAGACCTCGACGGCCTTGTCGATGTCGCTGTCTCCCACCGCGTCGATGATCGTTTTCAGATTCTCCTGCACCAGCCGGGACATGTGGCCAAGACCGGTGAGCGAAAACGGCAGCTGGTATTGCCCCAGCACAAGGCTGCGTTTGGCCACGTTGGCGGCATAGTCACCAATGCGCTCCAGATCGCCGGTGATTTTCAGGCTGGCGACGATCAGGCGCAGATCCTCGGCCATCGGCTGGCGCAGCGCCAGCAGACGGATGACGAACTGCTCCACCTCGCGCTCCAGCGCATCGACCTTCGGGTCGGTCTCCATGGCGCGCGCGGCGGCGTCGTCGGTCTTTTGCAATACCGCCTGACAGGCCAGCGCCACCTGGCTTTCCACCAGCCCGCCCATTTCCGAAATCAGCGTCCGCAGCCGGTTCAGTTCCAGCTCGAAGCTTTTCACAATATGTGCCGCCGTATCCGATGCCATCTCGCGCCCCCGCTGCTCAGCCGAACCGGCCAGTGATGTATTCCTGCGTGCGCTTCTGACGCGGCGCGGTAAAGATTTGCGTCGCGGTGCCGACCTCGATCAGTTCACCGAGAAAGAAAAATGCCACCTGATCGGCGCAGCGGGCCGCCTGCTGCATGTTGTGTGTCACGATGGCGATGGTGAATTCCGTCTTCAGTTCGTCAATCAGTTCTTCGATCTTCAGCGTGCTGATCGGGTCCAGCGCGCTGGTCGGCTCGTCAAGCAAAATCACCTCGGGCCGTGTGGCGATGGTGCGCGCGATGCACAGGCGCTGCTGCTGGCCGCCCGACAGGCCGGTGGCCGAGGTATTCAGCCGGTCCTTGACTTCATCCCACAGCGCGGCGCGGCTCAAGCTCCATTCCACCCGCTCGTCCATCGCACTTTTGGACAGGCGTTCGTGCAGGTTCACGCCGAAAGAGATGTTGTCGTAGATCGACAACGGAAACGGCGTGGGTTTCTGAAACACCATGCCAATGCGGCTGCGCAGCTGGTTCACATCCACGCCGCTGGCAATGATGTTATTGTCATCCATCAGCACTTCGCCGGTGGCGCGCTGGCCCGGATACAGGTCGTACATCCGGTTCAGCACCCGCAGCAATGTGGACTTGCCGCAGCCCGACGGGCCGATCATGCCGGTCACCTGCTTGTCCGGCAGGTCCAGAGAGATCGATTTGAGCGCCTTGTTGGCACCGTAATAGAAATCAAGCCCCTTGATGGCGATGCGCGGCGCATTCAACGCCGCCGATGACCGTGCCGTCATTGGCCCAACATTGGCCTTCTCGTCCGTGGCACTCGTGGTGGCGCTCATGGGATGATGCTCATTGCCAGAATTTGCGAAGGCTCAGCGGCGCGGCCGCAGCGCGACGCGCGCGACCACATTCAAGGCCAGCACGCCAAACGTGATCAGCAGCGCACCCACCCAGGCAAGCTGCACCCAGTCATCGGCGGGGGAACCCGCATATTTGTAGATTGCCAAAGGCAGGCTCGACATCGGCTTGTCCAGCGCCAGCGACCAGTTGTCGTTACCCAGGCTGGTGAACAGCAGCGGTGCGGTTTCACCGGCAATGCGGGCCACCGCCAGCAACACGCCGGTGGTAATGCCGTCCAGTGCCGCGCGATAGCAGATCAGCACAATGGCCTTCCACTTCGGCGCACCCAGTGCCACCGCCGCTTCCCGCAGCGAGGTCGGAATCAGCTTCAGCATGTCCTCGGTGGTGCGTACCACAATCGGGATTACGATCACCGACAAGGCGAGCCCGCCGGCAATGCCGGAATAGCCACGGCCATTGACGAACAGTTCGTAGATAAACAGACCGATCAGAATGGATGGCGCCGACAGCAGCACGTCCGAGACAAACCGCACCGCGTTGCCCAGGATCGACTTGCCCGCATATTCAGACAGATACGTGCCCACCAGAATACCGATCGGCGTGCCGACGGCGGTACCGATCGCGGTCTGTATCAAGCTGCCGACAATGGGATTGAGCAGCCCGCCATTGCCGCCGGCCGGCTTGGTGACCGACGTGAACACGGTCAGGCTCAGACCGCCGAAACCCAGCCGCAGCAGGGTGAAGATGATCGAGGCCAGAAACGCCAGCGCCACCACGGTTGCGGCGATACACAACACCGTTGCCACCCGGTTGCTGCGCTTGCGGTTGCGGGACAGCCGGTTGGCCACGCCGGGGTCGCGGGCGGGTTGCCCGGCCACTGCGGCAATGCTTGCCACGCCGCTCATGCCTTCACCTCACGCAGCAGCAATCGGGAGATTGCCAGCACAATGAACGAGATGACGAACAGAATGAAACCGAGTGCCAGCAGCGACGACAATTTCAGGCTGCCTGCTTCACTCTCGCCGAATTCCAGTGCCACCAGCGATGCGATGGTGTTGCCCGAGCCGAACAGGTTGCCGGAAATCCGGTTCGAATTGCCGATCACGAAGGTCACCGCCATCGTCTCGCCAAGCGCTCGCCCCAGCCCCAGCATGATGCCGCCGACCACCGAACTGCGGGTATAAGGGATTACGACCGAACGCATCACCTCCCAGGTGGTGCAGCCGACGCCGTAAGCCGATTCCTTGTAAACGGCCGGAACAGTCTGAAACACGTCGCGCATCGTGGCGGCCACGAAGGGCACGACCATCACGGCAAGGATCAGCGCGGCGGTGAAAATCCCTGTGCCGAATGGCGGGCCCGCAAACAAATCCTGCAAGAGCGGCGTGCCATCCAGTGTGTCGATGATGTGCGGCTGCACATACTCGGCCATGAACGGCACCACGACGAAAAAGCCCCACATGCCGTAGATGATCGACGGCACGGCGGCCAGCAACTCAATGGCGGTGCCAATCGGGCGGCGCACGAGTGGCGGTGCCAGTTCCGTCAGATAGAAGGCAATGCCAAACGCCAGCGGCACCGCCATCAGCAGCGCCAGCACCGAGGTGACGATGGTGCCGTAGACCGGCACGGCAGCGCCAAACACTTCCTGCACAGGGTCCCAATCCGTGCTGGTAACAAACGCCAGCCCGAAGGCGCGCAGCGTAGGCCAGCCGCCCACCAGCAGCGAGATGATGATCGCGCCAAGCAGGATCAGCACAAACACGCCGGCAGCCGTCGCCGCCGCCGCGAACAGTTTGTCGCCGAAGGAAGATGACGCCCGAGCGTGCGCAGGCGGGGGAGCAGCGAGACTGGCAGTCTGGGACACAGGTGCGTTCCGTCGCGGCTGGAAGCGGATGCCGGCGGGGGTCTGCACCCCGCCGGCATCCAGCGCGTTACTTGTAGATGGCAGCCCCGTCCGGGGCCTTGATCTCGGAACGCCAGCTGCTGCGCACCGCGTCCTGCACCGCCGTGGGCAGCGGCACATACTGCAGGCCGGAGGCGATCTGGGCGCCATCCTTGTAAGCCCAGTCGAAGAACTTCATCACGGCCGCGCTGCGTGCCGCGTCCTTCGGGTCCTTCGGCAGTTCGATGAACGTCGCCGAGACGATCGGCCAGCTCTTCTCGCCCTGCGTGTCGATCAGGCTCACCGCGTAATTCTTCGCGCCCGCCCAGTCGCCGTTGCCGGCGGCGGCGGAGAACGTCTCCAGCGTCGGCTGCACGAACACGCCGGCCTTGTTGCGCAGCTGCGAATAGGTCAGCCCGTTCTTGGCAGCGAAGGCGAATTCGACATAGCCGATCGCACCCTTCACCTGCCGCACGGTCGCGGCCACGCCGTCATTGCCCTTCGCACCGTTGCCGGCCGGCCATTTCACGCTGGTCGCAGCACCAACAACGCTTTTCCAGTCGGGCGAGACCGCCGACAGGTAAGATGTCCAGACATAGGTCGTGCCCGACCCGTCGGCGCGATAGACCGGCGCAATGGCGATGCCCGGCAGGGCCAGACCGCGGTTCAGTTCCACCAGCTGCGGGTCGTTCCACTTGGTGATCTTGCCAAGGTAGATTTCGGCCAGCAGTTCGCCGGTCAGCTTCAGTTCGCCCGGCTTGATGCCCGGCAGGTTCACGATGGCAACTTCAGCGCCCATCACCGACGGGAACTGCAGCAGCTTGCCGCTTTCCAGCTTCTCCGGCGCCATCGGCGCGTCGGAGGCGCCGAAATCCACCGTCCGGTTCAAAATCTGGGTCTGCCCGGCGCCGGAGCCGATGGCCTGATAGTTCAGTTCAATGCCGGCCGCCGCCTTCGCGGCCTCGCCCCAGGCCGAATACACCGGGGCCGGGAACGTGGCACCCGCGCCAGTGATCTGCTCAGCTTGGGCCACGCCCGCGCCAAGAACCCCAGCCAGCGCCAGCGCCAGCGTCGAACCGATAAGTTTCATAATCCCTCCGTGGGTCGAGGGCACCGCGCGCAGCGCGCCGCCTCGTGGCCGACTCTGGCCGGTTTAACACGGAGCGGACCCTAACCATGGGTCAGGTCAGGCATATTGCAGTTCGATGAAACTTTTAAGTCATACTCCGCCAGCACAGCGGACAAATGCCGCTGAACTGCCGGTCTTTAGCCGGTCATCGCCGGACAACCCGCTGAGATCCGCTCAATTTTTCGTCCGCCAGCCCCTATCACACCACAAACGCGTGGATCTGCCCTTGCCTTCCGGCCCAATCCCCCTAATATACAGCCCACTGCGAGATTTTTCGGAGGCTGGACATGGCCGCGAACCACAGCATCGCCGTTCCGACGACCGGCTTTTCCACGGAATCTTATGCCGAGTCCGAGGCGTGGAATGCCGAATCCGAGCCCATGCTACCGGCGCGTCAGGTGCTTTGGGCCACCGTGTCGCTGATTGCCCTGTTCATCGTCGCGCTGGCAGCGGCCTGATCCGCGGCCAAACCGCCGCTTCACCTAGATCGCGAACGAAATCGGCTCCGCCGTGGGCCGCCGCATTCCGGCGGCCGCTGCGCGACGCATAAGGTCTTCCAGAGTCAGCCCGGACAGATGGGTCCGGGCGGTCTGCTCCAGATCTCCCCACACCTTGTCCACCACAGCGGTCTGCAACCGCCCGGTCGGGCCATCCGCCGGTTCGGCATCGTCGGCCAATGCCACGGTGACGATGTCACTCAGCTTGATGTCCCGCCGCGTCCTGCCCAGCCGGTAGCCGCCACGCGGCCCGCGCACGCTTTCCAGCAACCCGCCGCGCGACAGCGCCTGCAACAGCGGCTCCATGCCGCGCCGCGCCAGCCCCAGACGTTCGGCGATGTCCGCCGCACTCACGGTAGCCGCCCGCCCGCCGTGGAATGCCACGTCCAGCATCACGGTCACCGCCACCATCGCCCGATCTCTGCGAATCAACATGGTTTCCCCATGGGACACCTGACATTCCGACTCTGCGCATTCTACTATCCCGAATCGTGATAGGAAGCACGCATGCATCAGCACGTCCCGGGCGAAATTCGTCCAAACGGCGCGGAAACCCCGCCACCCTCCCGCCACGGCCCGGCCACCCCGGCCCGCGGGCGCATCTATGACAGTGTGCTCGACCTTGTCGGCGCCACGCCGCTGGTGCGCCTGCCGCGCCTGACCGCCGAAGATGGGCTGGTGGCCGACCTTGCGCTGAAGCTGGAATTCTTCAACCCGCTCGGCTCGGTCAAGGACCGCATCGGGTTGGCGATGATCGAAGCGGCCGAAGCAGCGGGCGAAATCCACCCGTCCCGCTCGGTGCTGGTGGAACCCACCTCCGGCAACACCGGCATCGCGCTGGGTTTCGTCGCTGCTGCCAAGGGCTACCGCCTGACCGTGGTGATGCCGGAGGGTGCCTCCATCGAGCGGCGCAAGATGCTGCGGCTGATGGGGGCGGATGTGCAGCTTACCCCCGCACGTCAGGGCATGGCGGGCGCGATTGCCCGCGCCGAGCAGATTCTTGCCGCCACGCCGGGGGCGTGGATGCCGCGCCAGTTCGACAACCCGGCCAACCCGGCGGCCCATGAAGCCACCACCGCCGAGGAAATCTGGACCGACACCGATGGCGGGGTGGATATCGTGGTCGCGGGTGCCGGCACCGGCGGCACCATCACCGGCATTGCCCGCGCGCTGAAGCCGCGCAAACCCGGCCTGAAGGTGTATGTGGTGGAGCCGGCTGAAAGCGCGGTGCTGTCCGGCGACGAGCCCGGCCCGCACGGGTTGCAGGGCATCGGCCCAGGCTTCCAGCCTGCTGTCCTGCAACTGGATCTGATGGACGGCGTGCTGCGCGTGTCCGAACGCGAGGGGCTGGCCACCGCCCGGCGCTGCGCCATCACTGAAGGCCTGCCCATCGGCATCTCCTCCGGCGCGGCGCTGCACGCAGCGCTCGATCTGGCCCGCCAGCCACAGAATGCGGGCAAGTTGATCGTGGCCATCGCGCCATCCTTCGCCGAGCGCTATCTGTCCACCGCCCTGTTCGCCGGAATGTAATTTCATGACCTCCATCAATGGTGACCGTCTGCTGGCGGACCTCGACACGCTGCGCGATTTCGGCCGCTACCAGACCGGCGTGCATCGCCCCACCTACACGCAAATCGACATGCAGGCGCGGCACTGGCTGATGGAGCGCATGCGAGAAGCCGGACTCGAGCCCGAGATCGACGGCATCGGCAACGTGATCGGCCGTGCGCCTGGCAACCGGCCCAAGCTGCTGGTGGGCAGCCATCTGGAAACACAGAACCACGCAGGCTGGCTGGATGGCGCGCTGGGCGTGATGTACGGCCTCGAACTGGCCCGCGCCCTGCCCGGCCAGATCGACGTGGCGGCGTGGGCGGATGAGGAAGGCCATTTCGGCACGTTCCTTGGCAGCCGTTCGGCGGTGGGCGAGGTCAGCGATGCTGAAATCGACGCCGCCCGCAACGCCCATCATGGCCAACCCTTGCGGGAAGCGCTGGCGCAAGCCGGTCTGGACGGCAAGCCGCGCACGGTGATCGCGCCGGGCACCTACGCCGGATACCTCGAAGCCCATATCGAACAGGGCGACGATCTGGAAGCCACCGGCCTGCGGCTTGGCGTGGTGACCAGCATTGTCGGCATCTGGACCTTCCGCATTACCTTCACCGGCGTTCAGAACCACGCGGGCACCACGCGCATGGCCATCCGCAAGGACGCGGGCGCGGCCTTGGTGCGCCTGTGCAGCGCGGTGGAACACCGCCTGCCAACCGTGGCGGGTCCGCGCTCGGTGTGGACGGTGGGGCGCATCCTGCTCAAGCCGGGCGCGGCCAGTATCATCCCGGGCGGGGCGGAAATGCTGCTGCAAATGCGCGATGCCGACCCGGATGTGCTGGCGGCCATGGAATCGGCCCTGCACGACCTGATTGCCGAGGCCAACGCCGCCGGGCCGTGCAGTGTGACCGCGGAATGCACCTTCCGCTCGATGCCCAAGGTGATGAACAACGGCTTCCAGCAGGCCCTGGCCCATGCGTCCGCCGCCTATGCGCCGGGGGCGCACCAGTACATGCCCAGCGGTGCCGGCCACGACGCGCAGATTTTGGCGCAGATCATGCCCGCTGCCATGCTGTTCGTGCCCAGCATCGGCGGCATCAGCCACGACATCGCCGAGGACACGGCGCGCGAGGACATCGTGCTGGGCTGTCAGGTGCTGGCGGCGGGGGCCGCGGAGATTCTGGGGACCTGAAGGGGCGGTGGACCTATCGTCCCGGCCGCTCCGCCACCAGCAGCCCCAGCCCCAGCGCAATCATCGCCCCGCCCGAGCCCTGCCGCAGCCTGCGAACCAGACGCCGGTTGGTGGCCATGCCCGCGCGCACCGCACCCGCGGCAAACGCCACCGCCACGTCGGCCAGCGTGTTGAGAATCACCGAAATCACGCCCAGCACGGCGAACTGCACCGCCACGGGTCCGGCCTCGGGCACCACGAATTGCGGCACGAAGGCCAGAAAGAACGCCGCCGTCTTGGGGTTCAGTGCCTCCACCAGCACGCCTTCGCGAAACGCCCGGCGCG
>CAIPHQ010000199.1 GCA_903864895.1 uncultured Rhodospirillales bacterium
GGCGCGGCCCGTGAGTTCCGCCATCACGCCCTTGGCGTCCATGCCGCAGGCCAGCATGTGGCCGTGATCGCGATAACCGGTGATCTGGGCGTCCTGGCCCTTCTTGCTGGCCATGGTAACGCCGGTCACCACTGCTTCCTGCCCGATATAGAGGTGGCAGAAGCCGCCGATCAGGCCCATGCCATACATCTGGCCGGCCTTTTCCTCGAAGCGGCGGATCAGCAGCATGTCGCGGTACGCGCGCAGCATCTCGTCGCGGGTCATGCCGATATTGGTTTCGCGCGCTTTACCGCGCTTTTTCGTCTCAGCCGCCTGGGCCATGCCGCCGCTCTCCTGCTCGGTTGCCGGACTCGCTCGCGGCACACCTAGCGGCAGGGTTTCAGCGCAGCAAGCGCAAAGCAGTGGGAAAACCGTGATGTTGCAATGCAATAGGAGCGGTTAACTGAATTGTGGTTAACTGCTTGTCGCGCTGCCCGGTACGGGTTGGCAGCGACCTTGTATACCAAAAGGTGTTACCGCCTTGCGGCGGGGGGCGACATTAAATTGCGGCGCAGTGGCAAATTTCGCAGTGTCCTTGCCGCTCTCAGAACATGCGCTGGGACTTGTCGTACTGCACCACGACGTCGGCGGGATCGGACAGGTCAAGCTGTGCGCGGGCGCGTTCATCCACCGCATCGGTGTCGATCACCACACTCAACGCCGCCACGCGGCGCTGCCACACCGCCGCCTCGGCCTCGGCGCGGGCGAGGTCGGCGCGGGCCTGGGTGAGTTCAAGCTGCCGCTGGCCGGAGGCGCGCAGCCCGCGTTCACCTTCGAGCGCGTGATTGACGAAATAGGCCACCAACCCGAGGAACACGAGCGGCGGCACCGCCGCGCGCGCCTTGCGCCTGATCTTGCGTGCCCACGACATGCCAGCCTCCCGCGTCCGAACCGCGCCGGGCAGGAGTGAATCACATTTGGCGGCGCTTGTGCACCGCCAAAGTGTTACCGGCGCGGGCTGATGTGGCGCGCGAGGCTCAGCGGCGCAGAATGCCCCGCCCGGCGAAGCGCGCAGCGTTGCCCAATTCCGCCTCGATACGGATCAACTGGTTGTATTTGGCAGTACGGTCGCTGCGCGCGAGGCTGCCGGTCTTGATCTGCCCGCAATTGGTGGCCACTGCCAGATCGGCGATGGTGGCGTCCTCGGTTTCCCCCGACCGGTGGCTCATCACCGCGCGGAACCCGGCGCGCTGCGCCATGTCCACGGCTTCCAGCGTCTCGGTGAGTGTGCCGATCTGGTTGACCTTGACCAGAATGGCGTTGGCCGAGCCGAGTTCGATGCCGCGGCGCAGGCGCTCGGGGTTGGTGACGAACAGATCGTCGCCGACAATCTGCACCTTGCCGCCAAGCCGGCCGGTCAGGTGCTTCCAGCCGTCCCAATCATCTTCCGAGCAGCCGTCTTCGATGGACGAAATCGGATAGCGGGCGGCCAGATCGGCCAGATAATCCACCATGCCAGCCGAATCGAAGGTCTTGCCTTCACCGGTCAGCACGTATTTGCCGTCGTGGTAGAATTCAGTGGCCGCGCAATCGATGGCGAACATCACGTCTTCGCCGGGGCGGTAGCCCGCCTTCTCGCAGGCGCGGCTGATGAAGGCCAGCGCGTCATCGGCCGATTTCAGGTTCGGCGCGAAGCCGCCTTCATCGCCCACATTGGTGTTGTGCCCGGCATCGTGTAGCGCCTTTTTCAACGCATGGAAAATCTCGGCGCCGATCCGCACCGCATCGGCGATGCTGGACGCACCGACCGGCTGGACCATGAATTCCTGAATGTCGATCGGGTTGTCGGCGTGCTTGCCGCCATTGACGATGTTCATCATCGGCACCGGCAGCGTGCGGGCATAGACGCCGCCGACATAGCGGTACAGCGGCATGTCCACATCCGCCGCCGCTGCCTTGGCCACGGCCAGCGACACGCCCAGAATGGCGTTCGCCCCCAGCCGCGCCTTGTTCGGCGTGCCGTCCAGATCGATCAGCGTCTGGTCGATGGCGACCTGTTCGCTGGGGTCCATGCCGCCGATGGCGTCCAGAATTTCGCCCCCGGCGAAGGCCACCGCCTTCAGCACGCCCTTGCCGCCATAGCGCGACTTGTCACCATCGCGCAGTTCCACCGCCTCATGTGCGCCGGTGGAGGCCCCCGACGGTACGGCCGCGCGGCCCGCCGCCCCGCTGTCCAGCACCACATCGACCTCGATGGTGGGATTGCCCCGGCTGTCGAGGATTTCGCGGGCGACGATGTCGGCGATGGCGCTCATGCGGGTGCGCTCCCTGTGACGGATGAAGAACGGGCGCTGCCTAACACCTTGCGGTGCAGCACGCCAAGCCATCCCTGCCGTGGCGTGTTGCTGGGGGCATCCTGGCGCTGACCATCTTCGCGTTGGCGCACCGCCCTACGGCGCCACGCGATCCAGCCCGCGCGTCGCTAGCGCCACTACGCGCGGGATAGGTTTGTCTCCCTGCTCGTAATAAGCCACCATTCGGCGGCTGAGGCCGAGTACACGGGCGGCTGTATCCAAGGTTAGCGCCCGCCCCTCCCGCCATTGGCGGAATCCTTCGGCCGACATCGTCGCACCCGATTGTTCGTCGGCAAGACGCGACAGGGTGGTCGCCGCCATGTCGATTTCGTCGGTCCAGACGATATCCGCGCCATATTCGCCCAGCCGGACCTGCCGGAACAGCGACGGATCGCGCAGCAACGGCGCGAACAGCTTGAAACGGGCGAGGAACGCCGAGAGGTCCACGATCGCTTCGCTCCCATCACGCCATCCGACCCGCAGTGTCAGCGGCGCATCGGCTGGCGAGACATGAGCAATCCTGGGTGGAAATTTGCGCGGCACTGTTCGGCTCCTCACGCCACATCATTCAGGTGCGCCCAGATCGCCAGTAATGCGTCGCGGTGCTCCCGCGCCCATGCCAGCGCCCGGCCCATATTGGCATCGCGCGTGCTGCCTTGCACGACGGTCATATCCTCAATGCGCACTAGCAATTCAGACGCCCGGCCGATCAAGTGAAAGTGGGGCGGGGCATGATCGTCGGCGTAGACGCAGACACGCACAGACCCAAACCGCTTGACCGTCGGCATTCGGCACCCATTGCAAAGATTGCACTATTCACCGCCTGGTGCAATTGGCTGGGGACCAGGATTCACGAAAACCCCATGAACCCCGGCATCGCGGCAATCGGTCCTGCCTTGCGCAACGCCGCGATGTCCGGCACCGGGCGGGCGGTGCGCGCATCACCGGCCAAGGCGCGTTCCAGCGCAAGCGCCACCTGCAACACTAATGCGTCGCCGCCGCGCGGGCCGGTGATCTGCAGGCCGAACGGCATCCCGTTGGCGTCACGGCCGACTGGCAGACTGATCGCCGGATGGCCCGGCAGCGTGACCGCGTAAACCAGCGCCAGCCAGTGGAAATAGCTTTTGGTCGGCACCCCGTCGATCTGGCTGGGATACAACTCCGACCACGGGCGCGGCGAAATGGTGACGGCGGGTGACAGGATCACGTCGTAGCCGCCGAAGAATGTCTGCCAGTTGCGGTAGATGGCGGTCTGCAAGCCCAGCGCGCGCGCCACGTCGGCGGCGGAATAGCGCAGGCCCTCCTCGACATTGGCGCGCACATTGGGGCCGACATCCTGCGGGCGGGTCTGCACCTTCTCCAGATGCGCGCCGAGGAACGCGGTGGCACGGAGCACCGCGAAGGCTTCGTCCGCGCCAGAACAGTCGGGCGTGGCGGCATCGGCACGGCCGAACAGGCTGGAAAACAGGCCGGTTTTCTCGGCGAACGCAGCGCGGACGATGCTTTCGGTCGGCGCAAAGCCGAAATCCGGCGTCATCGCCACGCGCAGGCGGGACAGGTCAATGGGTTGCACCGGGTAAAAATCGCCCGCCCGGCGAACCTGCCGGCCATGAATGCTGTACGCCAGCGGGTCGCGCACATCGTCGGACACCATGGCCGACAGCATCAGCGCCAGATCGGCCACGTTGCGCGCCATCGGGCCGTTCACCGCCAGCGGCGACCAGCCTTGGCCGTGCTTCTCGGTGGCGACCAGACCGGGCGACGGGCGGAAGCCCACGATGCCGTTGAACGCGGCCGGGTTGCGCAAACTGCCGCCCATGTCGCTGCCGCTGGCCAGCGGCACCATGCCGGTGGCCAACGCAACCGCCGACCCGCCCGACGACCCCGCCGCGGAGCGCACCGGGTCGAACGGGTTGCCGGTCGCGCCATACACGGCGTTGCGCGTGTTGGCCCCCGCGCCGAATTCCGGCGTGTTGGTCTTGCCCAGCACAATGGCGCCGGCCGCGCGCAGGCACGCCACGGAACGGTCATCGGCCGCGGGCACATGTTCGGCAAAGATCGGGCTGCCGAAGGTGGTGCGCAGACCGGCGGTTTCTTCCAGATCCTTGATGCCGACCGGCAGACCATGCAGCGCGCCGAGCGCATCGCCGCGCATCACCGCCTGTTCGGCCTGCTTCGCGCTGGCCCGCGCGCGGTCGAAGTCGCGCGCCACCATGGCATTGACCGCGTGGTCCACCGCCTCGATGCGGGCGATGCAGCTTTCGGTGAGTTCAACCGGCGACAGCCGCTTGGCCCCGATCAGGGCGCGGGCGTCGAGTGCGGTCAGGTCGCAGGGTTCGGTCATGGGGGGCTCTCGGAACAGGTGGCGCATTGCAGGCCATGGGCGCGGAGGGCGCAAGATGGTTGACCGGACGCCAACAGCGAAGATATCATTCTACTATGCAAGCGATCACCTTCTCTATCGATGATGAGACCTACCGTAGAGTTCTTGCCATTGCAGTGGCACGAGGGACGACAATCGAAGCGCTGGTTCTGCAATACCTCAAGGCAATGGGAAACGGCCGGGCCAGAAACGAAGTTGAGCTTTACGAGCCTTAAGAAGGCGGCTTTGGAATCAGTGTATGTTTGAATTGCCTGTAGTGAAGTTGAGTTCTCTTGAAATCGAAGCTGCCAATCGTGCAGAAGCCACCGCATTGTTGATCCGAACTGGGTACAGGGTATACAGGCCAGAAGCGGACGTTAGGGGTGAAGACTTGATTATACGCGATCGGGCCGGGGAGCTGCGGTCCGTCCAGCTGAAAGGGCGACCAACGGTCGATTGGAAAACCTACGGAATTCATAATGTATGGATGCTATTCCCAGACCCAGACGGGGTAATCCCCGGCCGTCGCTGGTACTTGATCCCGCATAACACTTTCTATAACTGGGTCAAAGACCGCAATGGAGGCTCACCAAAATGGGAAGACTCTTGGAGTTACAGTTATGTTGGCAAAACATTATTTCTTTTCCTAGAAAAATACTCCCATCAATATTGGTAAATATCAGATCTATCTCCAATTTAATAAATATATTCCAACTATTATTGTGCGACTCGCCCCCTAGTCTTCAAATTGCAGAAAATAGCACGGTTTATATTTGGACCGCTGGGCAAAGCCCGGCGATGACAATTAGAGATGGCCGTGCATATTCTTTCGTACCTACCGGGCCTAGTACCCCAGCGCCAGCCCATCCTTGCGCGGGTCCGACCCGCCGATCAGCACGCCGCGCTTGCGGTCGATCTGAATGGCCTGCCCGCCGCCATGCGGGCGGTCGATGCGGTCCACCAGATGGCCCATGCGCGACAATTCGTCGATCAGCGCAAGCGGAATGCCGCGCTCGGCTTCCACGCGGCCGCCGAACGGCATCACGCGGGCCAGATCGATGGCTTCCTGCACATCCAACCCGTAATCGTAGTGGTTGGCCAGGAACCAGCTTTGGCCCATCGGCTGGTAATGCCCGCCCATCACACCGTAGCTCAGCACCGGCAGTCCGTCCTTCGTGACCATGCCCGGAATGATGGTGTGCATCGGGCGCTTGAACGGGGCGATGCAATTCGGGTGGCCGCGCTGGATGCGGAAGCCGAGGCCGCGATTGTGCAGCAGCACGCCGGATTTCTCGGCCAAAATGGCGCTGCCGAAGCTCTCGAACAGCGAGTTGATGAAACTCACTGCATTGCCGTCGCGGTCCACCACGGTCAGATAAACTGTGTCGCGGTGCATTGGCAGTTCCGACTCACCGGCGCGCGGCAGGTCGCGCAGCGCCACGCCGTCGCGGATCAGGCGGCGCAGGCTGGCGAGGTATTCGGCGCTGGTCAGATGCGCCACCGGCACTTCGACCTGCAGCGGATCGGCCAGAAACGCGTCGCGGTCACGATAGGCCATGCGCGCGGCTTCCAGATGCCGGTGCGTGCGCACCGCGCCGAGCGGGCCATCCGCCGCCGGGTCCCAGCCTTCCAGCATGCCGAGGATCATCAGCACCAGCAGACCGGAGCCGTTGGGCGGGCATTGCCACACGTCGTGGCCGCGGAATTTGGTGCGAATCGGCTCGACGAAATGCGCCTGCGTGCGGGCGGCGGCGAAGTCTTCTTCCGTATGCAGGCCGCCACGGGCGCGCAGGGCCGCCACCATGTCGGCGGCCACTGCGCCCTCATAGAACCCGGCGGCCCCCTTGGCGGCGATGGTGCGCAGGGTCTCGGCCAATTCCGGCTGGCGGAACAGGTCGCCTGCCGCCGGGGCGGTGCCGTTCGGCAGGAAGCGGGTGGTGCCAGCGGCCTGCAACTTGCCGATCACATGTTCCCAGTCCATCGCCACGCGCGGGGTGACATGAAACCCCTGCTCGGCATAGCGGATGGCGGGTTG
Source organism: uncultured Rhodospirillales bacterium (assembly GCA_903864895.1). Taxonomy (GTDB): domain Bacteria; phylum Pseudomonadota; class Alphaproteobacteria; order Acetobacterales; family Acetobacteraceae; genus CAIPHQ01. The sequence goes on from CAIPHQ010000199.1 coordinate 6,731, forward strand.
CAGCACCTCGCCCAGGCTGCGGGTGCCGTGCGCCGCCAGCAGCGTCTCCCACGCCGAAACTGCACCCGGCACGGTGACGGCGTGTGGCGAGATGTTGGACAGCGCGGTGATGCCCTGCGACTCGAAGAAGTCGATGCTGGCGCCCGCCGGGGCGCGGCCCGAGCCGTTCAGCGCGATCACCTTGTTCTGACCTGCCGGGGTGTACAGGCAGAAGCAGTCGCCGCCGATGCCGGTGGATTGCGGTTCGGCCACGCATTGCACGGCCACCGCCGCCACTGCCGCGTCCATGGCGTTGCCGCCCGCGCGCAGCACGTCCAGCGCCGCCAGTGTCGCGGCGGGCAGCGAGGTTGCAGCCATGCCGTTCGCCGCGAAGGCCGGGCTGCGGCCCGGCAGTTGAAAGTCGCGCATGTGTCCCCTCACCCCGTCTCGTCGGTCAACTTGCTGACATGAGCGCCCCCCATTGGCAACCGGGCGTCTTCGCAGGAAACTGGGCCGCTCAACCGCAGACGGAATCCGCGCCGTGGCCACCATTGAGGACTTCGAGGCGCTGGATATCCGCGTGGGCCGCATCGTGGATGCCAAGGTCTTTCCCGAAGCACGCAAGCCTGCCTACAAGCTTTGGATCGACTTTGGGGACGGGATCGGTACCAGGCAATCCTCGGCACAGATTACGGTACACTACCGGCTGGACCAGTTGATTGGGCGGCAGGTGCTGGCGGTGGTGAATTTTCCGCCGCGCAAGATCGGGCCGTTCATCAGCGAAGTGCTGACGCTGGGTGTGCCCGATGAAGATGGGGCAGTTGTGCTGATCAAGCCGGACTTTCAGGTGCCGAACGGGGGGCGTTTGTTCTGATGGCCACGCATTATTACACGGTCACCTGGGACCAGTTGCACCGTGACGCCCGCGCGCTGGCATGGCGGCTGATGCCGCTGCGGCCGCTGGCAGGCATTGTCGCGGTCACGCGCGGCGGGCTGATTCCGGCGGCGATCATCGCCCGCGAACTGGATGTGCGGTTGATCGAAAGTGTGTCCATCGTGACGTATGACGAGGAGAATATGGGCGAGCCCAAGGTCACCAAACCGCCGGTGGCGGCCGGTGACGGCGAAGGCTTCCTGATTGTTGATGATCTGGTGGATACCGGCACCACGGCCCGCGTGGTACGCGGCCTGTTGCCGAAGGCGCACTTTGCCTGCGTTTATGCCAAACCGCTCGGCAAGGACCTGGTGGACAGTTTTGTCACAGAGGTATCTCAGGATACCTGGATATTATTCCCTTGGGACACTGAGCCGCAATTTTCGGTGCCACTGGCGAAGCGGCCTCCCGCCGCCTAGTGGCGGTCAAACCGGTCGATTTTTTTGGGACTCATATTGCGACATGTAAGGGTCATGCAATCTGGGCATGTCTCACAAGACGTAGTATAGCGCCCGCCACAGGTAGCCCGCATGTGCAACGAAGCGGGATTTCAGGGAGATCATCATGAACCTTTTCCGACGCTCGCTGCTCGCTGCTGCTGCCATCGCGACGCTTGGTGCCACGCAGGCCCTGCCCGCGCAGGCGGCCGACCCCATCAAGGTGGGCCTCAGCGGCCCGTTCACCGGCGGTTCTGCCTCCATGGGCGTGTCGATGCGCGATGGCGTGAAGCTGGCCGTGGCCGAAATCAACAAGGCCGGCGGCGTGCTGGGCCGCCCGATCCTGCTGGTGGAGCGTGACGACGAGGCGCGCAATGAGCTTGGCGTGCAGATCGCGCAGGAACTGATCAACAAGGAACAGGTGGTCGCCACGCTGGGCTACATCAACACCGGCGTCGCCCTGGCCAGCCAGCGTTTCTATCAGGAAGCCGAAATCCCGGTGCTGAACAACGTCGCCACCGGCACCATCATCAGCCATCAATTTGAAGCGCCGAAGGCCGAGCACAATTTCGTGTTCCGCACCTCGGCCCCGGACATCATCCAGTCGGCGATGATCGCCGAGGAAGCGGTGGTGCGGCAGGGCTTCAAGGCCCCGGCGATTCTGGCGGACAGCAGCAACTACGGCCAGTTGGGCCGCAAGGATCTGGTGGCAGCACTGGACAAGCGCGGCGTGAAGCCGGTGGCCGAGGAAAAGTTCAATGTCGGCGATACCGACATGACCTCGCAGTTGCTGAAGGTGAAGCAGGCCGGGGCGGACGTGATCCTGACCTACGCCATCGGGCCGGAACTGGCGCAGATTGCCAACGGCATGGCCAAGCTGGGCTGGAAACTGCCGATGATCGGTAGCTGGACGCTGTCGATGGCGACCTTCATCGACAACGCGGGCGCCAATGGCGACGGCGCGATGATGCCGCAGACCTTCATCCAGTTGCCCACCACGCCCAAGCGCAAGGCGTTCATTGAAGCCTATCAGGCCGCTTACAAGATCGACCGCATCGCCAGCCCGGTTTCGGCCGCGCAGGGCTATGACAGCGTGTATCTGCTGGCTGCCGCCATCACGCAGGCGGGCGGCACCGAAGGCGACAAGATCCGCGCCGCACTGGAAGACCTGAACACCAAGGTGGAAGGCGTGGTCACCACCTACGACCGCCCGTTCAGCGCCACCGACCACGAGGCGATCACCAGCAACATTCCGGTGTTTGGCGTGGTCAAGGGCGGCCGCGTGGTGCCCGCGCATCCGGAAGATCTGGAAGGCGACAAGGCGCTGCGCGTCAAGACCAAGGGCTGATGCGGCTGGACGGCCCGCGCTGAATGCGCGGGCCGAAGCTGCATCCGTAACGGAGCCGGCATGGAAATCCTCGGACAGTTGATCGTCAGCGGCATCGCCGTGGGCATGATCTACGGTGTTATTGCGTTTGGCTATCAATTGACGTTCGCCACGTCGAAAACGCTGAATTTCGGCCAGGGCGAAGCCTTGATGCTGGGCTCGCTGGTCGGCTGGTCGCTGGTGGCCGTCACCGGCTACCTGCTGATGCTGCCCATCGTGCTGGCGTTCGGGCTGCTGCAAGGCGCGATTGTGGAACGGCTTGGCGTGCGGCAGGCCATCAAGACCAAGTCCGAGGCGGGCTGGATCATGGCCACCATCGCGCTGGGCATCATCTTCCGCAATCTGGCCGAGAATATCTGGGGCCGTGATGCGCTCAAATTCCCCTCACCACTGCCGGAAGCGCCGCTGAGCTTTGCCGGTATCAACGTGCTGCCGATGGAACTGGCAATTGTGGTCGGCGCGATTGCGATGATGGTGGCGGTGGAAGTGTTCAACCGCCGCTCCATCTATGGCCGTGCCGTGGTGGCCACGGCGGGTGACCGCGATGCGGCGGGGCTGGTGGGGGTGAATACCTCGCTGGTGATCACCTTCTCCTACGCGCTGAGTTCGCTGGCAGCCGCGTTTGCGGGCGTGCTGATTGCGCCGGTGACGCTCACAGGGGCCACGATGGGTGGCGTGCTGGGGCTGAAAGGCTTCGCGGTGGCGATCATCGGCGGTCTTTCCAGCGGGTTCGGCGTGGTGGTGGGCGGGTTGATCCTTGGCATCACCGAGAACCTGACCGGGTTTTATCTGTCCACCGGCTACAAGGATGTGCCGGGTCTGTTGCTGCTGCTGCTGGTGCTGTCGTTGAAGCCCTCCGGGCTGTTCGGCAAAGCCGCGATCAAGAAGGTCTAGGGCGATGCTGGCGAACGCCTTTAAAACGCTGGCGCTGGCCGCCCTTGTGGTGTTTCCGTTTGCGGTCAGCAGCCCGTATTACCTGCATCTGCTTGTTGTCATCATGATCTATTCCGTGGTGACGCTGGGGCTGGATGTGGTGTTCGGCTACACCGGTGAGGTCTCGGTGGGCCATGCCGCACTGTTCGGCATCGGGGCCTACACCGCAGGCGTGCTGGCCTTCCAACTTGGTATCGGCTTCTGGTGGGCGCTGCCGCTGGGCATTGTGATCACCGCCGGGTTTGGCGCGCTGCTGGCGCTGCCCGCATTGCGCGTGACCGGCCCGTATCTGGCCATGGTGACGCTGGCGTTCGGCACCATCGTGCAGATTCTGATCAATGAAATGACCTTCCTGACCGAAGGCCCGCTGGGCATTTCATTGAAGCGCCCGGTGGTGTTCGACTGGCGGCCGCTGGCCGACACGCTGCCGTTCCTGAAAATGTCGGCCAAGAAGATGGCCGATGTGCAGTTCTATTATGTGGTGGTGATCGCGCTGGTGGTGACGCTGGTCGTCATCAGCCGCCTGCTCGCCTCCCGCTACGGCCGCGCGTTCGAGGCGCTGCGTGACAGCCCGATTGCCTGCGATTGCATGGGCGTGTCGGTGTACAAGCACAAGGTGCTCGCTTTCGTGATCAGCGCGGGCTTTGCCGGGCTGGGCGGCGTGCTGTTCAGCTATTCCGAGTTGTATATCGCGCCCAACAACTTCGGCTTCGACCTGTCGATCACCTTTTTGCTGGCCGTGACGATGGGCGGGCGCAAGTCGCGCATCGGGCCGATCATTGGCGCGGCGGTGGTGGTGTTCCTGCCCAACCTGCTGGCCGACATCAACATGTTCCGCATCGCCGCCGGGGTTGTGGCCGTGGTGGCCGTGGCGGGCGGCGGCATCCACATGCTGCGCAAGCCGGAGCAGCGGGCGCGCACGGCCATTCCGGTCGCGCTGTGCCTCGCGTTCTTCGTGTTCGCCATGTTTCTGGAACGGATCACCGACTACAAGCTGACCATCTTCGGCATGATGATCCTGTTCGTGGTGTTCTACCTGCCGAACGGCATCTACGGCTTCCTGCGCGCAGCCCTGCCTGCCGGGCGGACCGGCGGTGCCGTGGCGGGCAACGAGGATGCAGCGTGGGGCACGGCGGCGGCAGCTTCGGGCGGGGCCGCCCTGTTGCAGGTGGACCAGATTCTGATGCAGTTCGGCGGCCTGAAGGCGCTGGACCGGGTGGATCTGTCGGTGCGCGCGGGCACCGTGCATGGCCTGATCGGCCCGAACGGCTCGGGCAAGAGCACGATGATGAACGTGCTGACCGGCATCTACGCGCCCACCGCCGGGGGTGTGAAGTTCCTCGGGCAGGAAGTGGCGGGCCACACGCCGTCCGAAATCGCCGGACGCGGCATCGCCCGCACCTTCCAGAACGTGCAGTTGTTCAGCGAGTTGACACTGCTGGAAAACGTGATGGTGGGCTTGCAGCACAGCTACAGCGGCAGCATGGCCGATGCCGCGCTGCGCACGCCGCGCGAACGGCGGGAGGAAAATGCCGCGCGCGACCGTGCGGCGGGCTTGCTGCGCTTCGTGGGGCTGGACGCCGTGGCGCATGAGGAAGCGCGCAACCTGCCGTATGGCAAGCAACGCCTGCTGGAAATCGCCCGCGCGCTGGCGCTGGACCCGCAATTGCTGCTGCTGGACGAACCGGCCGCCGGTCTGACCGCGCCGGATATTCAGGATCTGATGCGCATCATCCGCAAGATCCGCGACCACGGCATCACCATGGTGCTGATTGAACACCACATGGATGTGGTGATGAGCGTGTGCGACACCGTCAGCGTGCTGGATTTCGGCCAGAAGATCGCCGAGGGCACGCCTGCCGTGGTGCAGAAGGACGAAAAAGTGCTGGCCGCCTATCTGGGCGGCAGCCATGACACGGTGGCGGCCTGACATGCTGAGCGTGCAAGGACTGGTGGCCGGCTACGGCCGCGTGAAGGTGTTGCACGGCATCTCGCTGGAGGTGTCCGAGGGCCAACTGGTCACACTCATCGGCAGCAACGGTGCGGGCAAGACCACCACGCTGCGGGCGCTGTCCGGCATGATCCGCCCGGAAGCCGGGCGCATCACGCTGGCCGGGGCCGACATCACCGGGCTGCCGAGTTTCCAGATTTGCCGCCGAGGGCTGGCACATTCGCCGGAAGGCCGCCGCGTGTTCGCCAATCTGCCGGTGGCGGACAATCTGCTGCTGGGCGCGTTCACCCGCCTGACCGGCGCGCGGCCCAAGGGCGATGTGCTGCGTGACCGGGAGCGGATGTATGAACTGTTCCCCCGCTTGGCCGAACGCCGCGCGCAATACGCGGGCACCTTGTCGGGCGGTGAGCAGCAGATGCTGGCAATGGCGCGCGCGCTGATGCTGAACCCGCAGGTGCTGCTGCTGGACGAACCCAGCATGGGCCTGGCACCCAAGCTGGTGGAGGAAGTGTTCAGCATCATCGCCCGCCTGAAGCGCGAGAAAGTCACCATGCTGCTGGTGGAGCAGTTCGCCGCTGCGGCGCTGGATGTGGCCGATTTCGGCTACGTGATGGAAAACGGCCGCCTGAGCGTATCTGGCCCGGCGGCCTCACTGAAGACCGACCCGGCAGTGCGCGCGGCGTATCTGGGTGCTGCCCACTGACGGAGGCTTTCAATGCAATACCGCTACCTCGGCCGGTCCGGCCTGCGCGTGTCGGTGCTGGGCCTCGGCACCATGACCTTCGGCGGCGTGAACCGCTTCGCGCTGACCGGCAACACCGATGTGGCAGGGGCAACCCGCCTGCTGAGCCAGTGCCATGACGCGGGCATCAACCTGATCGATACCGCCGATGTGTACTCGTCAGGCGTATCGGAAGAGATTGTGGGCGCCGCGATGGCCGGCCGCCGCAGCCAGTTCGTGCTGGCCACCAAGGCGCGGTTTCGCATGGGCGACGGGCCGAACGATGCCGGGCTGTCGCGCCTGCACCTGATCCGGGCCTGCGAGGCCAGCCTGAAACGGCTGCAAACCGACTATATCGACCTGTACCAGCTGCATCAGTGGGATGGGCAGACCCCGCTGGAGGAGACGATGGAGGCGCTCGATACACTCCAGCGCTCCGGCAAGGTGCGATACATTGGCTGCTCCAACTTCTCCGCCTGGCACATCATGAAGGCGATGGGAATTGCCGAGCGCGCAGGCAGCGCACGGTTTGTCAGCCAGCAAATCTATTATTCGCTGGAAGCCCGTGAAGCCGACCACGAATTGCTGCCTGCGTCAGTGGATCAGGGTTTGGGCGTGCTGGTCTGGAGCCCGCTGGCAGGCGGGCTGCTCAGCGGCAAATACCGCCGTGGCGTGCCGCCCGCCGAAGGCACACGGCATTTCACCGATTGGGGTGAGCCGCCGGTGCATGATGAGAACCGGCTGTACAACATCATCGAGGCCCTGGTGGCCATCGGCGAATCGCGCGGCGTGTCCGCCGCCGTGGCCGCACTGGCGTGGACGTTGCAGCGCCCGGCCATGGCCTCATTGATCATCGGCGTGCGCACGGAAGCGCAACTGGCACAGAATCTCGCCGCTGCCGAGTTTGTGCTCACGGCTGAGGAGCGTGCCATGCTGGACGCGGTCAGCGCGCCGCCGCTGCCGTATCCGCTGTGGCATCAAGTGAACCATGCGTCCGACCGGCTGGGGCCGGCGGATCTGGCCACGCTGGCGGCGTATATCCGGCCGTAGGCGCGCCGTCCCCCTGTGGATTCGGCGGGCGGTTGCGGGTAGCATCTTGCAGAGGCGTTCGGCAGGCACAGATCGTGCCTGTCCAGTCACGTCCATTCATAACAGGAGGCCTGCATGACGCAGCTTAAGGGCAGCAAGACGGAAGAAAACTTGAAGGCGGCGTTCGCCGGGGAATCGCAGGCGAACCGCCGTTACCTGTATTTCGCGCAGAAGGCCGACGTGGAAGGCTATAACGACGTCGCCGCCGTGTTCCGCTCGACCGCCGAAGGCGAGACCGGCCACGCGCATGGCCATCTGGAATATCTGGAAGCCGTGGGCGACCCGGCCACCGGTCTGCCGATCGGCAGCACCTCCAACAACCTGAAGTCGGCCGTGGCCGGTGAGACGCACGAATACACCGACATGTATCCGGGCATGGCGCGCTCGGCGCGCGAAGAAGGCTTCGACGAGATCGCCGACTGGTTCGAGACGCTGGCGAAGGCGGAGCGTTCGCACGCTGGCCGCTTCACCCGCGCTCTGAACGAAATCGCCTGATTGCGGCGACCCCGGCCGGTGCGCCCGTGCGCCCCGGCCGGATGCTTCCTTCGAAAGAGCAGACAGTATGAGAGAAGGCAGCCTTGAGGCGCCGACACGCCACCCGATTGCGTGGCGCGACCCGGATTTCACCGACCCGGTGAAGCTGGATGAAGAACTGCGCCGGGTGTTCGACATCTGCCACGGCTGCCGCCGCTGCTTCAATTTGTGCGATTCCTTCCCGCGCCTGTTCGACCTTGTGGACGCAGCGCCCACCGAGGAACTGGACAGCGTTGACAGCAAGGATTTCGCCCCGGTCATCGAAGCCTGCACGCTGTGCGACATGTGTTTTCTGACCAAGTGCCCGTATGTGCCGCCGCACAGCTTCAATCTCGATTTCCCGCATTTGATGCTGCGCGCCCGCGCCGCCGAGGCGAAGCAGAAGGGCACCGGCTTCGTGGACCGCGAGATGGCGGAAACCGACCGCAACGGCACGCTGGCCAGCCTCGCCGCCCCGGTGGTCAATTGGGCCACTGGCACCGGCAACAAGCTCACGCGCGGGCTTGCGGAAAAATACGCCGGACTGGACCGGCGCGCGGAACTGCCGAAATACGAATCGCAGCCTTTCAAGGCGCAGGCGCTGAAGTCACCGCCCACAGTCAACACCGAGGCCCCGGCCTATGGCCGCAAGGCGGTGCTGTACGCCACCTGCTTCGTGAACTACAATGATGCCGCAGTGGGCCTTGCCGCACGCGCCGTGCTGGCACGCAACGGGGTGGCCACCGAAATCGTGCAGCCGCAGTGCTGCGGCATGCCGCTGCTGGAACAGGGCCGCATCGCCGAAGTGGCCAGTAGCGCCAGTGCCGTGGCGGCCGAATTGCTGCCGTGGATTGAGGGCGGCTACGACATCATCGCATTGGTACCATCCTGCGCGCTGATGCTGAAATTCGAATGGCCGCTTATCGTGCCCGAGGATGCGCGGGTGAAGCGCCTTGCCGAAGCCACGTTCGACCTCAGCGAATACGTGGTGGACATCGCCAGGAAAGAGGGCCTCGCCCCCGGTTTGCAGCCGGTCCCCGGCGGTGTGGCGGTGCATCTGGCCTGCCATTCCCGCGCGCAGAACATCGGCCAGAAAGCCGGTGAGTTGCTGAAACTGCTGCCGGATACGCCCGTTGAAGTGATGGAGCGCTGCTCCGGCCATGGCGGGTCGTGGGGCTTCAAGAAGGCGAACTTCGACACCGCGCTGAAAGTCGGCCGCCCGGTGGCCAAGAAGGCACGGGAGAGCGGCAAAGGGTTTGTCACCTCCGAATGCCCGCTGGCCGGGGTGCATATCAAACAGGGCATGGATTTGCTGCCGGGCGAGAAAGCTGCCCCGGCTTTGGTGGCGCACCCGATCCAGTTGATCGCCCGGGCCTACGGAATTGAGATTTAGGCGCCCGTCCCCAGATCGGGGCTGAGCATTCGAACGGCGCAAGGACGGCAAAGATGAGCAAGCGTGAAATCGTGGTGGCGGACCTGATGCCAATGGCTGACTACGCCAAGATTCGAACGGAGCGCCGCCGCGCACTGGCAGCACAGAAAAAGCTGCGCCGCGTGGAAGTCGGCCCGCACATCACATTCTATTTCGAGAACTACGACACGATGTGGCTGCAGGTGCAGGAAATGCTGCACATCGAAAAAGGCGGCGCCGAGCAGATTCCCGATGAACTGGCCGCCTACAACCCGCTGATTCCGCAGGGTGACGAACTGGTCGCCACCTTCATGATCGAAATCGACGACCCGTTGCGGCGCAAGCGCATCCTGACCGGTCTGGGCGGCATCGAGGAGACCGCGTTCATTCGCATCGGCGACCTGACCGTGACCGCCGCCCCGGAAGCCGATACCGACCGCACCAGCGCGGATGGCAAGGCGTCATCGGTGCAGTTCGTGCATTTCCGCTTCACGCCCGCGCAGATTGCCGCCTTCTGCACGCCGGGCGCGCAAGTCATCCTGGGCCTGTCGCACCCGAACTACGCGCACATGGCCATCATCCCCGAAGCAGTCCGGCACGAACTCGCCGGCGATTTCGCGTAGGTCCCATGGCAGCGCCCCGCCCCCCCGGCTTCGACACGCTCAGCCTTCACGCGGGCCAAGCGCCCGACCCGGTGCACGGGGCGCGGGCGGTGCCGATTTATCAAACCACGTCCTACCTGTTTCAGGATGCGGACCATGCGGCGGCGCTGTTCAACCTGGAACGGCCGGGCCACATCTACAGCCGCATTTCCAACCCCACCGTTGCGGTGCTGGAAGAACGGCTTGCGGCACTGGAAGGCGGCGCAGGCGCGGTGTGCACCGCAAGCGGCATGGCAGCACTACATCTGGCCATTGCCACGCTGCTCAGCGCGGGCGACCACATCGTCGCCTCGGCTTCGCTGTATGGCGGCACGGTCAATCTGCTGGCGGCCACGCTGCCGCGCTTCGGCATCACCACCACGTTCGTCAAGCCGCGCGATCTGGACGGTATCCGCGCCGCCATCCGCCCGGAAACAAGGCTTGTGATCGGCGAGACGCTGGGCAACCCCGGTCTGGAAGTGCTGGACATCCGCGCGGTGGCGGACATTGCCCATGCGGCTTGCGTGCCACTGCTGATCGACAACACCTTCGCCACCCCGTACCTGTGCCGCCCGATCGAACTGGGTGCCGACATCGTGATGCACTCCATCACCAAATGGATTGGCGGGCACGGCATTGCCATCGGCGGCGCGTTGATTGACGGCGGCAACTTCGACTGGGATGCCTCGGGCAAGTTCCCCACCCTGTCGGCCCCCTACCCCGGCTATCACGGCCTGATCTTCACCGAGCAATACGGCCCCGCCGCCTTCATCATGCGCGCCCGCACCGAGGGGTTGCGTGATTTCGGGGCGTGCCTTTCGCCCACCAACGCGTTCCATCTGCTGCAAGGCGTGGAAACGCTGGGGCTGCGCATGGCACGGCATGTGGAAAACACCGCCAAAGTGCTGGAGTTCCTCGGGTCAAATCCCGCCGTGGCATGGGTGCTGCACCCCACCCTGGCCAGCCACACCGACCACGATTTGGCAGCACGCGTACTGCCCAAGGGGGCCGGGTCCATCATCAGCTTCGGCATCAAGGGCGGCCGCCCGGCCGGGCGCAAATTCATCGAAACCGTCCGCCTCGCCTCGCATCTGGCCAATGTGGGCGACGCCAAGACGCTGGTGATCCATCCGGCCAGCACCACGCACCAACAGATGACCGCCGAGCAACTCACCAAGGCGGGCGTGGGCGAAGACATGGTCCGCCTGTCGGTCGGCATCGAGGACGCGGCCGACATCATCGCCGACCTGTCACAGGCGCTGCGCGCCTCGCAGAAGGGTTGACCCGGTGCAGATCGACGTTCACGGCCACACGTCCCACATCGCCACCGGCGGTGTGGCGCTGGATGTCACGCGCCCGGCGATGGTGCTGATCCATGGCGCGAGCCTCGACCACTCGGTCTGGGCGCTGCAAAGCCGCTATCTGGCGCATCATGGCCGCGCCGTGCTGACGGTGGACTTGCCCGGCCACGGCAAGTCGGGCGGCGCACCGCTGACCAGTATTGAAGCGATGGCGGACTGGATCGCCGCGCTGCTGGACGCCGCCGGAATTGCGCAGGCAGCCCTGATCGGGCATTCCATGGGCTCGCTGGCCGCATTGGAAGCCGCCCATCGCCACCCGGACCGAGTACGGGCACTGGGCCTGATCGGCACCACGGCGGTAATGCCGGTGGCACCGGACCTGCTGAACGCCGCCGCCGCCAACAGTCACGAGGCGATCGAGATGCTATCCCGCTGGGGCCACGGCTTCGGCGCGGCCTTGGGCAACTGCAAGGCCCCCGGATTGTGGATGACCGGGGCCGCCGAACGCGTGCTGGAACACGCCGCCCCCGGCCTGCTGTCCACCGACCTGGTGGCCTGCAACACCTACGCGAACGGCGCGGCCGCCGCTGCGTCCGTGGCGTGCCCCACCGTGATCGTGCAGGGCAACCGCGACGTGATGACCCCGCTGAAAGCCGCGACAGCGCTGGCCGCTGCCATCAAGGGGGCGAGGCTGACGGTGCTGGAGGGGGCGGCGCATATGCTGCTGGCCGAGCGGCCGGATGAGGTGCTGAAGGCCATCAGCACGCTGTAAAAAATCAGGGCGCCCGTTGCGGGGCGCCCCAAGGTTCAGGTTCGGTAAGGTGGTCGCGCAGACTATCGCGCGTATTTCCGATTTCGTCAATGGGAATTAACGGGATTAACCCGTGACACTCTCCCAACGCCGCGACTCGGCCGAGGCCAGTACCGCATCCGTCACCCGGTCGGTGGCCAGGCCTTCGCGGAACGTGGGGCTGGCCGCAGCCCCGCCATCCAGCGCCGCGATGAAATCCGCCGCCTGATGAATGAACGTGTGCTCGTAGCCGATTTGCAGGCCGGGCACCCACCAGTGCTTCATGTAGGGGTGGTCGCCGTCGGTGATGTGCACATTGTGCCAGCCCCGCGTGCGGCCGGATTCGCTGTGGTCGAAGTACTGCAGCCGGTGCAGGTCGTGCAGATCCCACGCAATGGAGGCTTTTTCGCCGTTGATTTCCAGCGTGTACAGCGCCTTGTGGCCGCGCGCGTAGCGGGTCGCCTCGAACGTGGCCAGCGAGCCATTGTCGAAGCGGGCCAGAAACGCGCTGGCATCGTCGATGGTCACCGGTTGCACCGCACCGGTCAGCGTGTGGGTGCGTTCCTTGATGAAGGTCTCGGTCATCGCCGACACCTCGGTGATGCCGCCGTTCAGCCACATGGCGGTGTCGATGCAATGCGCCAGCAAATCGCCGGTCACGCCGCTGCCCGCCACACTCTTGTCCAGCCGCCACAGGCCTGCCCCACCCTGCGGCAGGTCTTTGGAAATGGTCCAGTCCTGCAGGAACTTGGCGCGGTAGTGGAAAATCTTGCCCAGCTTGCCTTCGTCGATCAGTTGCTTGGCCAGAGTGACGGCGGGCACGCGGCGGTAGTTGTACCACACCATGTTGGCCACCCCCGCCTTCTCCACCGCTTCCACCATCTGCAGTGACTCGGCGGCCGAGCGGCCCAGCGGTTTTTCGCACATCACCATCTTGCCGGCGGCGGCAGCGGCCAGCGCGATGTCCAGATGCGTGTCGTTGGGGCTGGCAATGTCGATCAGGTCAATGTCATCGCGCGCCACCAGTTTGCGCCAGTCGGTCTCGTGGCTGGCATAGCCCCAGTTTTCGGCGAACGCCTGCACCGGGCCTTCGCTGCGCGCGCAGATGGCCTGCAACACCGGGCGGCGCGGCAAATCAAAGAATTGACTGACCTGACGGAAGGCGTTGCTGTGGGTGCGGCCCATGAAGCCGATGCCCACCATGCCGACGCGAAGCGGCTGTTTGCTGCTCATGTCTGCGTCTCCCTCAGGCGTGCCAGCCGTGCGCGTTGCGCACCGCAATCATCGCACCCAGAATCTTGTTCCAGGTATCGGACAGCATCATCGTGTCATTGGGGAACATGCAGCCGTCCCAGCACATGTGCTGGAATGCCCGCGTGGGTTTGCCATCGGCCCCGCGCAGCCAGAACCCGGCGTCGTGCGCGATGTTCAGCTTGCCGTTCGGGTCATCCGGCATGCAGTGGCGGCCGGTCTTGTCGTGGCTGCCCATGCCTTTCACGGTGGCGTCGTTCTGCGCCACGTGGAAATCGATGGTCCAGGGCCGCAGCGCGTCCGTCATGGTCTTCAGCGCCGCATCCAGATCGGCGCGATCCCACGCGAAATCCGGCTTCACGATGCGGTTTTCCGGGGCGTTGTAGCCCTGCGTGTACAGCAGCGTGTGGGCCATGTCGGCCTGAAAGCCGATCACCTTCGGGCGGTCAGTCTGCTCCAGCAGGTTCAGCATGTGCTTCCAGCCATGCATGCCGCCCCAGCAAATCTCGCCCTCGGCGGCCAGACGCTCGCCGAAACCGGCAGCCACGTCGCAGGCTTCGCGGAAGGTCTGCGCCATCAACTTCGTATTGACCACCGGGTCCGCCGCCCACGCATCAACGCCGGTGGCGGTGTCGATGCGGATCACGCCGTAATGCCGCACGCCCAGGTCGCGCAGCGTGGCCCCGATCACGCAGGCTTTGCGCACGTTGTTGACGAACAGCGCCCGTTCGTCCGCCGTGCCCATCGCCGAACCGCCGCCCACCGGCGGCCAGACCGGAGCGACGATGGAGCCGATGACGAGGTTATGCGCCTGCACCTTGGCGGCCAGCGCCTTCAGGTCGTCCTTGGTCGCGTCGATGCTGGTGTGCGGATCGGCGGCGAAGATGTCGATGCCTTCGAATTTCTGCCCGTCCACCTCGGCGGCGGCGGTCAGCGCGATCATGGTGTCCAGACTGATCGCCGGTTCCGAGTCCGAGCCCTTGCCCACCAGCCCTGGCCACATCGCATTGTGCAGCTTGGGATAGTTATTCGCCGCCGCCATGTCCGTTGCTCCCGCATTCCGGTTTTGTTGCTCTCAGTAGAGCGCCGGACGGGCGGGGTTTCAAGCGCGCGGCTTGTGCCTAGTTTGGTGAGACTGGAATCGCGACCTCATTGCGGCGCAGGCCGGGCACGGTCCAGGGCGGGTCGAAGAACCATGCCACCGGTGCACCGGCAGGCCGCCATGCGCTGCCTTCCAGCGCCGTCACCAGTTCACCGGTGCGCGCGGCCACCGCATCGGGGGTGGGCGTGCCGGAGAATTGCAGCACCGCGAGCGTCTCGGGCGGCACGGTCACCAGCTTTACGTCCTTGTCATCCGGTTCCGGCAACGTCGCCAGGGTATAGGTGGACGGCATGAAGAAGCGGATGCGGAACTGTCCGGGGCCATCCTGCGCCTGCGCCACCGGGGCGGTCATGGCGATCTTGCTCCCGGTGGAGTCCTGCGCCACCGGCGTGGTCATGGCGATCTTGGCGTGGTCGTGATTGGCGCCGAAGATATAGGACGCCAGCCGCCGGAACCCCGCATTGCGCGCCGCCATCTCGTCACCCGTGACTACGGTTTCAGCGGCGATGCGTGCATTGTACTGGCGGACTTCCACCAAGCCGAGCTTGGCCGCGACGGTGAATTTTGGCTCCTCGGACTCACGCACGCCAACCGCCGAACAGGCGAACAGGCCGATGGCCGACGCTAGCGCTGCAACCTTGGTAAACATGGCAATGGCACTCCGAAACGCCGGGCATCAAATCGCGCGCCCCTGTGTCAGCGTGCTGCAATGTCTTTTTCCATCGCCGCGCGCATCAAATATTTCTGCATCTTGCCGGTCACGGTCATCGGGAATTCCTCCACGAAGCGCACGTAGCGCGGCACCTTGTAGTAAGCGATCTGGTCACGGCAGTACTGCCGCACCTCCTCCTCGGTCATCGTCACGCCCGCGCGCAGTTTGATCCAGGCGCACACCTCTTCACCGAAGCGGGCATCCGGCACACCGAACACCTGCACGTCCACTATGTTGGGATGCTGGTAGAGGAATTCCTCTATCTCACGCGGATAAACATTTTCGCCCCCGCGGATGACCATGTCCTTGATTCGCCCGACGATGGCGCAGTAGCCCTCGGCGTCGATGGTGGCCAGATCGCCGCTGTGCATCCAGCCCGCCGCGTCGATTGACTGGCGGGTGCGCGCCTCATCCCCCCAATAGCCAAGCATCACCGAATAGCCGCGCGTGCAAAGCTCGCCCGGCGTGCCCACCGGCACGATGCGGCCTTCGGTATCGACAATCTTGCATTCCAGATGCGGATGCACCGTGCCGACCGTGGACACCCGCCGTTCGATGGGCGCGTCCAGCCCGGTCTGGAAACTCACGGGGCTGGTCTCGGTCATGCCGTAGGCGATGGTGATGTCGCGCAGATGCATCTGCGCGATGGCCTTGCGCATCACCTCAATCGGGCAGGGTGAGCCGGCCATGATGCCGGTGCGCAGGCTCGACAGGTCGAAGCGCGCGAATTCCGGGTGCGACATCTCGGCGATGAACATGGTCGGCACGCCGTACAGCGCCGTACACCGCTCCTCGGCCACCGTTTCCAGCACCGCAAGCGCGTCAAACCCCTCACCGGGGAACACCATCGCCGCCCCGTGCGTCAGGCAGCCCAGCACGCCCATCACCATGCCGAAGCAGTGGTACAGCGGCACGGGAATGCACAGCCGGTCCTGCTCGGTCAGGCGCATCCCCTCGGCGGTGAAGTAGCCGTTGTTGAGGATGTTGTGGTGGGTCAGCGTGGCCCCTTTGGGCGATCCGGTGGTGCCGGAGGTAAACTGGATGTTGATCGGGTCATCGAATTGCAGCCGTGAGGCGAGTTCGATCAGCGCGGCCCGCTCGGCTTCCCCACCCATGCCGGACACGGCATCGAAGGCGAAGCTGCCCGGAATGCTGTGCGCGCCGATCTGGATCACGATCTGCAGCGACGGCGCCCGCGCGGCTTGCAGCTTGCCCGGCGCGGACTTGGCCAATTCCGGCAGCAGCGCGGACAGAATGGCGGCGTAGTCCGTCGATTTGAACGCAGTGGCCGTGACCAGTGCGCGGCACCCCACCAGATTGAGCGCATAGTCGAGTTCATGGATCCGGTAGGCCGGGTTAATGTTCACCAGAATCAACCCCGCCTTGGCGGTGGCAAACTGGGTGATGACCCACTCGGCATTGTTGGGCGACCAGATGCCGACCCGGTCCCCGGGTTTCAGCCCGAGCGCCAAAAGGCCCGCTGCCATTGCGTCCACCCGTGCCTGCAAGGCCCGCCATGTCAGCCGCACATTCTGCTGGCGCACGATCAGCCCGTCACGGCCGCCCCAGCGCTCAACGGTTCGATCGAGGTGCTGGCCGATGGTCTCGCCAATCAATGGCTTGCCGGTCGCCCGGCTGACATAGCTCAAAGTGCTCAACGCCCGCCCTCCCCTGGTCCGGTCCGGCACCATGTTAACAGCGCCACCGCATGGCTCACAACGCAGCGGCGTGCGGAATAGCTGGCGGCAAACGGGCAACAATCCCTATGTCCCAACCAATGCGGAATATGATACAAGATTGGTGGCGGTCAGAATTATTAATTGTCTTTATATATTTTTTAGCTTTGGAAAACCATACAACTAACTGTCCTCATGTGATCAACGACACACACGGGGTTGCGGCCTTTAAGCACCCGCAGGTAAATTGTGGTTAATCGCTGTCGAATTGGCTGGTCAGTGGTGAAGCATCAGCAGAAATTAACGACTCGCGTGGAGCCATGCCGAACGAAGTGTCAGCCACTCTGCCCAATCCAAGGATCCTCCTGATCGAGGATAACGCCCCTGTGGCCGAGACGCTGCTCAAGTTTATCGAGCGGTCGGGGATGCGCACGGCATGGGCGCAGACCGGCGCCGAGGCCATGGAACTGAAGGCCAGTTTCATGCCCGATGTGGTGCTGGTCGATCTGGAACTTCCAGACACAAACGGCGTGGAACTGATCGCCTGGCTGGTCGGGCTGCGGGATTGCGGCATCATCGTCGTGTCCGGGCGCGGCGAGGAAGCCGAGCGGATTGTGGGGCTGGAGCTTGGTGCGGACGACTACGTGGCCAAGCCGCCGCAGTTGCGCGAACTGGTGGCGCGTATCCGCGCCGTGCATCGGCGCGCCCAACCGCGTACCGTTGCCTCAATGGCCGAGTCGTCCCCTGCCCTGACTGCCCCGCAACCGGCGCCCCTGCCGCAATTCGGCCAGTGGAAGCTCGACATCCCCCGCCGTGCCGTGACCGGCGAGGATGGCCGCCCGGCTCCGGTGACAGCAGCAGAATTCGCCGTGCTGCAGGAACTGGCACTGGCCAATGGCCAACCGGTCAGCCGCGAGCGCCTGAGTGAGGTTGCCCTGCGCCGCCCGTGGCGGCCCGATGATCGCAGCATTGACCAACTGGTGTTCAGCCTGCGCCGCAAGCTCGGCGATGGTGACGGCGGCACGCGGCTGATCCAGTCGGTGCGCGGTGCCGGATACATTCTGATCCCGGGGTCCGCAGCGGCCTGACCAGCGGTTCCACCGGCACGCAAGTTGCAGTCCCGCCAGGAAACGCTAGGCTCCCGCCAGCGCGAATGGGACAGGACCGGCTTTATGCGGATGATCGGAATCGACGTGGGCGGCACTTTCACCGATCTGGTGTTTGCCGACACCGGCAGCGGACAGGTGACCATCCACAAGGTCTCCACCACGCCCGATGACCCGTCGCGCGGCATGATGACCGGGATGGAGCAACTCTGCGGCAAGGCTGGCGTACCCTTGGGCAGCATCGACACCGTGCTGCACGCCACCACCATCGCCACCAACGCGGTGCTGGAACATAACGGCTGCGAAGCCGGGATGATCACCACCGAAGGCTTCCGCGACGTGCTGCATATCGGCCGCCACCAGCGCCCGCAGCACTATTCTATCCGGCAGGAAATCCCGTGGCAGAGCCAGCCACTGGTCAAGCGCCGCCACCGCCTGACGGTGAAGGAGCGCCTGACCGCCGACCGTAGCACCGTGCTGGAACCGCTGGACGAAGACGCGGTGCGGCAGGCGGCGCGTGAACTGAAGGCCGCCGGGGTGGAAGCCATCGCGGTGTGCTTCCTGTTCTCCTACCTCAACCCCAGCCATGAAAAGCGCGCAGCAGCCATCGTGCGCGAGGAATATCCGGACTGCTTCGTGACCACGTCGTCGGACGTGGCCCCGCAATTCCGCGAGTTCGAGCGCTTCACCACAACCGCGATGAACGCCTTCATCGGCCCGAAAGTGCGCCGCTACATCGCGCGCCTGTCCGACGAACTCGCCGCGCGCGGACTGACGGCGGATTTGCGCATCATGCGCTCCAATGGCGGCATCGCCACGGCGGCGCTGATTGGCGCGCTGCCGGTGCTCACGCTGCTGTCCGGGCCTGCGGCGGGCGTGCTGGGCGGGGCGTGGTCGGGGGCACTTTCGGGCCGCCGCAACCTGATCACCTTCGATATTGGCGGCACCTCGGCCGATATCGGCATCGTGCTGAACGGCGGCTTCATCGAGTCGGCGGCGCGCGATACGCAAATCGGCGGCTACCCGATTCTGGTGCCGATGCTGGACATTCACACCATCGGCGCGGGCGGCGGCTCGATTGCGCATCTGGACACCGCAGGGGCCTTCCGCGTCGGCCCACGCAGCGCGGGTGCCGTGCCCGGCCCGGCGGCCTATGGGCGTGGCGGCACGCTGCCGACCGTGACCGATGCCAATCTGGTGCTGGGCCGTCTTGATGCGGCGCACTTCCTCGGCGGCGGCATGACGCTGGATGAAGCCGCCTCCGCCCGGGTGATCGACGATCTGGCCGCACAACTCGGCCTCGACCGGCAGGTAGCTGCCGAGGGCGTGCTGACCGTGATCAATGCCAACATGGCCAATGCCATCCGCTCCCGCACCGTGGAAAAGGGTCTGGACCCGCGCGATTTCTGCCTTGTGGCGTTCGGCGGGGCCGGGCCGCTGCATGGCGCGGAAGTGGCGGCCATTCTGGGCATTCCGGAGGTGCTGGTGCCCGCGCATCCCGGCATCTGTTCGGCGATGGGCCTGATGACCACGGACCTGAAATACGACACGGTCCGCACCGTGTTCGCCCGCTCCGACCGGCTGGACCCGGCGGTGCTGGGGGCCGATTTCGACAGCATGGCAGAAGACTTGACCGCGCAACTGCGGCTCGACGGCATCGACCCGGCGCTGGCCACCTTCGCCCGCGCCGCCGACCTGCGCTATTTCGGGCAAGGCTACGAACTGCGCGTGGAGGTTCCGGCCGGAACGCTGGATGCGGCGGCGGCCAAGGTGATGATTGACGCCTTCCACGCCCGCCACGCCGCCGAATACGGCCACGCCTTCCCGGACAAGCCGGTGGAAATCGTCAACGCCCGCCTGACAGCGAGTGCCCCGAGCGAGAAACTGCAGGCCGTGCCCGCCCCGGAAGGCGGCTCGCTGGCCGCTGCGCTCGCGCGCACCGCGCCTTGCGTGTTCCGCACCAAGGACGGGCTGCAGGCGTTCGACACACCGCGCTATGAGCGCGACCGCCTGCCACTGGACGAGGCCATTCCCGGCCCCGCCATCGTGCTGCAAACCGATACCACGACAGTGGTTCCACCCGGTGCCACCATCACGGCGCTGCGGGACGGCAACCTGATCATCCGGCTGGGAGCGTGAGCATGATTGACCCCGTGACCGTCAGCGTCATTCACGGTGCGCTGGAGACCATTTCGGTCGAGATGGGCTTCAAGCTGATGCGCATGGCGCATTCGTCGATCATCCGCGAGTCGGAGGATTTCGGCGCGGCCATCGTGGACCGCCACGGGCGGGGCCTGGCCGAATCGGCGCAGTCCACACCGCTGCAATCCGGCCCCATCCCCGGCTACATCCGCGGCATCACCCGCCAATTGGCCGCGCGCGGCGACGTGCTGCGGCCCGGCGATATCATCATGCACAACGACCCGTATGGCGGGGCCAGCCACGGGCCGGATGTGGCCTTCGTGGTGCCGGTGTTCATGGGCGAGACGCTGGTGGGCTACACCGCCACCACCGCGCACCATCTGGACATCGGGGCGCTGACCCCCGGCAGTTGCGGCATCGTGGACGCCATCGACGCCTATGCCGAGGGGCTGCAATTCAAGGCCATCAAGGTGTTCGACGCCGGGCGGCGCAACGATGCGGTATGGCACATCCTGCGCGACAACATCCGCGCGCCCGACCTCGTGGTCGGCGACATGGAAGCGCAGGTCGCCGCCGCGCGCATCGGCGCAGACCGCCTGCTGGACCTGATTGGCCGCTATGGGCTGGAGACGTTCGAGGCGGCCTGCGAGGCGGCACTGGCACACACCGAAAAACTGATGCGTCAGGCCATCGCCGCCCTGCCGGACGGGACATGGACCGCCCACACCTTCATCGACGGGTTCGAGGACAGCGACGACCCCGCCCGGCGCGACCTGCGGATTCAGGCCAGCGTGACCATCGCGGGCGACAGCCTGACCGTGGACCTGACCGGCACTGCGCCGCAGGTAAGCGACCGGCCGATCAACATGCCGTTTGAAGGCACGGTGGATATCGCGGTGTGGCTGACCATTCGCTCGATCCTGCTGGACACCGCCATCTTCGGCCATATCGCGGTCAATGAGGGTCTGACCCGGCCCATCACCATCATCGCGCCGAAGGGCTGTCTGGCCAACCCGATCTTCCCGGCCCCGACCATCGCCCGCTTCTCACCGGGCAACCAGTTGGCGGACACGGTGATGAAGGCGCTGGCACAGGTGGTGCCGGAGCGGGTTTCGGCGGGCATCGGCAATCTGCGGGTGATGGCGTTCTCGGGCGAGACCGCAGATGGCCCGTGGGTGCACATGGAAATCTTCGAAGGCAGCTATGGCGGCCGGCAGGGCAGCGACGGGATGGACGCGGTGGACACGCTGTTCGCCAACACCCGCAACAACCCGGTGGAAGACGTGGAATCGCATCTGCCACTGCGCGTGCGCCGCTATGAACTGCGCGATGGCGCTGTGGGTGCTGGGCGCTGGCGCGGGGGCTTGGGCTCGATCCGTGAGTTCGAGATGCTGACGGATGGCGGCGTGTCCATCGAAGGCGATGGCCATACCTACCGGCCGTGGGGCTTCGCCGGGGGCGGCGACGGGCATACGGCAACGATGCGGCTGATGTCGGGCAACACCAAATCGGCGTTGCCGTCCAAATCGCCGTACCGCCGGGTGCGCAGCGGCGACCGGTTTCAGTGCGAAGGTCCGGCGGGTGGCGGCTACGGCCCGGCGATGCAGCGCGACCCCGAAGCGGTGCGCGCCGACGTGCTGGACGGATTGCTGTCCGCTGCCGAGGCGCGCGCCGTGTTTGGCGTGGCGCTGACCGAGGCGCTGGCCTTGGACCATGCCGGAACCGCCGCTTTACGGGCGTGAAAACTATTTTTCAGACAAATAGATTTGACCGTCAGCGGCAGTTTGCGTATCGCGTGATCCGGAATTCTGATGATCCTACGGGTGTCTCGACAGCGAGGCATCCGGGGTCATATCGTCGGCTCGTCCAAGCAACAGCACCCGGCAACCCGGGGATCGGAAACGTAAAGTGGCGGTGCTCCAACTCAGGAACATCTCGAAAAGCTTCGGTGCCATCCGGGCCCTGACCGATGTCAATCTGACATTGGAGCCCGGTGAAGTTCTGGGCCTGATGGGCGACAACGGCGCCGGCAAGTCCACGCTGGTGAAAATTATCGCGGGGAATTTCCCACCCACAAGTGGGAAAATTATTCTGGAAGACGGTCAGGAAGTGGTGTTCCACGCGCCGGTTGAGGCGCGGCAGAAGGGCATCGAGATTGTTTATCAGGACCTTGCCCTGTGCAACAACCTGACCGCCGCCGCCAATGTGTTTCTGGGCCGTGAGGAAAAGAACCGCTACGGCCTGATGGATTTGCTGAATTTCCGCGCGATGTATGAGCGCTCGGCGGAACTGTTCAACGAACTGAAAAGCGAAACCCGCCCGCGCGACTTGGTGCGCCGCATGTCCGGCGGACAGCGGCAGGCTGTGGCGATTGCGCGCACGCGCCTGTCCAACTCCAAGATCGTGCTGCTGGACGAGCCGACGGCGGCGATTTCGGTTCGGCAGGTGGCGGAGGTGCTCGACCTGATCCGCCGCCTGCGCGATCAGGGGGTTGCGGTGGTGTTGATCAGCCACCGTATGCCGGACGTGTTTGCCGTCTGCGACCGCGTGTTTGTCATGCGGCGCGGTAACAAGGTGGCTGAAAAGCCGATCAGCGAATCCAGCCCGGAGGAAGTGACCGGCCTGATCACGGGAGCGATCCATGCCGCCTGAACCCTCCCGCCCGGCTGCATCCGGCAACGTCAGTTCGTCGATTTCCGATGTCGTCGGCATCAAGGAACGCACGACGCTGCAACGTCTGTTTTCCAACCAGGCGCTGTGGGTGGCGCTGGCGGTGGCGCTGATCATGGGGCTGATGAGCCTGCGCTATCCCAACGAGTACGGCACACAGGAAAACTTCTTCAACATCACCCGCAACTTCTCGTTCATCGGCATCATGGCGCTGGGCATGACGGCGGTGATCATCACCGGCGGCATCGACCTGTCGGTCGGATCCGTGATGGGCGTGGTCGGCATCGTTGTGGGCCAGGTGATGCACGCGGGCGACGACGCGCTGTTTGAAGTGGTGATGGGCCTGTCGGCAGCCGTAGCC
>CAIPHQ010000200.1 GCA_903864895.1 uncultured Rhodospirillales bacterium
CGGTACTCGGGCCACTTGCTGTCGGTCTGAAAATCCCGCAGCCCGGATTTCACCTCGATGCAGGCAAATCCGCCATCGCCGCGCAGCGCCAGAATATCCGCCCGCCGCCCGTTCGGCAGTGGCACTTCATGCACCGGCACCCAGCCCAGCCGCGCACACAGCCGCGCTGCCGCGCGGCGCACGGCCAGGCTGCGCTCGGGCAGACTCCGCTCGGGAAACCCTGGCGTGCCGCTCAGGGCCGCCGCCTACGCAATCAGGTCGATGGCCCGCGCCAGCCGCACATCGCGCGCACTCAACCCGTCCGCGTCATGCGTGGTCAGCAGGATCTCGACGCGATTGTACACGTTCGACCATTCCGGATGATGGTCCTGCGCCTCGGCCAGCAGCGCCACACGGGCCATGAACCCGAACGCCTCCGAGAAATTGGCGAATTTGAATCGCCGCACAAGCGCATCCCGCCCCGCCGCCATCTCCCACGCCGGCACGCTATGGCCCAGCGCCGCCCGTTCTGCCGCAGTCAGTTTCGCCAGCATCCCAGTCTCCCGGTCAGTTGCCTTGACCGCCACTGCGGCGGCGTGCGCAGGTGGCGCCATGCAAGATCATCTGTCCACCGCGCCCCAGTTCACAACCCCGCCGTCGCTCGACGACATCGCGGCGCTGGCCGAACATGCGCTGGCGGCCATCCCGGCCCGGCTGCGCGAGCACGTGCGCGGCGTCGGCATTGCGGTAGAGGAAATGGCCGATGATGCCACGCTGGACGAAATGGGCATCGAATCGGGCTATGAACTCAGCGGCCTGTATCGCGGCACGCCGCTGCACCTGCGCAGCACCAGCGATATTGCCCGCGCGCCCGATCTGATCTTCCTCTACCGCCAGCCGATCCTGCTGGAGTGGATCGAGGAAGGCGAGGATTTATACGCGCTCGTGCGCAACGTGCTGATCCACGAAGTCGCCCATCATTTCGGCTTCAGTGATGCCGAGATCGAGGCGCTGGAACAGGAAGCCGAGTAGCCGCCGCTCAGGCCAGCACGGCAGCCACCGCCGCGCGCAACGCGGGCAGCACCTCGGCAGCGAACCACGGGTTGCGCTTCTCCCACCCCACCGTGCGCCACGAGGGATGCGGCAGCGGCAACAGCCCCGGCAAATGCGCGGCAAACCTCTGGACGCGCGCGGTCATTTCGCCCTTGCCCCATTCCTGAACCTGCGCATACGACCCCACCAGCAGCGTCAGCCGCACGTCACGGAACAGCGGGCGCAGCCTTGGATGCCACAGCGGCGCGCATTCGCGGCGCGGCGGCGCATCGCCGCCGTTCTTCATCCGCCCCGGATAACACAGCCCGGTGGGCAGAATTGCGACCTTCGCCTCGTCATAGAAGGCCTCCGGCGCCATCCCCAGCCACAACCGCAGCCGGTCGCCCGACGGGTCGTTCCAGGGAATGCCGGTCTCATGCACCCGTGTGCCGGGCGCCTGCCCGATGATCAGCAGCCGCGCCGTGACCGACCCGCGCAGAATCGGGCGCGGGCCCAGCGGCAGGCCAGCGCAGACAGTGCAGGCCCGCGCCGCCGCCATCTCCGCCGCAAGCTGTGCCGCTACCGCCGACATTGCGCCAGCAGCTGCGCCACGAATGCGGGCACCACCTCGCTCGCCTTGCCGTGCACCGCTTCATCGAAGTGCGAGGCCACTTCGGACGGCTCCAGATTTAGTTCCACCGTGCGCGCCCGCCCGGCCACTTCCGCCACAAATCCCGCCGCCGGATAGACGTGGCCGGAGGTGCCGATGGCGATGAACAACCCGCAGCGGCGCAGCGTCGCCGCAATCCGATCCATGTGGTACGGCATCTCGCCGAACCAGACGATATCCGGGCGCATCCCCCCCGAAAGCCCGCAGGCCGGGCAGGCGGTCTGCACCGACAGCGGGGCGTCCCACGCCTGCGCGGCATCGCAGCGCAGGCAGCGCACGCGCCTGAGTTCACCATGCATGTGCAGCAGGCGGCGGCTGCCGCCGCGCTCGTGCAGGTCATCGACATTCTGCGTCACCAGCAGGAATCCGCCCGGCCAGCGCCGCTCCAGTTCGGCCAGCGCCAGATGGGCCGCATTCGGCGCTATCGCCGCATCGGCCAATTGCGCGCGGCGGGCGTTGTAGAACTCATGCACCCGCGCCGGGTCGCGCGCGAACGCCTCCGGCGCCGCCACGTCCTCAATGCGCAGCTTCGCCCACACGCCATCGGCATCACGAAACGTCGCCAGACCGGATTCGCGGCTGATGCCCGCACCGGTCAGCACCACAATGTCAGGAGGCTCGGCCATGCCAGTCTTGTCGCGCACCCGGACCGGGCCGTCCAGCCTCGGGTCTCCCCCAGCCGAGGACAGGCCTTGCCCGGTCACGCCCGAGCGATGATATGACGGCCGGGGGCGCACATCTCATCGCTGGAGTTGCCGTATGAACCGTCTGTTCGCCGCCGCCGCCGCCATTCTGCTCGCCCTGCCGCTGGCCAGTTGCTCACAGCCCGGTGCGGGCCAGACAGAGCAGCAATCGCTGGTTGATCGCGCCACGCTGGCGGTGCAGGACATGTTCGCCCCGGCCAGCCAGAACGACGCCCGCAATTTCCTGCAAAAGGCCAAGGGTGCGCTGATCTGCCCGCAATTGTTCAAGGCCGGGTTCTTCGTCGGCGGTGAGGGCGGCCAATGCGTACTGGTCGGGCGCAGTGCCAATGGCTGGTCGGCCCCCGCCTTCTACGACATCGGCAGCGGCAGCTTCGGCCTGCAAATCGGCGTGCAGGACAGCGAAGTGGTGTTCATCGTGCTGACCGACAAAGGCTTTCAGGCGCTGCTGAACAGCCAGTTCCAGATCGGTGCCGACGCCTCGGTGGCCGTCGCCGCCTATGGCGCGGGCGTTGCCGGGGCCACCACCGCCGCGTTCAAGGCCGATATCGTCTCATTTGCCCGCACGCGCGGCCTGTACGGCGGCATCTCGTTCGAAGGCAGCCTGATAAGCTCGCAGACCGGCTGGAATCAGGCCTATTACGGCCGCCCGCTGGCTGCCCAGCAGATCGTGCTGCAAAACGAGGCCAGCAATCCCGGTGCCGCCCCGCTCAGCGAGACACTGGCCCGCTACGCCGGGCGGTAGCCGCCGCGGCCGCCACCGGCTAGGCTCCCGGCCATGACCGATCCCACCCCATTCTGGCAGCGCAAGCAGCTGGACCAGATGACCCGCGCCGAATGGGAATCGCTGTGCGACGGCTGTGGCCGCTGCTGCCTGCACAAGCTGCGCCATGAAGACACCGGCGAATTGTCGTTCACCAACGTCGCCTGCCGCCTGCTCGACCTGCACAGCTGCGGTTGCAGCAAATACGCCACCCGCCGCCGCCACGTGCCGGACTGCGTGCAACTCACCCCCGAGGTACTCCGCGAGATCGACTGGCTGCCGCCGTCCTGCGCCTATCGCCGCGTGGCCGAAGGACGTGGGCTGGCGTGGTGGCA
>CAIPHQ010000201.1 GCA_903864895.1 uncultured Rhodospirillales bacterium
GAGCAGTACCGCATCGGCCCAAACGGGCTGCCGAAACCGTACGTTCTGGCGGCAGATGCAAGAGGCGACGATCTTGAGATCACGTTGACCCTGTTCGGCATGGCGGTCGACTGGTCGGCCACGATGAGCCACACGCTGGCGTGCGTCGTGCAGCACCGGATCGACTGGCACGATCAGGACGCCAGCGTGTTCGTGCCGAAAAAAAGTGCCTGCCAGATCAACTTGCGGGCGGAGGAGGGCATCAGCGTTCCGCCCCCCAGGACCCATGCCGACATCAGGTTCCTGACGCCCATGAACGCGGAACACGACAACCCGCTGGACCGCCCGGCCACCATCCTCGCCCGCCTCGCGCGGCGCGTCGAAGGGCTGTCGCGCTGGCAGGATGTGGAACTGGACGTGGATTGGGCTTCGCTGGCGGACGCATGGGCCCGGGTGGAGTACGACATGGCCGGGTTGGAATCTCATCAGGTCGATCGCCGTTCGGGGCGCGGGGCACGCACGTTTGAAATGCCGGCGATCATCGGCACACTAGGGGTGGGCAATCTGGACAGGGCGCTCTGGCCCATGCTGGCGATCGGGCAGCGGGTGCATGCTGGCAAAGGCGGCAGCGAAGGTTTTGGCCGATTCCGGCTGGAGTGAAGGAAACGCGGGACACGATCTTGCTGAACGCAACATGACGTGTGATTTCGTGTCGTAACGTCCCGCTCGGCTCTCAACTGGTTCGCGAGAACAGATCCAGCTCATCCGGCGGCGCTGTCGTGTCGCGCCTTGCGGGCTTCCTCGTCTTGTACCCCGGCCCCTTCGCTGCTGTCCGGGCGGGCGGGATGCCCTGAACATGCGCCCTGACCACATACGCCAGCGCCATGCCGAGCGAGATGTGCCGCTCGGGTCGGCCATCGGCGGCAGCCTGTTCCGCAAGCGCTCGCCGGACCTGCTGCAACGCGGCCCAATCCGCCTGCGCCATCGCGATCCGCGCTGACCGGGTCTGATCATCACCACGGTGCGCACGCCGCCGCCGGTCGCGGATGTGGGCCATGGCCTGCAACCGGGCTTCCCGGGTGATCAGCAGATCGGGGCCGGACGTGATGAGGTGCCGCTCGATCCAGCCATCCAGGGCATCGGGGCGCACGTCGGGCGACTCCGCGTGCTGCGCGGCGGCCAGGGCAGGCCAGAGCGACTCGGTGGCCGCCTCGAATCGCTGCCGCAAGGCAGGCTTCAGTTTGCCCGCCGAGATTTGCAGCAGCTTCGCAACGGCACGCCGGTTCGCGGCCGCGCTGGCCGTCAACTTCAAACCCGCCAGCGCCGAACGCCAGTGGCTGACAAGCGATTGATACTGCTGCACGGATAACGGGCGGGCCATGAGCCCATTATGTGGCAGCCCACGGAATTCTACAAATCGATTCGCGAATGACTGACACAGCGGGATTCCGTGGCAACCCACGGAATCCCGATGCGGCACCACGGGTCTGCCCATCTACATCCGGCAGTCGTGACGGCTCTCTGGCCGCATGACAGGCAGCAGCACATCCCGCGCATCGGCCAGCACCACGCCGCCCGGCCCCGATGGCATCGAGCCACCCCACGACGCCCTGCGGCTGCGCCAGCAGGCCGCCATCGCGGGGTTGCATGCGCTGGCACGGCTGCTGGCCCGTCAGGCGGCGCGTGAAGCCCTGCACGCTTCCACCACCGGCGCACCGCCCCCATCCGAACCCGAGGAGCAATAGGCCATGACTTCGAAGTCCCAACTGCGCGTGCGTTGCCTGACCGTCGAGCAGGCCGCCGATGTACTGCAACTGTCGGCAAAGTCCGTCCGCCGGCTCATCGAGCGCGGTGATCTGCAGGTCTATCGCTTCGGAAGCAGTGTCCGTGTGCCAGTTGAAGCACTGGATGCCTACTGTAACCGCAGCCTGATCTCCGGGTCCCGCGCGTCCAGGAATGTCTAGTCCGGTCCACGTGAGTCCTTCTTGTTGTGAGGACGTCCCTTCATCGAAGGCTATTCTTTATGATGTAGCGTTCTCATGCTATGGCACGCCTGTCCCAACCTGACCACATCGGGGATGACATGACCAAGACTGACACTCAGCCTGAGCTGCCGTTCAAGCCGCAGCCGCTCGGCAAGGGGGCCAGGATGGCCGACGTGATCGCGCGGATCGCCGCTGACGGCAGCCTGCCCACCTACAGGGTGCCTGCCATCGCCAGCGCCCTGCGCACCGTGTCCCGGGCGATGGGCCACACGTTGCACGACATGCCGGCCGACCCCGCCTATCTGAGCAAGCGCCTGAAGGACTTCAGCCCGGCCATGGCGGGGCTCAAGGAGTCGTCGTGGCGGAATGCCCTGAGCCATACCCGTTTCGCCCTGCGGCATACGGGGATCATCAAGGTTCCGGCGCGCGCGGGCGTTCCGTTCCGTCCTGCCTGGACCGTGCTACTCGGCGGCATGGATGCAACTGATGGCCGGATCGGGCTGTCACGCCTTGCCCGCTATTGCAGCGATCGTGACATCGACCCCGATGACGTCAACGACGCTGTATCGGCCGAATTTCTGGCCGAGCTGACCGGCAACACCGTGATGCGGATGCCGCACAAGGCGCATCGCCGTGCTGTCGTCATCTGGAATCGCATGGTGAGCCGCAAGCGCGGCTGGCCGGCGCAGCTGCTCACCGTGCCGTCGTATAGCCGCACGCATTTCATCGGGTGGGACAAGTTCCCGGCATCGCTGAAGGCGGATATCGATGCGCATCTGGCCTCGCTGGCTGGCGAAGACAGCCTCAGCGTGCTGGACCGCCGCCCGCTCAAGCCGCGATCAATTCTGGCGCGCCGCCATCAACTGGGCGCCTACCTGTCGGCTCTGGTCATCGCGGGCGCGGACCCGGCGGCGTTCCGCATGCTGAAGGACGCCTTCACCGAGCCGTTGGTGCGTTCGGGCCTGAACGTGATCCTCAAGCGCGCGCCGAACGAGTCGAAGGAGCAAGCCTATGATATCGCCCGCATGCTGCTCGCGGTGGCGCGGCATTGGGTCAAGGCCGATGCGAGTCTGATCTCCACCCTGCAGCGCTTCTGCAAGAACCTTGATGACCCCGGCACCGGCATCTGCGACAAGAGCCGCGACCGCCTGCGTCAATTCGACAATCCGGGCAATCTGGCTGCCCTGCTGACCCTGCCGCAGCACCTCGTGCGTGCGGCAACGAGCGATGCGAAGCCGGCCCAGGCCGAGGCGCTGCTTGTGCAAACTGCGCTGGCGATCGAACTGCTGCTGATGACCAGCATGCGCCGGGACAATCTGGCCCGACTGAATGTCAATGAGCACCTGCTGCGCGATCGCCATGGCGGAGTCTGCCTTCGAATCCCTGGCGCCCGCGTCAAGAACGGCGTTGCGATCGAGGTCAATCTGAAGCCGCCGACAATTAGTCTGCTTGATTTGTACATGACCCGCTATCGCAGACTGCTGCTGACCACCGATTCGGCGTGGCTTTTCCCGGGCCTCGCGGACCGCCCCAAGAGCCGCGAGCGGCTGGCAATGCAGATCACGGCCACCATCCGTGATCGGCTGGGCCTGCACGTCAATGTGCACTTGTTCCGCCACATCGCCGCCAAGATCCAGCTTGAGCACAGTCACGGCAACTACGCCGCAGTACGCTTCCTGCTCGGCCACAAATCCCTCAACACCACAATCAAGACATACTGCAGTCTGGAGGCCAGGGCGGCCGTCGCGCATTTCGACGAGCATATCTTGGCGCTGCGGGCCAAACCGGCAGCGGCGGCGTCCCGCCGCAAGGCAGCGCGCTCATGAGGGCGGCGCAGATCAGCCGGGGGGCCGGGATGCGCCACCAGTGGAAGGTCGAGGCATGGCCGCTGGCCGACCAGCAGGCCTGGCAAATGGCGTCCGAGCCCGGATCGGTTCTGGACGGCATTGGCCGGGTCGCGGGCTGGGCCGCAGCCACACGAACCAATACGATCAAGGGCTACGGGCGCTGGCTCAGCTGGCTCGACAGCATTGGCGAACTGGACACCGCCGCCGCGCCGGAGAGCCGGATCACGCCGCAGCGTGTTGCCCGCTACGTGGCGGATCTCCGCACGCACGGCGCCCCGTACACCGTTGTCGCCAATCTGCAGGCGCTGGCCCGAGCGGCAGAGGTGATGGCACCGTCCGATGACTGTTCATGGCTCTGGTCAATCCACAACAGCCTCAAGCGGACGGCCGAACCGGTTCGCGACAAGCGCGACCGGCTGGTATCAGCACAGGCGCTGTTTGACTGTGGCATCGAGCACATGCGGCAGACCGAAGCCAACGCCGCGCTCACGCCAGTGCGCCGTGCAGCCCGCTATCGCGACGGCCTGATGGTCAGCCTGCTCGCGGCACGTCCGCTGCGGGTGAAGAATTTCTGCTCGATCACCATCGGCACGCACCTGATCCTGGTGGATGGGCTATACGTACTTTGCTTTCCGGCAGAAGAGACAAAGACCAGGCGTGCGCTGGAATTCCCCGTCCCTGCAGCATTGTCCGATCCGCTGGAAACCTACCTCGCTGCCTACCGGCCGGTCTTGCTGGCCGGGCTGCCCGGTTTCGTTTCTGCAAGCAGTACATCACGGCTCTGGGTGAACAAGGATGGGGGCACCATGCGAGAAACCCCCATCTACAACCGGATCACCGAGGTGACCCGCGCGCATTTCGGGCATCCGGTCAATCCGCATCTGTTCCGCGACTGCGCCGCGACGTCGCTGGCCACCCAGGACCCGGCTCACGCGCATTTCAACATGCAGATTCTGGGGCACAGCACGCTGGCCACGTCGGAGCGCTACTATAACCACGCCACCTCGCAGGCCGTGTCAGCCGCGTACCAGGCGAATCTGCTTGCGTTGCGCCGCGGGACGGCAAACCGTGGCGCCAGCAAGACCAGCCAGCCGAAGGTCTGAACGATGCGCGCAGTCATCTACGCCCGCTACAGCACCGAGATCCAACGCCAGGCCTCGATTGAGGATCAGGTCGAAGTCTGCCGCCGCTACGCCACCGCCCTGGGCTGGACGGTGGTGGGCCGCTATGAAGACGCGGCGATCAGCGGGGCCAACACCATGCGCCCGGGGTTCCAGAAGCTGCTGGCCGACGCGCAGCGGCGGCTGTTCGACGTGGTGGTGTGCGAGGCGGTGGACCGGCTGGGCCGCAAGCTGTCTGACGTGGCGGCGATGTTCGACCGGCTGACCTTCCTGGGCATTCAGGTGCATGCCAGCAGCATCGGCGCGCTGACGCAGATGCATATCGGCATCATGGGCACGATGGCGCAGATGACGCTGTCCGATCTGCGCGACAAGACCCGGCGCGGACAACTGGGCCGCGCCCGGGCCGGGCGCATCCCCGGCGGTCTGGCGTATGGCTACGAGGTGGTGCCGCCGCCACCGGGCGCAAAGGAGGCCGGGGAGCGGCGCATCGTGCCGCGCGAAGCGGCCATCATCCGCCGCATCTTCAGCGATTATGCCGCCGGCCACTCACCGCGCCAGATTGCCCGGTGCCTGAACGCCGAGGGTGTGCCGGGTCCGGGCGGGCGGCCCTGGGGCGATACCACCATCCGGGGTCAGGTGGATCGCGGCACCGGTGTGCTGAACAACACGCTGTATATCGGCCAGCTGACCTGGAACCGCTGCAGCTACGTCAAGGATCCCGGCACCGGCCGGCGGGTGGCACGGGTCAATGCGGCGGAGCAGCGCGAGCAGGTCGCCGTGCCCGAGTTGCGCATCATCGATCAGGCGCTGTGGGAAGCAGCCCGGGCGCGGCAGACACAGTTGCAGTTCAGCATGGCCCAGACGGACACCTGCCAGCCGCTCAACCGGGCGCATCGCCGCAAGTTCCTGCTGAGCGGCCTGCTGACCTGCGGGTGCTGCGGTGCGGGCTTCACCATCGTGGCGCAGGACCGCTACGGCTGCGCCGCGCATCGCGGCAAGGGCACCTGCGCCAACACAAGCACGATCAGCCGCCAGCGCATCGAGACGCGCGTGCTGTCGGCACTGCGCGACCGCATGCTC
The DNA here is from genome assembly GCA_903864895.1 of uncultured Rhodospirillales bacterium. GTDB lineage: Bacteria > Pseudomonadota > Alphaproteobacteria > Acetobacterales > Acetobacteraceae > CAIPHQ01. Next base: position 6,016 of record CAIPHQ010000201.1, read on the forward strand.
GACCCGCAGATCGTCGCCGCCTTCGTGCAGGCCTTTGCCGAGGAAGCCGCCGAAGCCCATCGGGCAGCCGCCGATGCGGTAGACGGCGTGCGTGCGGCCCTGAAGGATGTGGAGCGCCGCCTCGACGGCGTGCTGCAGGCCATCGAGAACGGCGCATGGAGTGCTGCCGTGCAGGCAAGGCTGCAGGATCTCGAGACACGCAGGGCCAGCCTGACCAGCCAGTTGGCCGCTGCCGCAGCGCCGCAACCGGCCGTCCGTCTGCATCCCGGCGCCGCCGAGATCTACCGCCACAAGGTCGGCGATCTGGTCACCGCCCTGTCCGATCCGGCGATCAGCACGGAGGCCGCCAACACGCTGGGCAGCCTGATCGAACGGGTGGTGCTGACGCCGCAGGAAGGGACAGCGGATGGCATGACGGCCGATCTGCACGGCGATCTGGCGACCATCCTGACGCTGGCGCAGGCCAGTGATGCCAACCCGCAGCCAGCGGCCGCGATGGCCTTGAGCCAACACCGCCGCGCGGGTGTACCAAACGACAAACCCCCAGGAACGTATGTTCCTGGGGGTCAACTGTCGGTGGTTGCGGGGATAGGATTTGAACCTATGACCTTCAGGTTATGAGCCTGACGAGCTAC
>CAIPHQ010000202.1 GCA_903864895.1 uncultured Rhodospirillales bacterium
GCGAAGGTCACGAACAGCATGCCGAACAGCCAGACAATGCCGCTGCCACGCGGGGCGGCACCGTGTGCGGCTTCGCGCATCACCAGCCCCGCCGCCACCAGCAGCGCCAGCGTGCTGGCAGCGATGAAGGGCACACCGCTGAACGCAAATACGCGCGCGTCCAGCATGGTCAGCAGCCGGATCCACAGCAGCCGGTGTTCGTTATGAAACGACACCAGATGTGCCAGCAACCCGCCATGCGCCCGCAGCGTCAGATACGCATCAAGCCAGTCCAGCATGTCCAGAAACGGGCGCACGATGGCCGTGCGCACCAGAATTCCCGCAAACAGGGCAAGCTGAAGGGCCGCAAGGGATGCCAGCAGGCGCGGCAGTTAACCGATATCCTGTCCGAACGACTGCCGCATCCGTGCTTTCAGATACGCCCCATCGCGGGTGGGCAGCACTTTCAGCGCGTGGCTCGGCGCAATGCGCGCCACCGCGAAGGCGGGCGCGTTGCCCAACCGGTGCGCCCGTTCGGCAAAGCCGCCGAGTTGCTCCATGTGGTCCATCGTCACCGTGTCGGTGATGCCGCAGCCCGCCGCCACGCTGGCGAGGTCAGTGCCCAGCACCGTGTGCGTGAGCTGCGCGCCGGTTTCCTCGTACAGCCCATTGTCCAGCACCAGAATGCTCAGATTGCCGGGCCGTTGCGCGCCGATAGTGGCCAGCGCGCCGAAGCCCATCAGCATTTCGCCATCGCCGGTAATCACCAGCACCGGCGTTTCCGGCTGCGCCAATGCGAGGCCAAGGCCGATCATCGCGGCCCCGCCCATGGCACCCCACAGGTAGAAATTCCGCTCATGGTCGCCCGCCGCCGCCACGTCGTACGTGGGCGCGCCAAGGCCCGAGACCACGGCCAGATCACGCCGTCCGGCAAGCACGCGGGCCACCACCGCGCGGCGGTCCAGCGTGCGGGGCAACAAACCGCTCATTCCGTGAATACCTTGGCGCCGACGAGTTTTTGCGACAGCAGCACCGCCATCGGCGTGCCGCCCAGATAGGCCATGCGCGCCGCAGCGGAGACGGTGGGGCCAACTTCCTCCGCCACATCGGCGCGCAGCACCTGCACGTCCATCAGGCGCAGCACCTGTTCGGTGGTGCTGCCCATTGGCACCTGCCACGGATTGAACTCGCCATACTCACCGCGCATCGTGATCAACGTCAGCAGCGGGAAATGGCAGGTGCGCACCAGCGACAGCATGTTGACGCAGTTGCCCACGCCACTGGACTGCATCAGCAGCACGCCGCGCTGCCCGCCCAGCCATGCGCCCGCCAGCATGGCGACACCTTCTTCCTCGGTGGTCAGCGGCACGCAGCGCAGGGCGGGGTCGTCGTGCAGCAGGCGCAGCAGCGTGGCGTGCCCGCCATCCGGCACATAGGCCACCTGCCGCACGTCCAGCGCCTTCAGGGTTGTGTAGATGCTCTCGGGCCAGGACATCAGCCGATCTCGACCACCAGATCGTCGGCGTCCAGACCTTCAGCCCCCTCGGCCACATGCACGGCAGTGACCGTGCCATCCGCCGGGGCTTCGTGGGCGACTTCCATCTTCATCACTTCCATGATGAACAGCGTATCGCCCGCCTTCACCGCATCACCCGGCTTGACCAGCACTTTCCACATGTTGCCGGCGGTCTGGGTCCGCACCTCGGTTGTCATTTCACGCTCTCCCTGGGTCAGACGATCGAGGATTCAGTGCAGATGGCCTTCATCGCGCGTGCCATCGCCTGCGCTTCCGCCACGCTGATCTGCTTGAAGTTGTAAATCTCACCGGGCTTGGACTGGCCAAGTTTCCAGAACGCCGCCGAGGGCACCGTGTACGGGTTGATGAACCCGCCCATGCTGGGACCGTCATTCACCAGAATGATCGGCGTCTGCCCGGCCAGATTGATGGCCCCCAGCGGATAGCCGTGGTCGATGATGTTGGATGGCAGGCTGCCGTGCTCGGGCGGCTTGTTGGTGGCCTTGGGCGCGAAGGTCCATTCCGGGCCTTCCAGGCGGAAGCCGGTGCGGTTGGACTTGGAGGACAGTTTCCAGTCCGCTGACAGGAACCGCTGCTGCCCGGCTTCATCAATCCAGTCATCATTCGGCCCGGCGCACACCTCCACCACCCAGCGCTTGCCGGTGACGATGGGCGGGCGGGCAGTTTCCTTCACGCTGCGGCCGGCCACACCGTGGCCTTCGGCCACTGGCACCACATGGCCGGTTTTCAGCGCGCTGCCGTTCATGCCGCCCACGCCCGCCTGATGGAAGGTGGAGCGTGAGCCCAGCCACGCCTCCGTGGCGATACCGCCTGCAATGGCCAGATAGCAGCGTGTACCGGCGCGGGCCGCGCCCATTTCCAGCACCTGACCGGCCTGCACGGCCACCGAGGTCCACAGCGGCACGGGCTGCCCGTCCAGCTTGGCCCCCATGTCCGCGCCGGTCAGCGCGATGACGGCCGCGCGCTGGAATTTCAGCGTGGGGCCCATGTACTGGCATTCCAGCCCGGCATCGCCCACGGCGTTGCCCACCAGCAGATTGGCCAGCCGGAATGACCACGAATCCATCGGGCCGGAGGGCGGGAAGCCCTGATTCCAGTAGCCGATGCGGCCCGGATAATCCTGCACCGAGGTTTCCAGCCCGGGCTTCAGCACTTCAAGCATGTGTTGCCTTCCCCGTCAGAACCGCTTGGTGCGATCAAGCCCCGCAACCCAGCTCTTGTACTGGGAGACGGAGAATTTCTGATAGCCGACGACATTGTATTCGTAACTGCCATCGGCCACCCGCCGCTCGACATCCTCGAACTCGGCCACCGACACCGGCACGAACTTCACCCGGTCGCCCGGCCGGAACAGGCAGATACTGTCCTCGAACGCCGCAAAGCGCCGCTTGGGGTCCCAGATCGGGATCGGGATGCGCGCGAAAATCTGGTAGCCGCCCGGCGTGGCCACCGGATAGATCGCGGTGGACGCTCCGCCCATGCCCACGGTGCCCTGCGGGGTCCATGTGCGCGGCGGATTGTATTTCGGCGCGGTGATCACACAGCGCGGGTCCAGCGCCATCATGAACGGCAGGCCCGGCCAGAAGCCCAGCGACGCCACCCAGTATTCGGTGCCCGAATGCACCCGCACCAGTTGCTCCGGCCCGGACAACCCGTTCAGGCGCGCCACGAACGCGGCGTCGTATTCCTTTTCCGGGTTGATCTTGGCGGTGTAATCGTCAATCGCCGCCTTCGTCCACGGGTCGAGATACGCGGTCGGGAAGTAGAACAGGCGGCTTGGCAGTTCGATATTGTCCGACGGGCCGAGATTGGCAATTAGGCGCGCCATCTCCTGCTTCAGGTCGTCGTAGGAGATATCTTCCGGCTCGTAATGGATCAGCATCGAGGCGAAGCAGGGCGCGGTTTCCACCACGCCCTTGATCTTGTTGGCCACGATGGCGCTCGCGAGACCCTGCGCCATGAAGTTCAGTTCGAGGTTCATCTCGTTACCGAACTCGATCAGCATGTAGCGGTCGCCGCCGGGCATGTAGCGCGGTTCGTCGTAGATCATCCTCGCGTCCCCCTCAGATAGCCCGGCATCATCCCAGCAACTCCGCTTTGTGCGTCTCGACGAATCCCGTCAGCGTCCGCCCGGCGCGGAAGCCCGCATGGTCGATCACCCGGCGCAGGAAGGCAACATTGGTCGTGATGCCTTCAATCACGGTGCTGTCCAGCGCCGACAGCATCTTGCCAATTGCCGCATCGCGCGTCGGTGCATGCACAATCAGCTTGGCGATCATGGAATCGTAATACGGCGTCACCGCATCGCCCGCGCGCACCCCGGTATCCACCCGCACACCGCCGCCCGCCTGCGGCAGATCAAGCCGGGTGATCTTGCCCGGTGACGGCAGGAACATCTTGGCCGGATTTTCCGCGCAAATCCGCACCTCGATGGCATGGCCGCTGCGTTGCACGCTATGCTGCGGAAACAGGGGGCCGAGATGTTCGCCCATCGCCTGCCGCAACTGCATCGCCACCAGATCAAGCCCGGTGAGCATTTCCGTCACCGGATGCTCCACCTGAATGCGCGTGTTCATCTCGAGAAAAAAGAATTCGCCGCTGTCGTCATCCAGTACGAATTCGATGGTCCCGGCGCTGCGGTAACGCTCCTGTTTTGCCAGCGCCACGCAAGCCGCCGCCATTGCGGCGCGCGCAGCATCGGTCAGCCCCGGTGAGGCGCTTTCCTCCACCAGTTTCTGAAACCGCCGCTGGATGGAGCATTCACGCTCGAAGCAATGGATGGCGTGGCCATCGCCGAAGCCGAACACCTGCATTTCCACATGCCGCGCGTTGCGGACATAGCGTTCCAGAAACACCGTGCCGTCACCGAACGACCGCGCGGCCATGCCCTGCGTGGCTTCCACGATCTTGCGCAGATCGGCTTCGCTGGCCACCAACCGCATGCCGATGCCGCCACCCCCCGCCGAGGCTTTCACCAGCAGTGGATAGCCAACTTCGCCGGCCGCTTCTTCCAGACCGTCCAGATCCCCCACGGCGAACCGCGCCGAACCGGGCAGAATCGGCACGCCCGCCGCCTTGGCCAGCAGGCGCGCGCGCTCCTTGTCGCCCATGTCGTCCATGGATTTCGGATCGGGGCCAACCCAGATCAGCCCTGCATCAGCCACCGCCTGCGCGAAGCCGGAATTTTCGGCCAGAAACCCGTAGCCGGGATGCACCGCATCGGCCCCGGTGGCACGCGCCGCCTCCAGAATCGCCGGAATGCGTAAGTAGGAATCGGCAGGCTTCGGCCCGCCGATGGCCACCGCCGCATCGGCCATCGCCACGTGCTGCGCCTGCGCGTCGGCTTCGGAATACACCGCCACCGTGCGCAGGCCGAGCGACTTGGCCGCACGGATCACCCGGCAAGCGATTTCGCCGCGATTGGCAATCAGCAGCGTGCGCATTACAGCGCCGAGAGCGCGCTGCGCACCGCCGCCGTGACTTCCACAGCGTTCGGCGTGTCGGAGTGGATGCAGATCGTGTCGCTGCCCACGCGGATATGCTTGCCGCCGACGGTCTCCGTCATGCCTTCCTGCACCGCACGCACACAGCGCGCGGCGGCGCGGGCGGCATCAACCGGCGGGTGTTCGCGGGTGATGATCAGGCCGCCGTCATCATTGTATTCCAGATCCGCGTAGTATTCCGGCACGAAGCGATGGCCGCGCGCCGGATAAATCTTTTCATGCAGCGTGCCCACCATGCCGAACAGCGGCACCTGAAAAATATCCGCCACGTCGCAGATGGCGTGCGCCATCTCCTCCTGCCGCGCGGCCATGCCATAGAGCGAGCCATGCGGCTTGATGTGGTGCAGTTCCACGCCTTCCGCCTTCAGGAAGCCGGTGAGCGCGCCGATCTGGTAGATCAGGCAATTCGCCAGTTCCTGCCGCGAGATTTTCATCTCCCGCCGCCCGAAGCCCTGCAAATCGGGCAATGAGGGATGCGCGCCCACATTCACCCCGTGCTGCTTGGCCAGTTGCACCGTGCGGCGCATATGGTTGAAGTCGGACGCGTGGAAGCCGCACGCCACATTGGCCACCGAAATCAGCGGCATCAGCGCTGCATCGTCGCCCAGATGGTACAGCCCGAAGCCTTCGCCCATGTCGCAATTGATGGTGGCCATGCCGCTCTCCTTCCCGTTGTGCTCAGGCCGCCGCAGGCGCGGGGCTGGCCAAAGCCATGAATCCTGCCAGCGAGGCTTCAATGTCTGCGCGCTGCAGGCCGTTGACGATGAAGACGATGCGTGACGCCCGCGCCGCTTCCGGCCAATCCTGCATATGCACGGGCGGATGCACCAGATGCTGCACGCCATGAATGGCCACCGGCGGGCTGCCGCCGCCCACATCCAGAATGCCCTTCACGCGCAACACCTGCTCACCATGCCGGTTCAGCAGCATCGTCAGCCAGATGCCGAACACGGTCCAGTCCAGCGGGCGATCAAACGTCAGCGCGAAGGCATGAATGTTGCCGTGGCGGTTCGGGTCGTGCCCTGCATGATCGTGATGATGCGCGTGCCCGGCTTCATGGAACCATTCCCGCACCATGTCGCCATGCGCCCCCGCATCAAACGGCGTATCGGCCAGCAGCGCCGCCGTATCCAGATTGGGGGACGCCGCATACAGAATGCGCGCCGCCGGATTGATCTGTTTCAGCGTGGACAGCAGCTTCCACGTCTGCTCAGGATCGGCCAGATCGGTCTTGGTGATCACCAACCGGTCGGCCACCGCCGCCTGCTTCACGCTTTCGGCGTAGCGCAGCATTTGCGCGCTGCCGTTCACCGCATCCACGGTGGTTATCACACCCGCCACTCGGAAATGGTGCTTCAGCACCGGGTCGGCGTGCAGCGTGGTCAGCACCGGGAACGGATCGGCCAAACCGGTGGTCTCGATGGCCAAGCGCCGGAACGGGGGAATATCGCCACGGCTGCGGCGGGAATGCAGGTCGCGCATGGCGTCCGACAATTCGCCACGAATGGTGCAGCACACGCAGCCCGATTGCAGCAGCACAGTATTGTCGTCGATGCGCTGCAACAAATGGTGGTCCAGCCCCACCTCGCCAAACTCGTTGATCAGCACGGCGGTATCAGCCAGCGACGGATCGGCCAGCAGGCGCTGCAACAGCGTGGTCTTGCCCGAGCCGAGAAACCCGGTCAGCAACGTCACTGGCGTGAACTGCGGAATCGCCTCAGTCACGCGCCGCCTCCAGCCGCCGCAACAACGCGGGGTCGAGCGGGTCGCAGACGCGGCCGGAAAGTTTTTCCGCGCTCGCCCAGATATGCGACAGGTTTTCCACCAGTTCGGTTTTGCCGGTCAGCGTGGATAACTGAAACGATGTGCCCTGCCAGTCGGACAACCGCATCCCGAACTGCGTCAGGATGCGGTTGGCGACAGATACGCGCCGCGCGCGTTCCCGGCGGCGTTCCAAGGGATCGGTGTTGCGCGTGAACACGCCGGGCCGTGCGGCCACGTCGGTCCAGTGGTCCGATCCTCCCAGAACGCCGCACAGGGCGCACATGAAGCGGCTTACGTCTTGCGCGGATGGCGGCGCGCGAAGTCGTCGGCCATCTCGTTCATGGTCACGAACTTCACGCCCGGATGGCGCGTCATGTGCGCGAACAGACGCTCCAGCATCATCAGCACATGCGGGCGCCCGGCCACGTCCGGATGGATGGTGATCGGGAACACGGCATAGTCGTATTCGCGGTACACCCAGTCGAACTGGTCGCGCCACATGTCTTCAATATCGCGCGGATTCACGAAGCCGTGGCTGTTCGGCGCCTTCTTGATGAACATCATCGGCGGAAGGTCATCCAGATGCCAGCTTGCCGGAATCTCGATCAGGTCGGTTTCCACGCCGCGCTTCAGCGGCACCATCCACTCGGACGGCTTCTTCGAGTAGTCAATCTTGGTCCAGCTATCGCCCACGCGCACATAGTACGGCTGGAAGTCGTGATGCATCAGCGAGTGATCGTACTTGATGCCCTTCTTCAGCAGCAACTCGTTGGAAACCCGCGAAAATTCCCACCACGGCGCCACATAGCCGGTGGGCCGCTTGCCGGTCAGTTGCGTGACGAGGCCGATGCACTTGTCCAGCACCTCCTCTTCCTGCTCCGGCGTCATCGCAATCGGGTTTTCGTGGGTGTAGCCGTGAATGCCCACTTCGTGCCCGGCATCGGCCACGGCCTGCATCTGCTCGGGGAACGTCTCGATGGAGTGGCCGGGGATGAACCACGTCGTCTTGATGTCAAAGCGCTCAAACAGCTTCAGCAGGCGCGGCGCGCCCACTTCACCGGCGAACAGGCCGCGCGAGATGTCATCCGGCGAGTCCTCGCCGCCGTAGGAACCGAGCCACCCGGCCACGGCATCCACGTCCACGCCGAAGCCGCACAGAATTTCTTTTGCCATATGATTATTCTCCTCCCGTCAGATCACCAAGCCGGCGCTGCGTAGTCGGCCGGATAGGCGTAGCTGTAGTCCAGCGGCGGCTTGATGACATATTTGCGGTCGAACGGCATCAGATCCACCGGGTGGCCCGAGCGCACCATCTGCGGCCAGTCCGGATTGGCGAAAATGGGCCGCCCCACCGCCACCATGTCTCCTGCCCCGCTGGCAATCGCCGCCTCGGCTTCCGCGCCCTGCGCGATGCCGCCATTGACGATCATCGGCAGGCCGCTGGCTTCCCGCAGCGCGGTGGGCATCGGCACGCCGGATGCCGGGTCGCGGTTGTCGGCATAGTTGAAGCTGGACCAGTGCAGCGCGTCGATTTCGGCCCCTTTCAGCGCCGCGCCAATCTCGCGCGCCGTGGCCACGCCACCCGCCCACGCGCCACCGAAATCGTCCACACCGTCCTGCGACAGGCGCAGCGTGATGATTTTGTCCTTGCCAATGGCGGCACGGACTTTTTCACACACAAGGCGGGCGAAGCGCACGCGGTTGGCCGCACTGCCGCCGAAAGCGTCGGTGCGGAAATTGGTGCTGGTGTGGATGAACTGGTACAGCAGGTAGCCGTTGGCGCCGTGGATCTCCACGCCGTCAAACCCCGCCGCCACCGCGCGCGCGGCGCCCTCGGCAAACCCGTCGGCGATGGCATGGATCTCCGCCACCGTCAGCGCCCGCGCCGGGTTGAAGGTCACTTTCGGCCACGGCCCCGTGATGCCGCGAATCTCGGCCTCGTAGTTGGTATCCGAATACAGCACCCAACCCTGGCTGTGCGTGTCGCTGGCGCTCACCGCCTGCTGGCCGGGGGCCAGGCAATGCGGGTCCACCACCCGCCCGCCATGCATCAGTTGCAGGATGGCCTTGGCCCCGTGCGCGTGAATGGCATCGGCAATCCTGGCCCAGCCTGCTACCTGCTTTTCGGTCACGATGCCGGGCTGCGACAGATAGGCGCGGCAGGCGTGGCTGTCGCTCTGATACGTGCCTTCGGTGATGATCAGCCCGCAGCCGCCACGCGCGCGGCGGGCGTAATAGGCCACCATTTCGTCGGTCGGCGAGCCATCCGGTTCCGCCACCTGGCGGGTCAGCGGGGCCATGGCAATGCGGTTGCGCATGGTGTGTCCGGCCAGCGTGAGCGGCGCGAACACATGCGGCAAGGCTTCGGTCACTGGGTCTTCTCCTGATAGATCACGGGGTTTCACCCCGAATGATGCTCTCCGCCGTCAGCGACACCGCCAACAGGTCGTCGTCCGCACCCGGCAGGCCAGACAGCAGCAGCGCGGTGGGCAGGCCCTGCGCGTCCGTGCCGCTGGGAAACGACACGCCGCACCAGTCGAGGAAATTGCCCAGCATGGTGTTGCGCAGCGTCAGCATGTTCACGCGCAGGAACAGGTCGTCATCGGCTTCCAGCGCGTCCAGCGGTGGCGCGGTATGCGCCACGGTGGGGAACGCGAACAGGGTGCGCGGGGCGAATTGCGCGGCAAACCCGGCCACGATGCGGCGGCGTTCCTGCAAAATGAAGGCGTAGTCGGCCATCGCCACATTCGCCCCCAGCCGCACGCGCGCCACCACGCGGCGGTCGATGTGCTCCGCCTCCGGCCCGGCGAGGCGCTCACGGTGCAGCGCGAAGGATTCGGCGGTCACGATGGTGCCGCGCTTGGCCCCCAGCGCCAGAATTTCGTCAAACACCGGCAGTGCCATCCGCTCCACCTGCGCGCCCGCCGCCACCAACCGCTCCAGCGCCGCGTCGAAATTGGCCTGCACGGCGGGTTCCACCCCGTCGAACACGATATTGCCGGGCACCACAATCTGCTGCCCGGCCAGCGAACGCCGCCGCAGCGCAGGCCCCACCTGCCCGGCCAATGCAGCATCCACCACCACGGCATCTTCCACGGTGCGGGACAGCACACCCACGGTGTCCAGCGTGCGCGACAGCGGAAACGCGCCATCCGTTGGGTAGCGCCCGGCGGAGGATTTGTAACCGATGATGCCGTTGAACGCGGCCGGGATGCGCACCGAACCGCCGGTATCCGACCCGATGGACACCGGCACCAGCCCGCGCGCCACCGCGACGGCAGAGCCCGAGGACGAACCACCCGGCATCCGCGCGCCCGCGCGGCCATGCGGGTTGCGCGGCGTGCCGAAATGCGGGTTCGCGCCAAGGCCGGAAAACGCGAACTCGCTCATGTTCACGCGGCCCACGCAGACCATGCCGGCGGTCTTCAGCCGCGCCACCACCGGCGCATCGCGCAGCGCCGGGGCGTCACGATCGAGCACTTTCGAGCCTGCGGTGGTCACGATGCCTTCCAGATCGAACAGATCCTTCCACGCTATCGGCACCCCATCCAGCAGGCTGCGCGGCCGCCCCGCACGAATGCGGCGAGAGGCCGCACGCGCCTCGGTCAACGCCCGGCCTTCGGTCAGGCGGGTGAAGATCGCCTGATCCTCACACGCCCGAATGGCGGCCAGCGTGCGCTCGGCCACCTCCTCGGCATCCAGCAGGCGCGCGGCCAGCATGGCGCCGATTTGCAGCGCGCTGCGCTGGCTCACGTCGATGGCGGCGGCACCGGACATATCAGAAGCGGGCATGTCAGTAGCGGCCCACCAGCAGGCCGCCATCCACCACCAGCACCTGCCCGGTCATGTAGCGGGCGGCGTGGGAGGCGAGGAACAGCACCACATCGGCAATGTCATCCGCCTGCCCGATGCGGCCCATCGGAATGATCTCATGCGCCTTGTCGGCCCCCGCCGCGCCCAGCGAGTGCTTCTCGTTCAGCAATTGCGCGGTGCGGATATAGCCCGGCGCGATGCCGTTCACGCGAATGCCCTCACGCGCCAGTTCCACCGCCAGACCCCGGATCAGCCCGATCACGCCCGACTTGGCCGCCGAATACGCCACATGCTGGTCCCAGCCATAGGCGATGCCCATGATCGAGGAGATGCACACTATGGCCCCGGTGCCCTTGGCCCGCATGGCGGGCAGCGCCGGGCGGATGACCTTCAGCATCCCTTTCAGGTCGATGTCGTGGGTAAAGTCCCACTTCTCGTCGGTCAGTTCTTCCAGCGGCACCTTGTGGGCAATGCCCGCATTGGCCACGATGCAGTCAATCGCCCCATGCTTGGCTTCCACCGCCGCCACCACGGCGTTGGCCTGCTCGGTAGAGCGCACGTCCAGCAGATGAAACTCCGCCGTGCCGCCCGCCGCCTGCACTTCGGCCACCACCGCAGCGCCTTCATCGGGCAGCACGTCGGTCACCACCACGTGGTAGCCTGCCGCACCGAAGGCGTGCGCAGTGGCACGGCCAATGCCGATGCCGCCGCCGGTGATCAGAACCGTCTTGGTCATGCGCGCCACCCCCGGTTACAGCATCACGTCGCCGGAATTCGGCCCGAGCGTCTGGCCCACATAGATCTTCGCCTGATCGGAGGCGAGGAAGGCGATGGTCGCCGCAATGTCCTCGGGCTCGCCAAACCGGCCCAGCGGCAACTCGGCGGCCTTGGCGCGGCGCCAATCTTCGGACAGGCTCATCGCCAGTGGCGTGTTGATCGGTCCGGGGGCCACGGCATTCACGCGCACGCCCTGTTTGCTGATCTCGCGGGCCAGCGACTTGGTCATGCCGATGATCGCCGCCTTGGCGCCGCAATAATGCGACAGTTCAATGCCGCCGATCTGGCCAAGCTGTGACGCGACATTGACGATCACGCCCGAACCGGCCGCCAGCATGGCGGGCAGCACGGCGCGGATGCACAGGAAGGTGCCGCGCACATGCACGGCGAACATCCGGTCGAAATCGGCGGGTTGCAAATCCACAAAGCGGGCCTGATGCAC
>CAIPHQ010000203.1 GCA_903864895.1 uncultured Rhodospirillales bacterium
CATCCGGCCCGAGCAACCGCACCGCAAGCCCCAGCCCGGACGGCGCCGCCGACGCGCCGGCGTAACAGCCGCACGCCTCGGCCGCCGCTTCCACTGCAGCCGCATCGGGCAGCAGCGCCGCAGGCCCCAGCACCAGCAGCACCCCCCAGGCCCGGAAGCCGCCCAGCACGCCCGGCCCGGTCAGCGCCGCCCCGTCTACCCCGCCGCGATCACTCAACCGCACCACGCCATCGGCATCGCGCACCGTGATCGCGCCATGAAAGCGGCGAAACGGCCGCCCCAGTGCCCGCGGATCGTGCAGCGCCGCCGAATCGGCCAGAATGGCGCGCGCACCTTGATGCAACGTGATGTCCAGCGCTGCCGCTACCTCGGCATCCGGGAACAGCACCAGCGGGTCGGGCAGGTAGGCCAGAAACCCATCCGCTGCGACTGTGGCCGAGGTGGCCAATCGCGCCGCCGCATCGCGGCATTCATGCACGATGGTGGCAGATTGCGTGGTGACATGCACCGCCGCCCCCTGCCCCACTGCCACCGACAGCGCCAGATCGTCGCCCGCATACACCCCGCCCGAGGCTGATTGCAGATACAGCGTGGCCAGATCCGGCCGCGCCGGGTTGGCATGGAACGGGCGGGTGATGTGGAACGGGTATGGCACGTACTGGTCCAGCAGCGCGGTGCGCCCGCCTGCCACGCCGAAGCCCAGACGTGCGGCAATCTGTCTCAGGTGCGGAACAGCACCGCCGCGTCGATAGCTGCGGCAATCTCCGCCACACCATCACCGCGGCGGCAATTGGTGGCCAGCACCGGCCTGCCGCCGCGCACCGCCTGCGCCTCGTCCAGCATGCGCGGCAGGTTTACGCCGACATGCGGTGCGAGGTCGATCTTGTTGACCACCAGCAGGTCACAGCGCAGCACGCCGGGGCCGCGCTTGCGCGGAATATCGTCGCCACCCGCCACGTCGATCACGAACATCCACCAATCCACCAGATCGAGCGAGAAGGTGGAGGCCAGGTTGTCGCCGCCCGATTCGTAGATCAGCAATTGCAGGCCGGGGAATTTCGCCTCCATCTCGTCACCGGCCACCATGTTCATGGTGGGGTCTTCGCGGATGACGGTGTGCGGGCACGCCCCCGCCTCCACCGCGCCAACGCGGGCCGGGTCGATCAGGCCGGAACGGCGGATGCGCTCGGCATCCTCGCGCGTGACAAGATCATTGGTGATCACGGCAAGGTTCACGCCGCTGGCGGTCAGGCGCGGAATGAGCGCCTCGATCAGCGCCGTCTTGCCGGACCCGACCGGGCCGCCAATGCCGATGCGTGCGGCGGTCATCGCAGCATGTACCGCCGTGCCAGCGGCACGGTGCGCGCGGGTTCGCAGGTGGCGAGCACGCCATCCACGAACACGTCAAACGTCTGCGGATCCACCCGCATGTCCGGGCAGGCATCGTTGTGCAGCATGTCGGACTTTCGCAGGCCTCGCGTGCCGCGCGCAGGCAGCAGGGCTTTGGAAAGTCCGAGTTGCTGGGCAAGCCCCGCCTCGATGGACAGTGGATGCACGAAGCAGGCAGACAGTGCCGGGGCGGCGCGGCCAAACGCGCCCCATTGCGGGCGCAGCAAAATCGGCTCGCAGGTCATCAATGAGGCCGCGCTGTCGCCCATCGCGCCCCATGCGATGAAGCCGGACTTGATGACCAGTTCCGGCTTGATGCCGAAAAACGCGGGCCGCCACACCACGATATCAGCAATCTTGCCGTCTTCCAGCGATCCCACATGGTCCTGAATGCCGAAGGTGCGCGCGGCGTTGATGGTGTATTTGGCGATATAGCGGCGAATGCGCGCATTGTCGCCGCGCCCCGGCGCATCGCCCGGCAACTGCCCGCGCTGGTCCTTCATCTTCGAGGCCAATTGCCATGTGCGGCAGATCACTTCGTGGATGCGCCCCATGCCCTGACTGTCGGACCCCAGCATGGAAATGGCACCGATATCGTGCAGCACATCCTCGGCGGCGATGGTTTGCGCGCGGATGCGGCTTTCGGCGAACGCCACGTCCTCGGGGATCGACGGGTTCAGATGATGGCACACCATCGTCATGTCGAGATGTTCGTCGAACGTGTTGACGGTGTAGGGATTGGTGGGGTTGGTGGACGACGGCAGGCAGTTGGCCACACCGGCCACGCGGATGATGTCTGGCGCATGGCCGCCGCCCGCGCCCTCGGTGTGGTACATGTGGATGGTGCGGCCCTTGATGGCCGCCAGCGTGTCTTCAACAAACCCCGACTCGTTCAGCGTGTCGGTGTGCAACTGCACCTGAAAATCCAGTTCGTCCGCCACCGACAGGCAATAGTCGATGGTGGCGGGCATCGAGCCCCAGTCTTCGTGAATCTTCAGCCCCAGACAGCCGGTGGCCAACTGCTCACGCAGCGACTGGCCACGATGCGCGTTGCCACGGCCCAGAAAGCCGAAGTTCAGCGGCCATTGTTCGCTGGCCTGCAACATCTTGCCGGTATTGAACGGGCCGCCGGAATCGATGCCGACCGTGATGGGGCCGAGCGATCCACCGATCAGCGTGGTCAGGCCGCTGGCCAAAGCGTGTTCGGCCAGACCCGCCGAATCGAAATGCACATGCACGTCGATGCCGCCGGGCGTTGCAATCAGCCCCTCGCAATCGCGTACCGTGGTCGCTGCCGACACAACAAGGCGCGGGTCCACCCCATCCATGATCGCCGGATTGCCCGCCTTGCCGAAGCCTGCGATGCGGCCGTTGCGAATGCCCAGATCGCCCTTGACGATGCCCAGCACCGGGTCGATCAGCACCACGTTGCACAGCAGGAAATCCAGCGCGCCCCCGGCAGCGGTGACATGCGTGGCCATGCCGATGCCGTCACGCAGCGTCTTGCCGCCGCCATGCAGACATTCATCGCCGTAGCGCGCGTGATCATGCTCGACCACCGCATACAGCGACGTATCGCCGAGACGGATGGAATCCCCCGTGGTGGGGCCGTACAGCGCGGCGTAGTCGCGGCGCGGAATGCTGACCATGGTTGCCCCCTATGCCCCGCGAAACTTTTCAGCCTGTGCACGCGCCAGCGCGGCACTGCGGCCTGAATCGTCCAATGCGCCGCCCTGCGTCAGGTCATTCAGCCCGGTGAGTTCCTGCTTGCCGCCGAAGCCCACCAGCGCCACTTCACGCACCTGCCCCGGCTCAAACCGCACGGCGGTGCCAGCGGGAATGTCCAGCCGCATGCCGTAGGCGGCAGCGCGGTCGAAATCCAGCGCGCGGTTGACTTCAAAGAAATGGTAGTGCGAGCCGATCTGCACCGGGCGGTCGCCGGTATTGACCACGCGCACGCGCGCGGCCGGGCGGCCCGCGTTGAGTTCGATCTCGCCTTCCAGCGCGGTGATCACACCCGGTTCCAGCGAGTCTGCGGCAGCCCCTTCCGGCGCGCGGATCGGGTCATGCACCGTCACCAGCTTGGTGCCGTCGTCGAACATGCCTTCCACCTGCAAGATCGGTAGCATGGCGGCCACGCCCGGCAACACATCATCGGTGGTCAGGATGGTGGAGCCGATGCTCATCATCTCGGCCACCGAGCGGCCTTCGCGGGCTCCTTCCAGAATGTCGTCGGTGATGATCGCCACCGCTTCCGGATAATTCAGCTTCAAGCCCTTTGCACGGCGGCGGCGGGCCAATTGGGCGGCGGTGAAGATGGTCAGGCGTTCCATCTCGGTCGGTGTCAGCAGCATCGAACGCTCCGGATCACGTGGCGAACAACCGCATGGCGGCGCGGGCATGGCGCGCGGCGGCAATGTCCAGCAGGGGCAGAAATCCTTCCGGCACCGCGCCCACAGGCGGCGGCGCTGCGGCAATACCGACCAGCAATGGCAGCAGGGAGGCCAGCGCGCGCTGGCCCTCGATGGCTCCCACACGGCCAAGACGCACGGCGGCACTCACCATGGCGGCAAGTGCGGCGTACCCTGCGGCGGCAATGCTGGCGGACAGGTCCATGCCAAGGGCTGCAAACACCGCGCCCTGCATCGGTGCCAGATGCCCGCTGCAAACGCCGCTGCGGCACGCTGCCCGCAACCGGGCGGCACCTTGTGTTCCCAGCCGGTCATGCGCGGCCAGAAACGCCGCGCCATTGCGGCGCGAGCCTTCGCGCAGTGGTTCGATCAGCGTGGCCGCGTTCAGGGCGAAATCCGCCGCTGCAACACCGTCAAGATCCGCGCCTGCACGATGCGCAGCCGCCAGCGCCACGCATTCGCTGCTGGCCCAGCGTTGCGCCAGCGTATCGCGCATCAAATGGGTCAAAGCCACCGCGCCCGCAGCAGGTGCCTGCGCGAAATATGCCTCGAGCCCGCCGGAAAACGCGAAAGATCCGCTGGGAAACGCACTGTCCGCCTGCCACACCGTGTGCAGCAAGTTGATCATGCCGCCTCGCCCTCGTCCAGCACTGCCGCGGCCACGCGGCGCTCGCTGACCATGGTGCCCAAGCGCGCCACATAATCATCCACCGGCGCTTCCAGTGCCACCAGCAGCGACTCACCGGCAAAGCGCACGCGCCAGTGCAGATTGCCCGCGTGGTAGCCAAGCTCCACCGCATCGGCAATCGAACGCGGCGAGAGTTGCAGCCAGCGCTCGGCATTCACCCGCACCACGATGGCGCGGTCTGCCTCCAGCAACAGTACGGCACCATCGAACAACGTCTGGTCGCGCGGCAATGAAATCGCCAGATCCGCGCCCGCGCGGGTCTGCGCCCGCATCCGGCGGCGGCTGACATCGGCGGGGGCCAACGGCAGCACATCGACTGCGCCGTGATGTTCCAGATCGTGCAACGCGCCAGCAAACGCAGCCTCAACGCGGCTGCCCAGCACGCGTTCGATACGCAGCATCAGGCTTCTCCGTGGAACGGGATAGCCCCGGCCGCGCAGGGCGGCCGGGGATGCGCCAGTCAGCGGTGCAGCGTGGACTCGTTGGGGATGCCATCCATCGGGCATTCCTCGGTGCCCACGGTCGGGCGGGTGAAGGATTCCACCATCTCGCGGGTGCCTTCCGGATCGGCAATCCACTTGCTGTAGAAATCATACGGGCACGCGGCCACGCCCTTGCTGTCTTCACCGGAGTTGATCTTGCCGGTGTAGCCGCGATGCAGCAGCTTGAACAAATGGTTCTGCGACTGCGCCGTGCGGCGGAAATCGCGGATCAGCGACTTCGACAGTGCGGCGTACTGAATGCCGTAGTCCTCCTCACCGCATTCGCCCAGCGTGCGGCCATCGAAACCGATGATCGCCGAGTGGCCGAAATACGAATACACGCCGTCGAAGCCGGACGCGTTGGCCACTGCCACATACGTGTTGTTGGCGAACGCCATCGCCTTGGAGATCAGAATCTGCTGCTCTTTGGCCGGGTACATGTAGCCCTGGCAACGCACGATCAGTTCTGCACCGCGCATGGCGCAATCGCGCCAGATTTCCGGGTAGTTGCCGTCGTCGCAGATGATCAGGCTGACCTTCAGACCCTTCGGGCCTTCCGAAACATAGGTGCAGTTGCCCGGATACCAGCCTTCAATGGGCACCCACGGCATGATCTTGCGATACTTCTGAACGATCTCACCCTTGTCGTTCATCAGGATCAGCGTGTTGTACGGCGCCTTGTGCGGATGCTCCTCGTGCTGCTCACCGGTCAGCGAGAACACGCCCCACACCTTGGCCTTGCGGCAGGCTTCGGCGAAGATCTCGGTTTCCTCGCCGGGAATGGAGGAGGCCGTCGCATACATCTCGGCACTGTCGTACATGATGCCGTGCGTGGAGTATTCCGGGAAGATCACCAGATCCATGCCCGGCAGACCCTGCTTCATGCCGATCAGCATCTCGCCGATCTTGCGGGCATTGGCCAGCACTTCCTCGCGCGAGTGCAGGCGCGGCATCTTGTAGTTCACCACGGCCACGCCGACGGTGTCGTTACTGCTGCTGATATCGCCGTGAATCATGTGACTCTCCTGTTAGCTCATACGGCCATGTGCCGGTGCACCACATCGTCGGTCAGCCCGGCAATTGCGCCCGAGGCGACCACGCGCCCCTTCTCCATCATCACGAAAGCGTCTGCCGCGCGGCGGGCAAAGCCTACGTTCTGTTCGACCAGAATCACCGTGATGCCGAGCTCGGTATTCAGGCGCACGATCAGCGCCTCGATTTCCTCGACGATGCTGGGCTGAATGCCCTCGGTTGGCTCGTCGAGCAGTAACAATTTCGGCCCTGCGGCCAGCGCGCGGGCAATGGCCAATTGCTGCTGCTGCCCGCCGGAGAGGACGCCGCCGGGGCGGTCCAGATTCTGCGCCAGATAGGGAAACAGCTTTGGCACGATATCGGGAATCGCGCGCTTGCCGTCGGCGCGGGCGAACGCGCCCATCAGAATATTCTCGCGGATGCTGAAATCCGGAATGATCTCGCGGCCCTGCGGCACATAGGCAATGCCCATGCGGGCGCGGCGGAACGCGGGCAGATCACCAATCGCTGCCCCCTGCAACGCGATGCCGCCGCGTGTGCGGTCCAGCAGGCCCATCACCGATTTCAGCAGCGTGGTCTTGCCAACACCATTGCGGCCCAGCACCGCCGTGATGCTGCGGTCCGCCACGGCCAGCGACACGCCGTGCAACGCGTGGCTGCGGCCGTAGAATCCATCCACGCCCTGCATCGCCAGCATCACGCCGCCTCCACGCCAATGCCGTGCGAACCCAGATAGGCGCGGCGCACATCGGCATTGTTCTCGATGGCGGTGATGTCACCTTCGGCCAGCACCTTGCCGAGATGCATCACCGTGATCGTCTCGGCAATCTCGCGCACGAACGCCATGTCGTGCTCCACCACCAGAATCGTGTGCTGGCCCCGCAGACCTTTCACGATCTCGGCCGTCTTGTGGGTTTCAGCCTGCGTCATTCCAGCGGTGGGCTCATCCAGCAGGATCAACTTCGGATCCTGCACGATCAGCATCGCCAGTTCCAGCCACTGTGTCTGCCCGTGGCTCAGACTTGCGGCCTGCTCATCGGCCACATCGGCCAGCCCGGTCAGTTCCAACACTTCATTGATCCGCGCCCGGCGCGCGCGAGAGATGCCGATGCCCAGATTGGCCCGCACGCGCGGGTCTGAGCAACTCGCCACATCCAGATTGCCGCGCACGGTGAAATCGCGAAACACGCTGGGGATCTGGAATTTGCGGCCAACACCGGCGCGGGCAATGCGATGCGGTTCCCAGTTGGTGATCTCGGTGTCGAACAGGAAAACGCGGCCTTCGGTGCTGCGGGTCTTGCCGGAAATCAGGTCCATCAGCGTGGTCTTGCCCGCGCCATTGGCCCCCAGCAGCACGCGCAATTCGCCCTGCTGAATCAGCATCGACACGCCATCCACCGCCTTCAGGCCTGGGAAGGACACGCCGATCCCGTCAATCGTCAGCGCCACGTTCATGGCGTGCGGCCCTCCGCTTCGGCCACCGCAGCCGGCTTGCGCCTGGCTGACAGTGCCTCGGCGATATCCTGCCCAAACCCGGCCAACCCGCGCGGCAGGAACAATACCACCAGCACGAATACCAGGCCGATCATCGCCTTCCACGCTTCCACAAACATCTGCGTCTCGCTGACCGTGGCGGCGACCACATTGATCAGCAGCGCACCAATGCAGGCCCCCAGCAGCGACGACCGCCCGCCCAACGCCGCCCACACCACCATGGTGATGGAGAAGCTGAGATCCATGAAGGTGGGCGAGGCGAACTCGGCGACAATCACGTACAGCATCCCGGCAATGCCGGAGATGGCGGCGGAGACGGTGAAGAAGAACACCTGATACACCGGCACATCGAAACCAAGGTATCGCGCACGGTTCTGGTCGTCGCGGATTGCCTGTAGAATCAGCCCCGCGCGGGTTTCCACCAGCAATCGCCCGCCCACCAGCGCCAGTGCCAGAAACCCGGCCACCAGATAGTACGTGGCGCGCGAATACGGTTCGAACTCGAAGCCCGCCACCTGAAACGTACCCAGATCGGTCAGCCCGTTGAATCCATTGGTCACGGGCTGTGCATCAATCACCAGCAGGCGCACCAGCAGCACCAGTGCGAGCGTGATGACAGAGACGAACACGCCCGCGATGCGCTTGCGGAACACGATGCTGCCCAGCACGAACGCGAGCACGATTGGCAGCACCACGCCCATCGCCACGCCAAACCATTGCGACTGAAACGGCAGCCACAGAAACGAGACCTTGCTGATGCAGCATAGCTCGGTCGGTGCGCCGGGCTCGGCGTTCCACAGCATGAAGTCAGGCACTGGCTGGTCGGAGCCCTGTTGCAGGCTGGTGTTGCTGGCCAGTTTCAGCGACATCGCCAGCATGTAGGCGCCGGCACCAAAGAACAGGCCCTGCCCCAGATTGAGGATGCCGCCATATCCCCAGCAGATCGACACCGCGACGCCCAGAATACCGAACACCAGAAACTTGGCGATGCGGTTCAGCCAGAATTCCTGCAACACGAGCGGCGCCAGCAGGATCAGCGCGATGAAAATGATGTAGGCCGCGCGGTCCAGATTGCGGGTGGTGATCATGCTCAGCGGCCCTTGAACGAGAACAGGCCGGTGGGTTTGACGATGATGATCAGGATCACCAGCCCAAACACCACCGCGCGGGCCAGAATATCGTTGGTGAATGAGGCGACGCCACCATTCACCTGCCCCAGCAGACCCGCCGACAACACCGAGCCGAACAGGCTGCCGACGCCGCCAACCACCACCACCATGAAGCCGTCCACCACCATCGACGTGCCCATGTCGGGAAATACGGTCTTGAAGCCGGACATCATCACGCCCGCCACACCCGCCAGCCCCGAGCCATAGGCGAAGGTCAGCCCGTTGATGCGCTGTACGTCAATGCCGCAGGCGGCGGCCATGCGCGGGTTGCGCATGATGGCGCGCACCTGAATGCCAATTTCGCTGCGATACATCAGAAGCCACGTCACCAATGTGAGCACCAGAGTCACAAGGATGATGAACAGCCGGTAGATATTGACCTGATTGCCGAAAATGCCGGCCACGCCGGTCATCCATTCAGGCACTTTCACGTTCTGCAAGCCCGGTCCGAGGCCCTGAATGTGCAGACCGAAGAACGACATGCCAAATTCCAGCCGCACCGCCTGCTGCACAAGAATGGCCACGCCCCATGTGGCCAGCAGCGTGTCCAGCAATCTTCCGTACAGCCGCCGCACCACAACGCGCTCAATCGCCCAGCCCAGCAGGGCGGTCACCACGAAGGCCAGCGGCAATGAGGCGAGAAAGCCAAGGTTGAGCCACAGCGCGCCCATCACCGTGGTGTAGGCACCCACCATCACCATCTCGCCGTGCGCCATGTTGATCACGCCCATCGCGCCGTAAGTGATGGCAAGTCCCAGCGCCACCAGCAGCAGGATGGACCCAAGGCTCAGTCCGATGAAGATGACGTCGAGCAATGCAAGGTTCCTGTTGTTCAGGTCCAGCGAAGCAGCGGCCCGCCGCAACCGGCGGCGGGCCGCATCCGCATCAGGACTTCTTCAGCTTGGAAGCGTCCAGACCCTTCGGCGTGCAGAACAGGTTGCTGCTGGTTTCGCCATACGCCACATACGGCAGCGGCTCCACCGGCTGCGGGTAGGCATCGACAATCTTGGCCTGCCCATCCGCCTGCCACTGCGCGATGCGCGGCGTCAGGTAAGTGTGCAGGTTTTCCTTGTCCACGGTCACATGGCCGTTCGGCGCATCGAATTCCTGGCCACGCACGCCGTCACGAATGGCATCCGCCGTGGCAGCCCCCGCCTTCTCCACCGCCTGCTTCCACAGGAACACCTGGAAATAGGAGGATTCCAGCGCATGATGCGTCACCGCCTTGGGGTCTTTCACGAAGGCGCGGTAGCGCTCCACGAACGACTTGTTGCGCTCGCTGTCGATGGCCATGAAATACGGGAACGAGGTGTAGCTGCCCACCGCGTATTCGGCGCCCATCGCGGCGATTTCGATTTCCGAGGTCACGGTGGCGCAGATCGGCAGCTTGTCGTGCGTCAGGCCCTGATTCTTGAACTCGCGGTAGAACGCCACCACCGAGTCGCCCACCACGTTGGACAGCACGGCATCGCAGCCCGAGTTCTTGATCTTGTTGACCATCGAGCCCCACTCGGAATGGCCAAGCTCCAGATACTCGTCGGCCACGAACTCGGCGCCGTTCTGCTTCATCAGGATCTTGCAGACCTTGGCCATTTCGCGCGGGTAGATGTAGTTGGAGCCGACAATGAAGAACTTCTTCTTGCCGAGGTTCTTCACAATCCACGGAATGAAGTTGGACAGCTGCTGGTTCGGCACCGCGCCCGTGTACACCACGTTGCGTGAGCACTCGAAGCCTTCGTAGTAGGTCGGGTAGAAATACATCGCATTGTGTTTCTCGAACACCGGCAGCACCGCCTTGCGGCTGGCCGAGGTGTAGGAGCCGAACACAGTCGCCAGCTTGTCGCCGACGATCAGCTTGGAGGCCTTTTCGTTATAGGTCTTGGGGTCGGACGCGCCGTCTTCCAGCACCGCCTCCACCTTGCGGCCCATCACGCCGCCCGCGGCGTTGATTTCGGCAATCGCCATCATGGTGGCGTCGGCCAGCGACTTTTCGATGATCGACAGGCCGCCGGTCAGCGAGAACAGCACGCCGACCTTGATGGTCTCGGCAGCGGCAGCGCTGCGCGTGAAGAACGACGGCGCGGTGATAGCGGCGGCGCCCATGGCACCTGCCTTCAGCAGTGAACGGCGATCCAACGACATTGCAGCTTACTCCCCAAGTGTGAACGGCACGCGGATGCAGCACGGCACGCGCCAGGGCGCGGCACTTCGTCGGGCGTCAGCATCATTGCTGCGCCCGGGGCAAAAACAAAAAAAGCCAGGAAGGCCCCTGCGGGCCTGCCTGGCTACGATGCCATGCGGGGCAGCAACACTGGTGCCCCGGCGCGCGGCGCAGCGCAGCGTTGCGCGCAACCACGGACGGAGGTTAGGGGAGTTTCTGCGCCGAGTTCAAGAGCTCATTTGCGTTGATGATCGCCAGCGCCATGTCCTCTATCGGCACCCGCTTGGACATCGCCTTGCGGCGGATCGACTGATGCGCCTCCTCCTCGGTCAACCCCTGCGCGGTCATCAGGATAGACTTGGCGCGCTGGATGTTCTGCAACCCGGCAAGCTTGCGCTCGGCCTTCTGCAACCGCTTGGCTGCCTCCTGCTGCTCCAGCCACAGGCTGCGCGCCAGCGTCAGTTGTGTCAGCAGCCCGAACGGGCGCACCGGCCGTTCAATCACCGCATGCACGCCCATTTCCAGCACAATCTGCAGGATGGACGGGTCTTCGTAGCCCACCACGGCAATCAGTGTGGGGGGGATGCCTTCAAATCCCCGCCGCAGGCGCTGAATCGGCGCCTTGCTTTCATGGTCGATGGCCAGCACCACCACATCGGCATGGTCGGCATGGTCCGGAATGGGCCACGCCGCCTCCACCTGACAGCCGATGCGGCGCAGATGGCCCACCAGATCCACGCCTTCGGTGTCCGGCGGGTGGATCACCTGCACCCGCAAGCCGCGCAGATCGCGAAGGATCTGAATCGACATGCCGCCCTCAGGCCGCGCCCGGTAGGGCAGACGGCACCCCGATACCGTCCGACGACCAGTCGCCGAGGCTTTGCACCACCGAATACGGGTCCGGCCGCACCCGCACGCCCGGGTTCCACACAATCTGGAACTTGCCGCGCGCATCCAGCCTTGCGACGCGTGGCCACAAATAGGCGTGGTTGTTGTCCCGGTCGATCCGCACCCGGCCCTGCGGGGCAGCCACTTCAATCTCGGCCAGTTCGGGCAGAATCCGTTCAGGCTCGGCACTGCCCGCGCGGGCAATGGCGGCGGCGGCCAGATGCACCTGAAAATACGCTGCTTCGGCGGCGGCCGGCACCGGGGCGTCGGCCCCGTAGCGCGCCTTGTAGGCGGCAGTGAACCGCCGCGCCGCCGCTGTGCCAAGCGTTTCAAAGAACGGTGCGGCCGTAATATGCCCTTCCGCATCCTCGGCCGTCATCTCCGCCACCTCCGCCTCGCTGGTGGTCAGGCTTGCGATGGGCTGCCGCACCGGGTCGAACCCGGCCGCGCGGTAGGCGCGGTAGAAGGCGGCAGTGGAGCGGCCCACCACGGTGGAAAAAATCACATCCGGCTGGGTCTTGCCGATCTCCTTGATCGCGCGGGCAAAATGCTCCTCCCGCGCGCTCAGCGGCACATACAGTTCATTGACGATCTTGCCGCCCGCCTGCCGCACCAGATCGGTCATCACCCGGTTGGACTCGTAGGGATAGACGTAGTTCGAGCCGATCAGCAGGAAGCGGTTGCCATAATGCTCAAACAGGTAGCGTGCGAGCTGCACCGAGTTCTGGTTAGGGGCCGCACCCGTGTAAATGCAATTCCGGGAGTATTCAAACCCCTCATACAGCGTCGGGTAAAACAGCAGCGCCCGATGTGACTCCACCACCGGCAGCACGGCCTTGCGGGTGCTGGACATGTAACAGCCAAAAATCAGCCTTACCTTGTCCAGCCCCAGCAAACGTTCCGCATGGCTGCGAAAATGCTTGGGGTCGGACGCCGGGTCATAGATCACCGGCTCAATCGGCATATCCAGCACACCGCCTGCCGCGTTGATCTCATCAATCGCCAGCAGAGTCGCCTGCAACTGGGTCCGCTCGACACTCGCGGTGGCTCCGGTCTGTGAGAACAACACCCCCACGCGCCAGGCTCGGGCCGCTTGCAGCACGTCATCCATCTTCACTCGGTACTCCGCCGGCAAAGGCCTGCCGCATGTTCCTGTAAAATGCTAACTTGGCCGCTCCTGCCGCCGGGCGGAAGCCACCCCATTTGCCGGGCAGGCCAGCGCGGTCTCCGGCAGTCCTGTATAGCAGCGTGGCAAGGCCGCCGGGTGCATTCCCGCCGCAACCGCGATATCACCCGGTTCAGATCTCCGGCACAGCCGGGTTGCCCAAGGCGAGGAACCGACATGACCGCCCCTGCGATTGCGCCGTGGAAAATCACCGTCTGCGGCATCGACGAATTGCCCGAGCATAGCGAGCGCGGGGTGACGCATGTGCTGTCAATCCTCGACCCGGACCGGGCGATCCCGGACGCGTTCGGCAGTTTCGGCGAGCATGAGCGGCTGGAGTTGCGCTTTCTGGACGAGATCGAGGACACCGAAGGCGGCACGCCGCCGATGCAGGCGCATGTGGAACAGGTGCTGGCATTCGGCCGCACGCTGATTGCCGAACCGCAGGAAGACGCGCATCTGCTGGTGCATTGCCATGCCGGGGTCTCGCGCTCCACGGCCAGCATGATCCTGATCATCGCACAGGCGCGGCCGGATCTGCCGGCCGATGTGATCGTGCAGGAAGTGTTCCGGGTGCGCGCCAAGGCCTGGCCGAACCTGCGCATGATCGAGATGGGCGACGCGCTGCTGGGCCGGGGTGGGACGATTGTGGCGGCGGTGAAGGACATCTACCGCGCCCAACTGGTCATCCGGCCGCATCTGGCGGACTTCTTCATCGGCGAAAATCGCGCCCGCGAAGTGGATGCCGCGCGGTCGCAGCAAGGCTAGGCACAGATGCGGGTCGGGCTGATCGGCTTCGGCGGCATCGGCCAGACGGTCGCCCGGCTTGCCGCGCAGGATCCGGCCATCGAGATTGCCGCGATTCTGGTGCGCCGCGTCCCGGCGGACCCGATGGGGCACCGCTTCGTGACGGAACCGGACGCGCTGCGCGCCGCCGGGTGCGATCTTGTGGCGGAATGCGCCGGGCACGCGGCGCTGCGCCAGAATATCCCCGCCCTGCTGGCAGGCGGCACCGATTGCGTCATCGCCGCCGTGGGCGCGCTGGCCGATCCGCAGACCGAGCAGGCCGTGCGCGACGCCGCCGCCCGTGGCGGTGCGCGGTTGACCATTCCGGCGGGGGCCGTGGGCGGGCTGGATCTGCTGGCTGCCGCAAGGCTCGGCGGGCTGGACAGCGTGCGTTACCAGTCCCGCAAGAACCCCGCCGCATGGCGTGGCACGCCGGCGGAGCGCCTGATCGATCTGGCATCACTGACCGGCCCCGCCACGTTCTTTCGCGGCACCGCGCGGCAGGCGGCGCTGGACTATCCGCAGAACGCCAATGTCGCCGCCACTGTGGCTTTCGGCGGCATCGGGCTGGACGCCACCGAAGTGGACCTGATCGCCGATCCCGGCACCGCCGAGAACCGGCACAGCATCGAACTGCACGGCGCGTTCGGCACGGCACGCATCGAAATCGCGGGGCGCACGCTGCCCGGCAGCCCCAGGACATCCTATTTGGCGGCCCTCAGCATGATGCGCGCCATCAGCAACGCCGCAGCACGGATTGTGGTGTAACGCTACCCCGCGTAATCCGGTTCCTCGCGGTCCAGCACCCGCCGCCACGCATCCAGATGCAGCCGCGCGTCCATCACGTCCCCCCACGCGCCGGTGTGGTGGCGTAGCTGGCCGGGTGGCAGCCGCGCCAGCCGCTCGCCTGCCGACAGCGCGGTGAGTTGATACATCGCGGTGCGCTCGGCCATGAATAACTCGTCGAACGCATCATGCACGCTGGGCCCGGCCACCGTCACGCCGTGATGGCGCATCAGCAGAATGCTGTGCCCGTCCATCGCGGCGGCGATGCGGTCGCCTTCGGTGTCGTCAAGTGCGGGATGGAAGCCGCCGTCGTCGTAGGCGATGCGGCTGTTCAGCAGGATGTTGTTGTGGTGCGACAGTTCCAGCCCCTGCCCTTCCATCAGCGACAGCGCGGTGAGGTATTGCGGATGCACATGCAGCACGCACGCCGCCGCCTTGTGGCGCAGATGCACCCGGGCATGAATGTGCAGCGCCACGCGCCGCAACTCCCCGCGCCCGCGCAGCACGCGCCCGGCCAGATCACACACGATCAGCGAACTTGCGGTGACTTCCTGAAACAGCATGCCGCGCGGGTTGATCAGGAAAGTCGGTTCATCGCCCGGCAGCATCACGCTGTTATGGTTGCCGATCTGCTCGTTCCAGCCCAGCCGGGCGCCGATGCGGAATACGGCGGCCAGATCACGGCGCAGCGCCCATTCCTCGGCATCGGTCAGCGCCTGCGTCATGTGGCCGGTCCCCAGCCATTGCAGCGGCCCCAAGTGTCGATCATCTGGCTGCCGCCATCCACCACCAGATAACTGTCATACATTGCCGCCGTCAGGCACACATGGTTGGGCAGCACCCGCACCTTGCTGCCCACCGCAAAGCGGGCAAACAGCGCCGGGTCGGCGATTTCGATCACCCCGTGCTCCTGATAGGTGCGCTCCACCCGCAGCGGGACAGGCGGGGCAGAGCCGTCTTCCATCAGCACCAGCCCGAACCCGGCATCCTGCTCGGTCGCCGCCGTGCTGCGGTCCTTGGACAGTGCGAGCGCACCCGCGTCGATCACTACACGGTCGGGTCCGCGCCGATGGCCGATCACGCTGGCCAGCACCGAGACCGCCAGATCGTCCACCGCGCAACTGCCGATGGCGGCCTGAAACAGGTCGCCGAACATGTACACGCCGCAGCGCAGTTCTGTGACACCCGGCACCACCGGCCCGTGCAGCACGGTGGGGGTGGAGCCGACGCTGACCACCGGGCAGTCCATCCCCGCCGCGCGCAACCGTTCGGCGGCGCGCACGGCGAATTGTCCCTCGGCCTCGGCGGTGGCGGCCACGGCGGCGATGCTGCGGTCGGCGTAGGAATTCCCGGCATGGCCCATCACGCCCGCAAGCCGCGCCCCGCCGCCTGCGCCCAGCGCCCGGCCCACCGCGAGCAGATCGTCCGATTCGGGATGCACGCCGCCGCGCGCCTCCCCCACGTCAATTTCGATCATCGTATCGAACGTTACCCCCAGCGCCCGCCCGCGCGCGGCAATGGTGGCGGCCACGCCGGGGTCGTCCGTAATAAGAGTACAGGCCACGCCCCGGCGCAGCAGGGCCGCCACCCGGTCCAGCTTGCTTGGTACGATCCCCACCGCGTACAGCAGGTCGGTGATGCCGTGGGCTGCGAAATACTCCGCCTCGGTCAGTGTCGAGACGGTGATGCCGCCGAAATTGCCCGCCAGCGCCAGCCGCGCCACGTCGATGGATTTGGCGGTTTTCATGTGCGGGCGCAGCCGCAGCCCGCGCCCGGTGACATGCGCGGTCATTGCAGCCGTGTTGCGGGCCAGCTTGGCGCGGTCCAGCACCAGGCTCGGGGTCGGGGCGTCGTGCAGATGCAGGGTCATGGCCGAATCATGCGGGAGCATCCGCCGCACGGCAAGCGCCGGGCCAGTGGTCTGGCTGTCGTTTGTCGCCTAGCATTTGTCCCGAACCGGTGCCGCAACGCCGGATGGAAGGGAACGCCGCATGTCCAGCCTGTTCAGCCTGCAAGACCATATCGTGCTCGTCACCGGAGCGAGCCGGGGCCTCGGCCTTGCCATGGCCTCCGCGATGGCCGAAGCGGGGGCGCTGGTGGTGCTGAACGGGCGCGAACAGGCCACGCTGGACCACGCCGCCGCCGGACTGCACGCGCGCGGCCTGCGCGCCGAGACCGCCGCCTTCGACGTGACCGACTACTCCGCCGCCGCCAGTGCGGTGGCCGCCATTGCGCAGCGCCACGGGCGGCTGGATGCGGTGGTGCTGAACGCGGGCATCAACCACCGCAAACCGCTGCTGGACTGGGAAACGGCGGATTTTGAGCGCGTGGTAAGCATCAACCTGACCGGCTGTTTCGTGCTGGCGCGAGAAGCCGCGCGGGTAATGATCCCGCAGAGCAGCGGGCGGATCATCTTCACCGGCTCGATCATGGGCATCGTCGCCCGCCCCACCGTCCACGCCTACGCCGCCGCCAAGGCGGGGCTGGGCGGCATGGCCAAAACCCTGGCGGTGGAACTGGCCCCGCGCGGCATCACCGTGAACGTCATCTGCCCCGGCTTCTTCGATACCGAGATGAACACGCCGCTGACGCAGAACCCGGAGTTCGACGCGTGGGTAAAGTCCCGCTGCCCGCTGGGCCGCTGGGCGAAACCCGAGGAATTGGGCGGCGCAGCGGTGTTTCTGGCCAGTGCGGCGGGCAACTATGTGACCGGGCACATGCTGGTGGTGGATGGCGGCCTGACCATCAACATGTAAGCGCGCCATCCCGGCGCGCCGCCGCCTGCGATTCGGGCGCACGCCGGGCCAGCCCCTGCTAGACGCCGGCGTGTCCGGCCGCTGAATATGTCATTCCGATCAATCTTTGAAGACGGTCCGTGCAAAGAAATTGTCATAGTCTTCATTTTGACTTCATTCAGTCATCCGGCCGCATCAATACATTCACACGAAATGCACGGTCACATGCTCTTAATTAACCCGTAATCCGAATCACGCCAATTCGCCAACGAAGACTCACTCCGATTAAATCTACTTTACCTTCGCGGGCCTCCGTTGCGATTTGTGTTCATTTTGCCGGAATTCTGCTGCCCGCGCAACGCAATCGCTTTCACGCATTGCGCCACCACGCTGGTGGCGGAGGGATAACAACCATGCGCACACGCTCCTACGCGTCGCTCAAGCAGGCGATCCTGCTGGCGACCACCATTCTGGCCGCGCCCGGCTTTGCCGCCGCCGCCCAGCAGATTCCCAGCGGCCAGTGGATCTCGCCAGAGGCTCTGCCGGGTGCAGCTCAGCAGTTGCTGAACCCGGGCCTTGCCCTGTACCCGAATTTCGTCGCCGGTCAGGCGCTGCTGACGCAGCTCAGCCCGGACGGCAGCACGCTGGCGATCATCTGCGCCGGGCAGAACTCGCTGGTGAACGCGGCTGGCGCCACCGATAGCGCCGCTTCGACCCAGTGGATCTTCCTGTTCGACGTGTCGGGTGCCAACGCGGCAGCCCCAGTGCTGAAGCAGGCGATTCCGCAGGTCAACGCCCATGTGGGCCTGGTGTGGGCGCCGGACGGCTCCGCGCTGTATGCCGCCGGCGGCAATGACGACGCCGTTTATGTCTACACCGCCACCGCTGGCGTGTGGGCGCAGTCGGGCAAGATCGCGCTCGGCCACAGCAGCACCCACGCCAATGCCGGTGTTGGTCTGTTCGTGCAGCCGAACACGTCGGGCCTGGCCATCTCGGCCGACGGCAAGACGCTGGTGGCCGCCAATAACTACAACGATTCGATCAGCGTGATCGACACGGCCACCCAGACCGTGCGCTACGAGCACGACCTGCGCCCCTACTTCGTGGGCAACGAAGGCACGCCGGGCGTGGCCGGCGGCGAATATCCGTTCGCTGTCGCGCTGAAGGGCAACGTCGCCTACGTGTCCTCGCCGCGCGACCGTGAAGTCGTTGTGGTGGACATCTCCTCCCCCACCGCCGGCCAGCTCGTGACCCGCATCAAGCTGCAGGGCAACGCGCTGGGCATGACGTTCAGCAAGAACCAGGGCAAGCTGTACGTCGCGCAGGACAACGCCGACCAGGTTGCCATCATCAGCACCGCCACCAACACGGTGAAGGTGACCATCGACACGCGCGGCCCGAAGGGCACCGTGAACGGCCCGCACGCCACCGGCGCAGCGCCGCTGTCGGTTCGCATGGACCCCACCGGCAACTACGTTTACGCCGTGAACGCCGGGGCGAACTCC
Source organism: uncultured Rhodospirillales bacterium (assembly GCA_903864895.1). GTDB lineage: Bacteria > Pseudomonadota > Alphaproteobacteria > Acetobacterales > Acetobacteraceae > CAIPHQ01. The sequence continues at coordinate 18,692 of CAIPHQ010000203.1, forward strand.
ATCGCCGTGATCTCGGCGAAGTCCAACAACGTGCTGGGCGTGTTCCCGACCAACTACGAGCCGACCGACGTGGCGTTCAGCGCTGATGGCGCCTACGCCTACATCATCAACGGCAAGAGCGTGACCGGCCCGAACCCGGACCACCTGACCAGCAAGACCGCCAGCCTGACCACCACGACCTATCCGGGCGGCAACACCGCCGCCAACAACGCTGCGAACGCCAGCAACGAATACCAGTTCCAGCTGGAACACGCCTCACTGACCACCGTGCCGACTGCCAACCTGATCAGCAACCTCTCCACGCTGACCGCGCAGGTTGCCACCAACAACAACTACGGCACCGTGCAGTCCCCGGCTGACTCCGCCGTGATGGGCTTCATGCGCAAGCACATCGACCATGTGATCTACGTGGTGAAGGAAAACCGCACCTTCGACCAGGTGCTGGGCGACCTGACCAACGGTGCCAACGCCGACCCCGCGCTGGCCGTGTTCGGCAACGCGCTGACGCCGAACTTCCATGCGCTGTCGAACAACTTCGTCACGCTGGACAACTTCATGGACCCGGGCGACGGCAGCATGGACGGCTGGTCGTGGGCGATGTCGGGCCGCGTGAACAACACCCAGGCCATCACGCAGCAGATCAACTACGCCTTCGTCAATCGTGGCCTGTCGTACGAATCCGAAGGCAGCAACCGCAACGTGCCGGTGGGTCTGGATACCGCCGGGCGTGACGCCGCCACCACCGGCGCGTTCAGCAGCGTCGGTGCCACCGTGACCGGTGGCGCCGCCAACATTCTGCCGGGCACCGCCAACCACGCCGCCACCGACGCCACGTTCGGCACCCAGCAGGGCTACATCTTCAACGCCGTGCTGAACGCTGGCATGACCGTGCGTAACTACGGCTTCCTGGTCAACAACATCGGCTCCATCGGCACCATTGCTGCTCCGGTGAAGGACCCGTTCGCGTCGGGCACCGTGCAGGTGGCCGCGCTGAACCCGCAGCTGCTGTCCAGCACGGACCTGTATTTCCGTGGCTACGACCAGAGCTATCCGGACATGTGGCGCTACAACGAGTGGAAGCGTGAGTTCGACCAGTACGTGGCCGGCGGCACCCTGCCGAACCTGTCGCTGGTGCGCTTCAGCCACGACCACATGGGCAATTTCGGCACCGCGCTCGGCGGTGTGAACACGCCGGAAACCCAGCAGGCAGACGATGATCTCGCCGTCGGCAAGCTGGTTGAAGCCGTCTCGAACAGCCCGTTCGCGGACAGCACGATCATCATCGTCACTGAAGATGACTGCCAGGACGGCCCGGATCACGTCGACTCGCACCGCGCCACCGCTTATGTGGCCGGCCCGTACGTGAAGAAGAACGCCGTGGTCAGCACGCGCTACAGCCAGGTCAATGCGCTGCGCACCATTGAGGATCTGCTCGGTACGCAGCACATCAACCTGAACACCGCCCATGCTGCGCCGATGTCCGACGTGTTCAGCACGAAGGCCAGCAACGCGGCCTGGACGTTCAGCGCCACCGCCTCCACCATCCTGAGCACCACCACCGTGCTGGCGGCCGCCGAACTCTCCACGATGCGCTTTGCGGAAGGTCCGGCGGTGCATCCGGCGCATACCCCGGACTACTGGGACAGCATGACGCGCGGCTTCGACTTCTCCGAAGCCGACCAGGTCCCCGCCGACCTGTTCAACCGCGTGCTGTGGGCTGGCCTGAAAGCCAACGCCGCCTATCCGAAGCTGTCGAAGACCACGCTGAATGGCCTGCTCGACGCCAGCCAGAACTAAGACCACCTGCACGAACCGGCTGGCGCGCAAGCGCCAGCCGGGATTGCCCAGGCCCCGCCGGTTATTTCACAGTTGACCAGTCCGGCACTGGCAGATCTGTCGGCTGCGTCGCCGCCTTGCTCAGCCCCAGCATCAACTGCGTCACGACCTGCGTCTTGGGGTCGGTCCGCACCGCCACAAACCACTGCCCGCCCTTGTAGATGCCAATATTGCCGGCGCCTGAATCCGGCGGCCCCCAGGCAGCCACCACGGCCTCCTGTGTGTCACCCACGCGCAGCCCCAGAATGTCCCCGGCCTCGGGCCGCAGCAGGATCATCCGGGTAATCCCCTCTGCCTTGCTCACCAGCGCCAGCAGCGTGCCGTTGCGAAAGGTCAGCGAACGCACCGGTGCCTGCGGGTCTTCCGACAGCGGGCTGGGCTGCACCGTGCCGAGCAATTCGGCAGCGCGGCTTTCGGAATCACCCAAACGCACGCCGGACACGTCCGGACCAGCGCCGCCGCGCGGGAACCCCGCCGCGTGGGCCGGTGCAAGGTTCGCCAGCGGCAGCACCACCGCCAGCCACAAGACAGATCGACGCCGAATACAAATGCCCATGATGTCCCCCAGCCGCGCCCAGACGCATGGCGCGCTGCGGCGTAAGTGCGACGGCGGCGGGCAAGGACGCAGAGAAATTTTGGTGACACCTGCAATAGAAGAAAGTTGAATGACACTGCCGGCAAGCCAATTGCGGTGCAGTGTCAAAGCAGGGAAAAGCAGACCGCACGAAACACGGTGGAGAAATCCCATGCAGCACGGCAATACAAAACACGCTTGGCACGTCAGCAGCGGAATTGGAATTTTCGCACTTTTGGTTTGCGCCTTCGCCAGCACGCCGGCCAAGGCCGATTGTGAAAAGGGGATCGCCGCCCTGACCGCCAGCATCGCGCAGGTGAGCGACACAAAGCTGAAAGCCATGCTGCAAACCGACCTGCGCCGCGCGCAGGTTGAACTGTGGGAATTCGACGAAGAAGAATGCGCCGAGGCGCTGGACCACGCCAAACGCCTGCTCAGCACGGCCAAGCAGGCCAGCAACGTCCCGGCGGCCGCCAACCCGCAATAGCCGCGCGCGCCCCGCGCTCCCCCTGGGCGCGGGCGCAATTGTCCGGCAACTCCCTGCTTGCCTGCCGCACCGCGCCCACCCATAGTGGGGTGCGGCAGGCGAACGCGTGGCCGTCACGCTGGCGTCCGCCCGATCAGAAGCAATAAAAAACGACAAGGGAAACAACACTATGCAAATCTCACGTCGCGCCTTTACCGTCGGCGCGCTCGTCGCCGCCGCGGGCAGCAGCATCTCCGTGATGGTCAAGGCCGAAGGCAGCAAGACCGTGGCCTTGCTGTTCGACAGCCTTGTCTCGCCGTTCTGGGTCTCGGGCATCGAAATCATGCGCGAGAAGGCCAAGGCGAAGGGCTGGACCACGCTGGAGAACATCTCCAACTTCGATGACAACAAGCAGTTCGAACAAGTCAAGGCAATGATCTCCCGCAAGGTGGACGGGATTTTGATCATCCAGACTGACGCGAAGGCCGTCATTCCGGCCATCCGCGCCGCCAATGCCGCCAATATTCCGATGGTCCACTTCAACCGTCCGCCCGCCAAGAGCGACGCGTATTCGGTGGCCATTCAGGCGGACAACCGCAAGATCATGCAGGACACCGTGGGCTTCATGGTCGCCAAGGCCAAGAAGCAGGGCGGCAAGTACAAGGCCTGCATCCTGATCGGCGATCTGGGCGACGTGAACGCCATCCAGCGCCGCGACGGGTTCTTCGATGTGGTCAATGCCAACAAGGACATCATCGACGTGGTGGCCCGCGTCTCGACCGAATGGAACGCCGACAAGGCGTTCGCTGGCCTGACCAACGCCATCCAGGCGAACCCGGACATCAACTTCCTCGTCACCTCGTCGGACTTTCTGCACCCGCAGATCGAGCAGGTGCTGAAATCCGCCAACAAGTGGCACAAGACCGGTGAAGCCGGCCACGTGCTGTTCGGCGGCTTCGACGGCGACGAAGGCGCCTACGCCCGCCTGCAGGACGGCTATCTGGACGCCTGCGGCGTGCAGAACCTGTTCCTGGAAGTGGACATGGCGTTCGGCGCGTTCGAGGATCTGTGGGCTGGCAAGAAGCCGGAAAAACTGCTGCTCGATCCGGGCTTCGTGATCACGCAGGAAGACCTGATGGCCAAGCGCGACCAGATGTGGGGCTACACCGTCTGGAAGAAGATGCAGAAGGGCTGAGGCATTTGGCGCCGCCGCTGCAATCGGCGGCGGCGCCAGCTTCGGTTTGGCATCCATGAGCAGCACACAATCCATCACGCCCGGCAGCGCGGCCGAGGCCACAAGGCCACAGCGCAGTTTTGCCGTGCGCCTGCTGATGAGCGAGTACCTGGTACTCGTGCTGACGGCGATCTATTTTCTGGTCATGTGGGCGCTGGTGCCATCCATCGCCACGGCCGATACGCTGCTGGACATTCTGGCGGCCATGATGCCGCTGCTGGTGGTGGCCATCGGCCAGACATTTGTGCTGATCGTCGCCGGCATCGACCTCGCCGCCCCCTCCATCCTTGCCGCCGCCAGCGTGGCCGGCGCATCGATGATGACCGGGGAAGGCGGGTTTGCCCTGTTCACCGGCGTGCCGATTGGCGTGGGCATTCTGGCATTTGTGGGTGTGGGCCTGCTGATCGGCCTGCTGAACGGCGTGTGCGTCACCCGCCTCGGCATGCCGCCCTTCATCGTGACACTCACCACGATGATGTTCTTTTCCGGCTTTGCGCTGTTCTACACCTCGGCCCTGACCGATGACGGCAGCAGCTTCGGCGACCTGCCCTCGGCGTTCGTCGCCATCGGGCAAGGCACATGGCACGGCGTGCCGTATTCGCTGGCGCTGGCCGGTGCCGTGATGCTGGTGGCGCATCTGACGCTGTCGCGCACCGTGTTTGGCAGTTGGCTGTATGCCATTGGCCGCAACCCGCGTGCGGCCGCCATTTCCGGCGTGCCGGTGCGCCGCGCGGTGCTGTGGGCGTTCGTGATTTCCGGCCTGTGCGGCGGCATCGCCTCGATCATCTACACCGGGCGGCTGGAAACCGGCACGCCGGTGCTCGGCCAGCGCATCCTGCTGGACATCGTGGGCTCCGCCGTCATCGGCGGTGTCAGCCTGTTCGGCGGCAAGGGCCGCGTGACGTGGACATTGTATGGCGTGCTGTTCCTGTCCGTGGTGGACAAAGGGCTGCAATTGCTGGGGCTGGACCTCGCCTCGGTGTTCGCCATCAAGGGTCTGGTGATCCTGTCCGCCGCCGTGCTGGACGCGGTGCGCCACCGGCTAACCCTGCGCGGATGAGCCAGAGCATGACAGCAGCGCCGTTCTTCGAAGCCAGTGGTCTGTGCAAGAGCTTCTTTGGCGTGCAGGTGCTGCACGGCATGGGCTTCACGCTGCGGCCGGGGCAAGTGCTGGGGCTGGTGGGGGAAAACGGCTCCGGCAAGTCCACCACCATGAATATCCTGGGCGGCGTCTTGCCGATGGATGCCGGGCGGATGACGCTGGATGGGGCCGACTACCACCCGCGCGGCCCGCGTGAGGCTGAAGCGCGCGGCATCGCCTTCATCCATCAGGAACTCAACCTGTTCCGCAACCTCAGCGTCGCGGAAAACCTGTTCATCACCGGCTTTCCCAAGCGCATCAAGGGCCTGCCGTTTATCGACCGCGGCCGCGTGGCCGCCCGCACGCAGGAACTGCTGAAGGCGGTGGATCTGGACATCGCGCCCAACACCCCTGTCAGCCGCCTGTCGCAGGGTGAGCGGCAATTGGTGGAAATCGCCAAGGCGCTTGGGGCCAACGCACGCATCATGATCTTCGACGAGCCCACCACGTCGCTGACCACGCGTGAGACCGACCGGCTGTTCGACATCATCGGCCGCCTGCAACGCCAGGGCATTGCCATCATCTACATCAGCCACATTCTGGGCGATGTGATGCGGCTGTGTGACGACATCGTGGTGCTGCGTGACGGGCATAAGGTGGGTCAGGCGGCGCGGGCGGACATGACCATCGAAAAGATGATCACGCTGATGGTGGGCCGCACCATCGACCAGATGTTCCCGCCGCGTGAGCCGCCGGTGACGCTTGGCGCCCCGGTGCTGGAAGTGCGCGGGCTGAACCAGCGTGGCATGGTCAAGGATATTGGCTTCACGTTGCGCGCAGGCGAAGTGCTGGGCATTTCCGGGCTGATGGGCGCGGGGCGGTCGGAACTGGCGCGCATCCTGTTCGGCATGGACCCGCATGAAAGCGGCGACATCCGCATCGGCGGCACGCAGGTGCGCGAACTCTCGCCCGCCGCCTGCATGGACCACGGCATGGCCTTCCTGACGGAGGACCGCCGCGCCGAAGGGCTGATGATGGAAGCCTCCATCGCCGACAATATCGCGCTGGCCTCCCTGCCGAAATTCGGCCGTTCGTGGGCGGGCTTCATCGAACGCACACGGCTGGGCGATGAAGTGCAGCGCATTTCCGGCGCGGTGCGCATCAACGCGCGCGACATCCAGCGCACGCTGGTGAAAAACCTGTCTGGCGGCAACCAGCAGAAGGCCGTGATCGGCAAATGGCTGCTGCACGAGCCGCGGGTGTTCATCCTCGACGAACCCACACGCGGCATCGACGTCGGTGCCAAATATGAGGTTTACAAGATCATCAACCAGTTGGCGGCGGATGGCGCGGGCGTGCTGTTCATTTCTTCGGAGATCGAAGAACTCACCGGCATGTGCGACCGCATCATGGTGATGGCGCAGGGCGAAATCCGCGCCGAATTCCCGCGCGCCGGTTTCGACCGCGAGGCCATTCTGCGTGCCGCCATGTGGCACGGCATGAAGGAAACCGCATGAGCGCCGTATCCGCGGGCGGCGGCAACCGCTCCACCACGCTGTTCGTGCTGCGCAATGCGCCGGTGCTGCTGTTCATCGTGCTGCTGGCATGCTTCGGGCTGATGTCCGACCGGTTCCTGACCGTCACCAACTTCGTCAATATCGTCATTCAGGCCGCGCATATCGGCATCATCGCCATCGGCATGACCTTCGTGCTGCTGATCGGCGGCATCGACCTGTCCATTGGCGCGAACATGTACATCGTCGCTGCCGTGCTGGGGCTGTTCCTGAAGGATCTGCCGCTGGCCATTTCCTTCCCGCTGGTCACATTGATCGGGCTGGCGTTCGGCGCGGTGAATGCGTGGTTCATCACACGCCTGCGCGTGGCGGCGTTCATCACCACGCTGTCCACGCTGTTCATCGGGCGCGGCATTGCGCTGTATTTTTCCGGCAACAAGATGGTGGGCTTCAGCCCGGAAGTGCTGGCGCTGGGCCGGGCTTCGTATTTCGGCGTGCCCTCGGCCATCTGGGGCTTCGCCATCGTGTTCATCGCCGCCTACGTGACGCTGTCGCAAACCACGTTCGGCCGCCAGATTTACGCGGTGGGCGCGGACCCCGACGCGGCAGGCAAAGCCGGTATCGACGTGCGGCGGATCGTGTTTTCGGTCTATTGCATCGCGGGCGTGTGCGCCGCGATTGGCGGGCTGATCTCGCTCAGTCAGGTGGCCGTGGCGTCGTCCACCTTCGGATTCCAGAAGGAATTTCCGGTGATTGCCGCAACGGTGCTGGGCGGCACCAGCCTGTTCGGCGGGCGTGGCGGCGTGCTGGGCACGGTGTTTGGCGCCGTGCTGATTCAGACGGTGGAAAACGGGCTGGTGATGACCAACGCCGACCCGTACCTGTATCCGCTGGTCATCAGCATCATCATCTTCATTGCGGTGTTCATCGACAGTTCGCGCAATTCCATTCTGGAACGGCTGGAACGCCGGCAAATCCGCGTCGAACGGGTGTAGCCGCCGCGCCGCCTACGCGGCGGGCAGCACGCCCGGCACGCCGGTCTGCACCATCATCTGGCGGCAACGCTCCCGCCACTCGGGCCGCACATCACGCGTGGGCGGGCGGCAGCGGCTGGAATCCAGCCCGATCAGTTCCATGCACAGCTTGTCCAGATAGCCATCGCCGCTGGTATAGCTGCGCTCGATCTCCATCCACAGTTTGTAGAACGGCATCGCCTCACTGACCAAATAGCGCTGCACCTCGCCGTAGCGCCCGGCATTCAGGCCGGCCAGCAGCTTCAGCCCCCAAGCGGGCCAGTAATTGGACAGATGCACCTCGAAGGCCGTCGCGCCCAGCGCGTGGCTTTGCGCGAACATCAGGTGGTTGTCGATGATCGACAGGCGTTTGGAGAAGGTGGAAACCACATCCTCAAACTCCATCGCGTCCGTGCGCGGCGTCGCCCATTTCAGCGCCACCACGTTGGGAATCTCCACCAGACGCTCCACGGTGCCGAACGACACGGCGGCACTGGTCCAGAACGTGTTGTAGATGATGATGCCGATGTTGGCCGCTTCGGCAGCGGCCTTCACGTAATCGAGGAAATCGCCCTCGGTGTGGTTAAAGTAGAACGGGCAGGACACCTGAATGTAGTCAAACCCCAGTGATTCTGCCGCGCGGGCGATGCGTACCAGTTCGCGCGTGCTGGTGGTCTGCGCCCCCATCGCCAGCGGCACCTGCCCTTCGGCGGCGTCGCGCACCGCTTCGGCCACGCGCACGCGCTCATCGAAGGTCATGGTGGAAAAATCGCCCGCCGCCCCCCCGGCCAGCAGCACGGCGTTGCCGCGCGCCACGCCATTGGCGCGCAGAAACCGCACATGCCGCCCGATGGCCGCCGTATCGAGTTCCAGATCCGGGTCGCGGAACATTGTCGGGACCGTGATGTAGCAACCGGCAAGCCGGGACCGTTCCATGGCCGTTTCCTCTCCCAGTGCGTTCGCCGGTCCTCTGGCGACACGCTATCTTGGCCTGCCGCGTCCCACGGCAATTGGCAACCCGCGTCAGCCATTTGCCCGAACACGACACCGGGCCACCTGCCGTAAAAGGGCAAGCGGCTGACGCAGCCGGGCAATCTGGCGGCCATCCGGTCTGCCACCATCACATCGTCTTAGACACCGGCACCGAGTTTCGCGCGCGACATTTGAGCGCCGCGCCCTGATGCTTGCTGGCCGCCGCGTAACCCAGGAGGATCGCATGAAGAAGACAGGTTGGCTGATCGTCGCCGGCGCTTTCGCAGCGCTCTCGCTGCACAGCGCGCAGGCGGCAGACAAGGTTCGGCTGCGGCTGAACTGGATGTATTACGGCTCGCACGCCGGTTTCGCCCTCGGCAAGGACAAGGGCATCTACGAGAAATACGGCATCGACCTCGATATCCGCTCGGGCAACGGCTCCGGCTCGGCGCACCGCCTCGTCGCCAATGGCGACAGCACGTTCGATTATGGCTCCTGCGCCTCCATGGTGAACCTCGCCGCGCAGGGCGCGCCGCTGATCTCGGTGGCGGTGATTGACGCCATGGGCACCGATGGCGTGCTGGTGCGCCCGGATACCGGCGTGAAGACGCTGGCCGATTTGGCGGGCAAGACCATCCTCACCACCGCCAATGCGGGGGTGAACACCTTCTTCCCGCTGGTGATGAAGAACGCCAAACTGGCCGATGGCAGCGTGCATATCGTCAATGTCGCCGAAGGCGCGCTGGTCACCGGCTATCTGCAAGGCACCGGCGGTGCCGTGGGCATGCTGGGCGGTCTGGACGACAAGCCGTCGGAAATCATCACCGCCGGCGGCCAGCCGCCGGTGCAGTTCGCGTATTCCGACTACGGCATCAATCAGGTGGGCTACTGCATCGCCGCCAAGACCAGCACGGTGGAAAGCAACCCCGATCTGGTGAAGCGCTTCGTGGCCGCCACCATCGAATCCTACAAGCTGACCGAAGCCAATCCGCAGGCCGCCATCAACGCGATGGGCGACATCGTCGGCGGCACCATGAACGAGGACGCGGGCAAGAAAGCAGCGCTGGACGTGCTGAAAGTCACGCTCGGCGTGCTGTATTCCAAGGCCAACACCAAGCACGAGCTTGGCCTGAACGTGCCCGGCGACTGGGCCGACATGCTGGACCTGATGAAGACCTATAACGGGCTGAAAACCGACAAGCCCGCCACCGACTTCTACACCAACAAGTTCCTGCCGTAGCAGTGCGCGGGCGGCGCGCCGCAGCGCCGCCCAACTGCCTTCTTCAGGAAACCACAGATGCCGCATATCGATATCCGCAATGTCGTGAAAAGATTCGACACGGCGGATGGGCCGGTACACGCTTTCGGCCCGGCCACGATAGCGGTGGAACGCGGCGAATTTGTCTCGCTGGTCGGCCCCTCCGGCTGCGGCAAATCCACGCTGCTGCTGATGATTGCGGGGCTGCTTGCACCCAGCGACGGCAGCATTTCCGTAGATGGCCGCATCGTCGCAGGCACGCGCACCGATGTCGGCATCATGTTTCAGGACAACACGCTGGTGCCGTGGCGCAGCGTGCGCCGCAATATCGAATTGCAGCTTGAACTGCGTGGCATGGACCCGCGCGGCAGCCGTGCGCGCATCGACACGCTGCTGGAAACCGTGGGCCTGCACGATTTCGCCAATCGCGCGCCGTTCGAACTCTCGGGCGGCATGCAGCAGCGCGCGGCGTTCTGTCAGGCGATGGTGCATGAGCCGGACACGGTGCTGCTCGACGAACCACTGGGCAAACTTGACGCGATGACGCGCGAAAAAATCCGCGCCGACCTGCAACGCCTGTGGCTGCAAACCCGCACCACAGTGCTGCTGGTCACGCACAGCATCGAAGAAGCCGTGCAGTTGTCCAGCAAGGTCTGCATCATCACCCCGCGCCCGGGCCGTCTGGACGGCGTGATCGACATCAATCTGCCCTGGCCGCGCGATATCACCGTAAAACGCTCCCCCGAATTCGCCGCCTATGTCAGCGAAATTGGTGACGTGTTTCACCGCTACGGGGAAATCTGATGCGCCGCACCCAACGCTTCGGGCGCGCGGTGGCGTTTCCGCTGTTCTTCCTCGGGCTGCTGGTGGCCTGGGAATTGTCGATCACCGTGTTCAAGATCCCGCGCTACATCCTGCCGCGCCCCACCGAAGTGGCGGTCGCCGCGCGCGCCGATGTGCCGCTGTTGCTTCGCTATACGGTGGTGACCGGCACGGAAACCGTGCTCGGCTACGCAGTGGCGCTGGTTGTGGCCTTGCCGCTGGGCCTTGCCATCGCATTCTCCGGTCTGCTGCGCCGCACCGTGTATCCCACGCTGGTCAGCCTGGAGATGGTGCCGAAGATTGCCTTCGCGCCAATCTTCATCTCATGGCTCGGCTTCGGCCTGCTGCCAAAGGTCATCATCGTCTTTCTGGTGTGCTTCTTCCCCATCGTGCTGAACGCAGTGGCCGGGTTCGTCTCACTGTCCGAGGAACTCACCCGCTTCACCCGCGCCACCGGGGCAGGCACGTGGCGCGCTTTCTTCAAGATCCGCCTGCCCGCCGCGCTGCCGCAATGCTTCGTCGGCTTCAAATATGCCGCCATGAATGCCAGCGTGGGGGCCACCATTGCCGAGTTCATCGGCAGCGATCAGGGCCTGGGCTTCTATATCCAGATCTCCACCGGCAACATGCGCCCGGATCTGGCGTTTGCCGCCATCTTCCTGCTCGCCTTGCTGGGCCTTGGCATGTTCGGTCTGGTCACGCTGGCCGAACGCCTGCTGATTCCGTGGGATATTTCGCAACGCCGCATCCGCGGCAAGAACTGATCGGATCCGCGCCATGACCACACGCGACGCAGCCTATTACAGCCATATCGCATCAGGGCTCACCCTGCCCTCGCTGGCCTTCATTGACGGCGCGCTGAGCCCCGCCGAAGGCGGCGCGGTGTTTGAAAACCTCAATCCGGCCACCGGCCAAATCCTCGGCACCGTCGCGCATTGCAGCGCGGGCGATGTGGACCGCGCCGTGCGTGCCGCGCGCCGCGCCTTCAACGAGGGTGGCTGGTCACGCGCCGCGCCCGAGCATCGCAAGGCCGTGCTGCTGAAACTCGCCGCCCTCGTGCGCGAACACGCCGACGAAATCGCCACGCTGGAATGCATCGACAGCGGCAAGACCATCTCCGACTGCCTGAACGAGATCGGCCATGAAGTGCCGAACTTCTTCCAGTGGTACGCCGAATTGATCGACAAGAGTTTCGGCAAGGTGGCCCCCACCGGGGAGACCGCGCTGGCGCTGATCGTCAAGGAACCCATCGGCGTCGTCGGCCTTGTGCTGCCGTGGAATTTCCCGCTGCTGATGGCGGCATGGAAACTGGCCCCGGCGCTGGCCGCCGGATGCTGCTGCATCGTCAAACCCGCCGAACAGACGCCGCTGTCCGTCATCCGGCTGGCCGAACTGGCCGCGGAGGCAGGCGTGCCGCCCGGCGTGCTCAACGTGCTGCCCGGCTATGGAGAGACCACCGGGCAGGCGATCGGCCGCCACAATGATATCGACGCGGTGTCGTTCACCGGGTCCACCGAAATCGGCGCCATGTTCCTGCGC
>CAIPHQ010000204.1 GCA_903864895.1 uncultured Rhodospirillales bacterium
AGGCTGATATCAAGAAGGTGACCGATACGGCTCGGCAGGCCCTTGAAGAACCATACGTGCGAGCAGGGCGAGGCCAGCTCGATGTGGCCCAGGCGCTCACGACGAACCTTGGACAAGGTGACTTCGACGCCGCACTTGTCACAGATCACGCCGCGATGCTTCATGCGCTTGTACTTGCCGCAGAGGCACTCCCAGTCGGTGACCGGACCAAAGATGCGTGCGCAGAACAGGCCGTCACGCTCCGGCTTGAAGGTGCGGTAATTGATCGTCTCGGGCTTCTTGATCTCGCCGTACGACCACGACCGGATTTGTTCCGGCGAGGCCATCTGGATCTTGATCTGGTCGAAGGTCATCGTCTGACCCGTCTGACCCAGGATCTTCATCAGCTCGTTCATGCTGCCGCCCCCAACGGGAGTTTGGAGGGCCGGGCGCGTACCCGGCCCCTCGTCACGAAATTAAGCTCGTCTGCCAACAGCCGCGTCACGCCGTCCGCATGTCGAGATCGACGTTCAGGCCCAGGGATTTCAGTTCCTTGACCAGCACGTTGAAGCTCTCGGGAATGCCGGCTTCGAAGGTGTCCTGCTCGCGCACGATCGCCTCGTAAACCTTGGTGCGGCCGGACACGTCGTCCGACTTCACGGTCAGCATCTCCTGCAGCGTGTAGGCCGCGCCGTAAGCTTCCAGCGCCCACACTTCCATTTCGCCGAAACGCTGGCCGCCGAACTGCGCCTTGCCGCCCAGCGGCTGCTGGGTGACCAGCGAGTACGGGCCGATGGAGCGGGCGTGGATCTTGTCGTCCACAAGGTGATGCAGCTTGAGCATGTAGATGATGCCCACCGTCACCTTGCGCTCGAACGGCTCACCGGTGCGGCCATCTGTCAGCGTGACCTGACCGGAGGTGGCCAGCCCGGCGCTGCTCAACATGCCCTCGATGTCGGACATGCGGGCCCCGTCGAACACGGGCGTGGCAATCGGCACGCCCTTCTTCAGGTTGTCGCACAGTTCCACCAGTTCGGCCTCGGTCAGGTCGGCGATGTCGCTGTTGTAGACCTTTTCGCCGTAAACCGACTTCAGCCGCTCCAGCAACTGCACCTTGCCCTGGTTGGTGCGGCGGTAGTCATCGACCATGCGGCCGATGTCCTGGCCGATGGTGGCGCAGGCCCAGCCCAGATGGGTTTCCAGAATCTGGCCCACGTTCATCCGGCTCGGCACGCCCAGCGGGTTCAGCACGAGGTCAACCGACGTGCCGTTCTCAAGGAACGGCATGTCTTCCACCGGCACCACGCGCGAGACCACACCCTTGTTGCCATGGCGTCCGGCCATCTTGTCGCCCGGCTGCAGCTTGCGCTTCACCGCCACGAACACCTTGACCATCTTCATCACGCCAGGCGGCAACTCGTCGCCGCGCTGCAGCTTTTCCACCTTGCTCTCGAAGCGGGCCTGCAGCTTGGCCACCGCCGCGTCGAACTCACGCTTCAACACTTCGATCTCGGCCATCACCGCGTCGTCCTGCACGGCGATGTTGCGCCATGCGCCGCGCTGGAACTCACCCAGCACGTCTTCGGTCAGCAGCGTGCCGGCCTTCAGGCCCTTGAACCCGCCCGAAGCCTTGCGGCCCAGCAGCTTCTCACGCAGCCGGTTGAGGAAGCTGCGCTCCTGAATCGCCTTTTCGTCGTCGCGGTCCTTGGCCAGACGCTCGATCTCGGCGCGCTCGATTGCCATCGCGCGCTCGTCCTTGTCCACGCCGCGGCGGCTGAACACCCGCACATCGACGATGGTGCCCGAAACGCCCGGCGGCAGCTTCAGCGAGGTGTCGCGCACGTCCGACGCTTTTTCGCCGAAGATCGCCCGCAGCAGCTTTTCTTCCGGCGTCATCGGGCTTTCGCCCTTCGGCGTGACCTTGCCGACCAGAATATCGCCCGGGTTCACTTCCGCGCCGACATACACGATGCCCGCTTCGTCGAGGTTCTTCAGCGCTTCTTCACCCACGTTCGGAATGTCGCGGGTGATTTCCTCCTGGCCCAGCTTGGTGTCGCGCGCCATCACTTCGAATTCTTCGATGTGGATGGAGGTGAACACGTCGTCGCGCGCGATGCGCTCCGAGATCAGGATCGAGTCTTCGAAGTTGTACCCATTCCACGGCATGAACGCGACCAGCGCGTTGCGCCCCAGCGCCAGTTCACCCAGCTCGGTCGAGGGGCCGTCGGCGATGATGTCGCCTTCCGCCACGCGGTCGCCCACACGCACCAGCGGGCGCTGGTTGATGCAGGTGCTCTGGTTGCTGCGCATGAACTTGCGCAGCCGGTAGATGTCCACGCCCTTGGTGGTGCCGTCCTCACTGGTGGCGCGCACCACGATGCGCGCACCATCAATCTGGTCGATCACGCCGGCGCGGCGGGCGACGATGGTGGCCCCCGAGTCACGCGCCACGGCGGCTTCCATGCCGGTGCCCACCAGCGGGGCGTCGGCGCGGATCAGCGGCACGGCCTGCCGCTGCATGTTCGAGCCCATCAGCGCGCGGTTGGCGTCGTCGTTCTCCAGGAACGGGATCAGCGCCGCCGCCACCGAGACCAGCTGCTTCGGCGAGACGTCAACGGCGGTCACGTCCTCCGGCTTCACCAGCCGGAAATCGCCCTGCTTGCGGACGCTGACCAGTTCGCCGGTGAAATGCCCGACCGCATCGGTCGGTGCATCAGCCTGCGCCACGACCAGTTTTTCCTCTTCCATCGCGGAGAGGTATTTCCAGCCGTCCTGCACCGTGCCGTCCTTCACCAGGCGGTAAGGGGTTTCGATGAACCCGTACTTGTTCACCTTGGCGTAGGTGGCCAGCGAGTTGATCAGGCCGATGTTCGGGCCTTCCGGCGTTTCAATCGGGCAGATGCGGCCGTAATGCGTCGGGTGCACGTCGCGCACTTCGAAGCCGGCACGCTCGCGGGTCAGACCGCCCGGGCCAAGCGCGGACAGGCGGCGCTTGTGCGTCACTTCCGACAGCGGGTTGGTCTGGTCCATGAACTGCGACAACTGCGAGGAGCCGAAGAATTCGCGCACCGCGGCCGCCACCGGCTTGGCATTGATCAGATCGTGCGGCATCACCGTGTCAATATCGACGGCGGACATGCGCTCCTTGATGGCGCGTTCCAT
>CAIPHQ010000205.1 GCA_903864895.1 uncultured Rhodospirillales bacterium
TCGCGGCAATTGCTCCCGCCGCCGAGGCACGCCGGGCCAGACGGGTCAGCACCGCCTCGGTGCCGATGTCGAATTCGCTGTGCGACAGGTCGGACAACAGGCAGGCCATGAACGCGTCGCCGCAGCCCACCGTGTCCACCACCTTCACCACGAAGCCGGGCACCGCCACGCTCAGCATCTCGGTGTAAAGCTCGGCCCCGTCCGGCCCGCGCGTGACGGCCACCAGACGCAGCCCCGGATGCCATAACAGTTTCACGGCCTGCGCCCGGTCTTCGCAGTCGGTCAGGAAAACCAGTTCTTCCTCACTGATCTTCAGGATATTGGCCGCATTGACGGTTTCCAGCGCGGCGCGGCGCATGTTGTCCGGGTCGCCCCACAGCGTGGGCCGCAGGTTCACATCCGCCGAAATCATGATGCCGTGCGCCTGCGCCACCGCCACCGCATGGTGCTGGGACGCGGCCGGCAGGTCTTCGGACAGGAACACGCTGCCGATATGCAGCACATTGCTGGCGCGGATGACGGCCTCATCCACCTCGGCGGGCGAATAGGTCGTGTCGGCCCCACCGGTGCGGTAGAACATGAATTCGCGGTCGCCGGTGTCGTCCACCGTCACCACCGCCAGCCCCGTGGTGCCCAGTTGGGTACGAACCACGCCTTCGGTGGCAACACCATAGCCCGTCAGCGTGCCGGTCAGCACGCGGCCGAAGGCATCGTCGCCCACCTTGCTCAGCATCGCCGCGCGGGCGCCCAGCTTGGCCACACCCACCGCCACGTTGCCCGGTGCCCCGCCCGCCTTGGGCACGAAGCAGCGCACGCCCTGCGCGGTCACGTCCGGCACCAGATCGACGATCAATTCCCCGAACGCGGCAACATCGTAGCTGGGCGAGGTCATGGCGTGGCGTATCCCTGAAAACCGGCGGCTTGCAGCATAGCACGCTGCGGCGTGCAAGCCGCCCCGCTTGCCCGGCGCGTCTCTCATCCTCAAACTTGGCGCAGTCAGGGAGACACGCCGCCATGGCCCGCAACACCTATTTTTGTATCGACGCCCATACCTGCGGCAATCCGGTGCGCGTGGTCACCGGCGGCGGGCCGTTGCTGCCGCTGGTGCCGATGGCCGAGCGGCGGCAGATTTTCATGCGCGATTTCGACTGGGTGCGCCGCGCGCTGATGTTCGAGCCGCGCGGGCACGAGGTGATGAGCGGCAGCATCCTGTATCCGCCCAGCGACCCGGATTTCGACGTGGCCATCCTGTTCATCGAAACCAGCGGCTGCCTGCCAATGTGCGGCCACGGCACCATCGGCACCGTGACGGTGATGATCGAGGAAGGTCTGGTCACGCCGCGTGAGCCGGGAATGCTGGTGCTGGAAACCCCCGCCGGGCGCGTGGGCGTGGAATACCGGCAGGAAGGCCGCTTCGTGGAGCAGGTGCGGCTGTTCAACGTCGCCAGCTACCTGCACGCCACAGGCGCGCGCGTCACCGTGCCGGAACTCGGCGAGATCACGTTCGACCTCGCCTATGGCGGCAACTACTACGCCATCATCGAGCCGCAGCCGAACTGGCCGGGGCTGGACAGCATGAGTGCCGGCGACATCCAGCGGCTCAGCCCGCTGGTGCGCAAGGCGGCGCAACAGGTGCTCACACCCACCCACCCGGAAGACCCGCGCATCGGCGGCGTCAGCCACGTCATGTGGTGCGACCGCCCGCGCAACAAGCGCGCCCATGCCCGCAACGCGGTGTTTTACGGCGACAAGGCCATCGACCGCTCGCCCTGCGGCACCGGGTCATCCGCGCGCATGGCGCAACTGGTCGGCCAGGGGCGGCTGGCCGTGGGGGCCGAGTTCATCCACGAAAGCTATATCGGCACCATGTTCGACTGCCGCGTGGAATCGGAAACCACGCTGGGCAACCACAAGGCCATCAACCCCAGCGTCGGTGGCTGGGCGCGTGTGACCGGCTACAACACCATTTTTGTGGATGATCGCGACCCGCTGGCGCACGGGTTTGTGGTGACCTAACCGAACCGCCCCGCCGAAAACGGCGCAAGGTCCAGTTTGGGCGGCTGTCCGGACAGGCGGTCGCCCACCAGTTGCGCCGTGGTGGCAGCCAGCGTCAGCCCAAGATGGCCGTGGCCGAAGGCGTACACCACGTCCGCGCGGCGCGGTGACGGGCCGATCACCGGCAGGCTGTCGGGTGTCGCGGGCCGGTTGCCCATCCACTCACGCCCGCCTGCCAGATTCACTCCCGGCAGATAGTCCCGCGCCAGCCGCCCCAGCGCCCGCGACCGCGCATAGTTCGGCGGCGCGGACAGCCCGGCGAATTCGGCCGCCCCGCCAATCCGCAACCCGATGGACAAGGGCGTGGCGACAAATGAGCGTTCCGCAAAAATCACCTCACGGCTCAGGTGCACCTGCGCATCCGGCAGCGTCACGTTGTAGCCGCGCTCGCTTTCCAGCAGCACCCGGTCGCCCGCACTGCGCGCCAGCGCCGCCGACCACGCCCCGGCGGCCACCACCACCGCATCGCAGGCAATCTCGCGGCCCGATGCCAGCCGCACCCGCCCCTTGCGGGCAATATCGGTGGCCCGGCTGCGCACAACCGCAACACCCGCCGCGCGCACGGCGGCCAGCAGCGCCGCCCATATCAGCTTCGGGTCGGACACATGCGACCAGCCCGGCATGAACACGCCTGCCGCAATGCCGGAGTCCAGCGCCGGTTCCATCGCCCGCGCCTCCGCCCCGCTGATCTCGTCAAACGCAATGCCGTGGCACTGGCGCAGCGCCCATCCGGCCCTGTCGGCACGCAACCCGGCGGCACTGCGATAGACGGCCAGCGCGCCCAGCCGATGCCAGTCATCGATGCACCCGATCTGCGCCAGCAGCGGTGCCAGATCGGCATCCACCCGGCCCAGCAATCCGGCCAGCGCCGCCGCAATGCGCTCCACCTGCCCCGCCCGCCCGGCTTGCAGCCAGCCCAGCAGCCACGGCAGCAGCGCGGGCGCGTGTTGCCAGCGCAGCGCCACTGGCCCCAGCGGGTCGAACAGCCAGCCCGGCACGCGCCACACCATGCCGGGCATCGACGCGGGCACCACCTCGGTATTGGCAATCCCGCCCGCATTTCCCCACGAGCATTTGTCGCCGTCCGGGTCCGGGTCGATCAGCGTGACGGCATGGCCATCGCCCGCCAGACGCAGCGCGCAGGCCAGCCCGATGATGCCGCCCCCGGCGATGGCGATGCGGGCCATTGGCTACTCGGATTCCGCCAGCAGCGCATAGTCGAAGTTGCCCACCGGGAAGCCCGGCCGGGTGGCAAACCCGGTCAGGTAGTCACGATGCACCACAATGCCCTTGATGTTGGCCAGCGGCACGAAGCCACCGCTGGCGAACAACTGGTCACCGGCCAGCAGATACTGTTTCAGCGCGTCATTGCGGTCGGTGATCGCGTCAGCCTCGCGCGCCAGCCTGCTGGCATTGGGGTCGATCAGACCGAACACGTTGCCGGGGCCAGACCCGAGGTAATAGGTCTGTGCCTGAGCGCGCGGCGTGGCCTCCCCCGGCGCGGTGCAGACCACCAGAATATCGGGCCCGGCGGTCGGTTGCCGGGCATAGCGGGCCACGGCGGCATCCGGCACCAGCACGGCATCGGCCACCACGCCCAGGGCCCGCAGATTGGACACCAGCACCTCCACCGGACCGCGCAGCACATCGGCCTGTGACGTACGGTAGCCGACCGTCAGCGACACGCCGCCCGCTCTTGGCACAAGCCGGCGCGCGACCACCAGATCGCTCGGCAGTTCCAGCGGCTCCAGCGTTTCGATCATGCCGGCCGGAAACAGCGTCGTGGCCGGGGAGCCATAGGCACCGAATATCTCCGGCAACCACCATTTCGGGTGCATCGCCGTCAGCACCGCCCGCCGCGCATCGTCGTTGGTCAACGCCAGCAACGGGTTGACCACGCCTACGATCATGTTCAGGCCGGACAGGGCGGTCACGCGAAACGCCGCTGGCAGCCGGTCCAGCGACGCGGGCGGATATACATTGGCCACCGCATCCAGCATTCCGGCCTGCAACCGCAGCGCCTGTGCCGCGGCATCCGGAAGGGCCGCCACCGAGATCGCGGCAAACCACGGTGCAGTGCCCCAGTAACCGCCAAACCGCTCCAGCCGCAGCCCGCCTTGTGTCACCTGCGCCACCTGAAATGGCCCGCTGCCCGCATCATGCGTGCGCAGCCACGCCGCCGCCGCCTCGGGGCTGCCCTGCGCGGCAAGAGCGGCGGGTGACAGGATTTTCGGCCCCCATGCCCCCGCCAGCGTATCCAGCAACCACGGCTGGCGCTGATTCAGCCGGACCACGACAGTCAGCGCATCCGGCGCGGCCACTTCGGCAATCCCGTCCAGCCGCCGGGGCGGGTGCGCGGCGGCCATGCGGCGCGCCAGAGAGGCTTTGACGGCATCGGAATCCAGTGGGGTGCCATCGTGAAACGTGACGCCGCTGCGCAGCTTGAACGTGTAGGTCAGCCCATCGGGAGACACGGTCCAGCTTTGTGCAACACGGCCGGTGATTCTGGTCTTGCCCGGCTCATAGGCCACCAGGCCGTCATAGACCGCATCGCGCGCCGCGACGCCCGCTTCGTCTGCCGCCGCGTCCGGATCGAACGACTCGATCGCCCCATAGCTTGCCAGCCGCAATTCGCTGTCCGCCGCTGCAGCCATGCCCGGCACCAGCAGCATCGCGCCGGCCAGAAGGGCCGCGACAAGACAGTCCTGAACCCGCATGCTCGCATCGCTCCCCAGTTTGGCGGCAGCACCGCCGCCGTACCCCGGCAGACTCACACTGGCGCGCGGCCCGCCGCCGTGCAAATAGGTCGATACCGATCCCGCCGAAATCATGAGTTCATCAGCGCCGCCCCCTTTGACCGATCCGCCGCTCATCGTCGAGGCTCTGGGCGTGGTTCTGCGTGACGCACGCGAACCGGTGACGGTGCTGCGTGACGTGTCGTTCACAGTGGCCGCCGGGGAAACCGTGGCAGTGCTGGGCGAAAGCGCCTCTGGCCTGTCAGCGCTGCTGCCCGCGATTCTGGGCCTGAACCGCGCCAATGAAGCACCGCGCCGCACCGGCACCGTCCGCGTGCGCAAGTCCGATGCCGGCGTGATGGTGCATGACGACGTGATGGCGCTGGACCCGACCATTCGCGCCGGGCGGCAACTGGCGTCACAGGTTCGGCGGCGGCGGGACATCGCGCGGTTGCGCAGCGCCGCCGGGCTGGATCGGGACGCGTTCGACCCGCTGGCCTATCCACACCAGCTGACGGCGGAATTGCGCCAGCGGCTGATGTTCGCAATGGCCGCAGCCCGCGCCCGCACGCTGCTGCTGCTGGATGAACCGGGGTCAGGGCTCGATGCGGTGGCGCGGGCTGCGTTCCTGCGCGACATCGCCGCCCTGCGCGCCGAAACCGGCGTGGCGCTGCTGGTGCTGACGGCCGACCCCGCCACCGCCGCCGCCCTGGCCAGCCGCGTGCTGGTGCTGCATGCCGGGCGGGTGATCGAAACCGGGGACTGTGCCAGTGTGCTGAGCCGCCCGGCGCATCCCTATACCGAAGCGCTGGTGAATGCCCGCTGCAAGCTGACCGCCAACCGTGGCCAGCGCCTGTTGCCCGCCACCGACGACAGGCCGCCGCCGGGACCGTATCTTGGGGCCTCCAACACCGGCTGCGCATTTCGCGGGCCCTGCCCTGCGGGCACCACGCGCTGCGGCCAGTTGCCGCCGCTTGGCCCGGCCGTGCTGCATGCCGGGCAAGTGGCCTGCTGGAACGTGACGTCGCCCAACCGGCACGCGCAACAACCGGCGCGATGGCCAGCCCTGCCGCCGCCCGGGGTTGCCCCGGTGCTGGTGCTGGACGGCATCGCCTACCGGTATCCTGCCAGCCGCCCGGCCTCGCACGGTGGCCGCAAGCTGGCCTTGCGGGACATCGCTTTGCGGCTGAACGAGCGTGACGCGGTGGCCATTGCCGGTGGCGAGGGCGCGGGCAAAAGCACGCTGCTGCGTATCGCTGCGGGCCTGCTGGCCCCCACACAGGGCCGCCGTGCCTATCCGGGCACCGACCTGCCGCAAATGATCTACCGCGACCCGATGGCCGCGCTGCCGCCGTGGCGCAGCGTGGGCGACATCGTGGGGGAGCGGCTGCGCATCGGCACGCTGTCCAGCGCCGAACGTGCCACACGCATCGAGGAGGCGCTGGCACTGGCGCAGTTGCCGCCCGAAATCGCTGATTTGCGACCGGCCAGCCTCACGCCCGGGCAGGCGCAGCGCGTCGGCATTGCGCGCGCGCTGATCGTGCCGCCGGCACTGCTGCTGTGTGACGAACCGCTGGCCATGCTGGACCCGCGCGCGGCCGCCAGCGTGCTGAACCTGCTGGCCGGGTTGCGGCGCACGCAGCGCATGGCGATCCTGTTCGCCACCGATGACCTTCCGGCGGCGCGCTATCTGACCGACCGGATCGTGGTGCTGTCCGAAGGCCGGATTGTCGAGGACGGCCCGGCCGAGCGCGTGGCCGCCGCGCCGCAAAGCCCGATGGCACAGGCCATGTTTGCGCTGGCGGCGGCACCATGAGCGGCACCGGCAGCCCCAACACGTCCTCCACGGCGGTACGGCTCGCACTGGCGGCTTTCGCGGTGGTCAGCGTGCTGGCGCTGCTGGCCCCGCTGGCACCGCTGCTGAGCCCGGATTTGCGCGCCGGTCAGCCATTGTCACCGTCGCTGGAAGGCATTCTGCTCGGCACGGATGAGGTGGGACGCGACCTGCTGTCGCGCCTGCTGGCCGGGTTCACCAAGCTCTGGCTGCCAAGCGTGTCGGTAGTGGCCGCCGCCGCCGCCGCCGGGAGCGTGATCGGCGCGGTCGCCGGTATCGCACCCGGCTGGCTTGGCCGGATTGCCCATGCCCCCATCAACCTGTTCCGCGCGCTGCCGCCCCCGGTGATGGCGCTGGCCGCCGTGGCCGTGTACGGCCCCGGGCTCAGCACGCTGACCATCGCATTGTGCGTGGCAAGCTGGCCTTGGTACGCGCGTCTGGTGCGCGGCGAGATCCGCTTGGCCCGCCAGAGCGGATACGCCGAGGCGGTGCGGCTGACCGCGCCACGGCGCATGTTCTACCTGTTGCCGTTCGCCTTCCCGCGCCTGATCGTGGTGGCCACGTATGACATCGGCAACACCATCCTGATGCTGGCGCTGCTGTCCTATCTCGGGCTGGGCGACCCGGTACCGGCGGCAGAACTGGGCAACATCACGCATTCCGGGCTGACCTACCTGCGGGAATTCCCGCGCGTGGCGGCACTGCCCATCGCGGGCGTGGCGGGGCTTGTGCTGATGGCCAACATCGCCGGGGCCGCGTTCCGCCGCCGGTATATCCGCACATGAGCGCCATCGGCCGCCGCATCCGCGCCACGCTGGGTGAGCGCTTCCCGCTGATGGTGGCACGGCTGGTCAGCCGCGCCGCGCTGGGCGTGCTGGGCATCGTGCTGGTGTTTTTCGTGCTGGAGCGTGTGCTGCCCGCTGACCCGGCACGGTCGCTGGCCGGCCTGGGCGCGACGGAGGCCGAACTGGACACCGTTCGCACGGCCCAGCATCTGGACACGCCGCTCGAAGAACAACTCACGTTCTACGTGCAACGGCTGGCACAGGCCGATCTGGGGCAGTCCACGCGCACACACCGCGCCGTCGCCGAAGAAGTCGCCGCTGCACTGCCCGCAAGCCTGACCCTGCTGGCCGCCGCCAGCGCGGGCGGTGTGGCGCTGGGGCTGTTGCTGGCGATGCTGGGCACTGCCGGATGGCTTGGGCGGTTGCCGCTGATCGGGCTGGCCGCCGCTGCCTCGGTGCCGGTCTACGGAACTGCCGCGTTCCTGCTGCTGGTGCAGGGCCGGTTGGGCGATTTGCCGGGCTGGACCGATGTGGCCATCCCGGCAGCGGCGTTGGGGCTGCCGCTGGCGCAGGAGGTGGCGCGCGCCGCCCGCACCAGCCTTGTGGCCGTGCTGCGCCAGCCCTTCATCTTCGCCGCACGGGCCAGCGGCCTTGGCCCGTTCCGCACCGCGCTGCGCCACGGCCTGCGCAACGCGCTGCGCCAGCCATTGGCCGCGTTCGCCGTTCACGCCGGGGCCATGATGGTGGGCCTGATGGTGGTGGAGCGCCTGTTCGCCTGGCCCGGACTCGGGGTGTATCTGCTGGATGCGATCATCGCGCAGGACCTGCCCGCCAGCCTTGGCGCCTGCATGGCCTTCGCCGGGGTTTATCTGGTGCTGGACATTCTGACCGCCGCGCTGAGCGTGCTGATCGACCCGCGGTTGCGGCTGGAGTAGCCGCAGCAGCAACAATGGCCATCAAGGTGTCAATGCAGGACGACACCTTGCGTCCAGCCCCTTGACCGATCCGCTGTCTGCCTGACATGTCAGATATGCCCTTGGATCAACCACCCCCGTCTGGCCGAACCCGCCGCCGCATCGCCGTGATCGGCGCGGGCATTTCCGGCCTGTCCGCCGCCTGGCTGCTGCGGGACAGTGACGATGTCACGCTCTACGAGGCCGAGACTCGGGCCGGGGGCCATGCCGATACGCAGATGGTCGAACTCGGCGGCAAGCCGGTTCCGGTGGATACCGGCTTCATTGTCTATAACGAACGCAATTACCCCAACCTGACCGCGCTGTTCGCGCATCTGGGCGTGGCAACGCAGCCGTCGGAAATGGGCTTCGCCGTGTCCAAGAACGGCGGGCGGCTGGAATATGGCGGTGGCAGCATCGCGCAATTGTTCGGCCAACGCCGTAATCTGGTGCGGCCCCGCTTTCTGGCGATGGTGCGCGACATCCTGCGCTTCAACCGCGAGGCGCCCCGCCTGCTGGCTGGCAGCAGCGCGGAATCGCTTGGCGAATATCTGGACCGCAACGGCTACGGCGAAGGCTTCGTGCTGGATCATATCCTGCCGATGGGCGCTGCCATCTGGTCGGCGTCGCTGGAAGGCATGCGGGCGTTTCCGGCGCAACATTTCGTGCGCTTCTTCGCCAACCATGGCCTGCTGGGCGTCAGCGGCCGCCCGGCGTGGCGCAGCGTGACCGGCGGGTCGCGCCAATACGTGTCCGTGATGCTGGACAGTCTGGGCGGACGGGTCCGGCTGGGCTGCGGCGCGGTCGAGGTACGGCGCACGGCAGGCGGTGTGGAGATCACCGACGCGCAGGGCGGGCGCGGCCATTACGACGCGGTGGTGCTGGCCTGCCACGCCGATCAGGCACTGGCGCTGATTGCCCAACCCACCGCAGCCGAGCGCGCGGTGCTGGGGGCCATCACCTGTCAGGACAATCTGGCCTATCTGCACACGGATGCCCGCCTGATGCCGCGCCGCCGCGCGGTGTGGTCGGCGTGGAATTATCTGGGCGACACCACCGCCGGGGGCCGCACCAAGGT
Source organism: uncultured Rhodospirillales bacterium (assembly GCA_903864895.1). Classification (GTDB taxonomy): domain Bacteria; phylum Pseudomonadota; class Alphaproteobacteria; order Acetobacterales; family Acetobacteraceae; genus CAIPHQ01. Next base: position 9,441 of record CAIPHQ010000205.1, read on the forward strand.
GTGCCTGACCTACTGGATGAATGCGCTGCAACGGCTGGACACGCCGGAGCCGCTGCTGGTCAGCCTCAATCCGGGGCAAGAGCCTGCGCCGGGCCGCGTGCTGCGGGTGCGCCAGTACCGCCACCCGCAATTCGATCTCGCGGCGATGCAGGCGCAGGCGCGGCTGGGCAGCCTGCAAGGCCAGGGCGGGCTGTGGTTCGCCGGGGCCTGGACCGGCTGGGGCTTTCATGAGGATGGCCTCGCCTCCGCCGTCTCGGTCAGCACCGGCCTTGGCGTGGCACCGCCATGGGCGGATGCGTCTGCGGCCACGTCCCACCGCCGGATGCCGGTATGACCGCGCCGCCGCCTGCGCTGCTGCATGTTGGCCGGGTCGGGCACGCCCGCCATGCAGCACCACAGCGCGCATTCGACTATCGCTACTGGATGCTGTCGGTTGATCTGGACCGCATTGCCGAGGCCGAGCAGGCAAGCCGCCTGTTCCGCCACAACCGGCGCGGACTGATTTCGCTGCACGACCGCGACCACGGCCCGCGGGACGGCACACCGCTGCGCCCTTGGGTGGCGGCGCAGCTACAGGCGGCGGGGCTGGGCGAGTATGCCGCGCGCATCCATTTCATGGTGGTCCCGCGCGTGCTGGGCTACGCATTCAACCCGATTGCGTTCTTCTTCTGCCACGACAGCGCGGGGCGGTTGGGCGCGGTGCTGCATCAGGTGAAGAACACCTTCGGCGGCCAGCACGGCTATCTGGCCCCCGTGGCACCCATGGCAGAGCACGGCAGCACGGTGCACCAGACGGCGGCCAAGCAGATGCATGTGTCGCCGTTTTTCGATCTGAATGGCGGTTACGAGTTTGCTTTCAGCGTGCCGGATTTCGCCGATCCCGAGGCCGCCTTCCGGCTTCGCATCCGCTATGGCGCGGCTGGCGCCCCACGCATGTCGGCTGCCATGCGCCTTGTTGCCCGCAAGCTGACCGATGCCGCACTGCTGCGCCTGCTGGCGCGAATGCCGTTCACCCCGCTGCGGGTGATGGCGGCGATCCATTGGCAGGCGCTGCAATTGTGGCGCGGCGGCGCGCGTTTTCATCGAGAGCCGGAACGGCCTGCCACCGCAGTAAGCCTGGGAGCGAGAGTATGAGCGAGACGTCGGCCAATTCGGGCGAACTGGAGGCCAGCGGCACAGACCGCACCGCGCAGCGCCGCGACCGCCGGATGCAGTTTGCCCTGCGCATGGCCGCGAAGCTGGCAGCGGGCACGCTGACCCTGGTGCTGCCCGACGGCACCAGCCACCGCTTCGCCGCCACCCCCACACCCGCCGCGACCATCGTCATCCGCGACTCCCGCGCGCTGACCCGGCTGGCGCTTGGCGGGCGGCTTGGGTTTGCCGAAGCCTATCTGGACGAGATGTGGGAAACCCCCGACCTGCGCGGCCTGATGGCGCTGGCGGCGGCCAATGAGGATGTGTGGCTTGCCACCATGCAAGGCAGTTGGTGGGCGCGCACGGCGGCGCACCTGCTGCACCGCCTGCGGCCGAACACCCGCACCGGGGCCAAACGCAACATTATCGAGCACTACGATCTGGGCAACGACTTCTTCGCCACATGGCTCGATGCCGGGATGAACTACTCCTCCGCCCTGTTCACCGGGCCAGACGACGCGCTGGAAGCCGCGCAGGAGCGCAAGTTGCGCCACATGTGCGACAGTCTGGCGCTGCGCCCCGGGCTGCGCCTGCTGGAAATCGGCTGCGGCTGGGGCGGTTTCGCCGAAATGGCGGCCCGCGACTACGGGGCGGAGGTGGTGGCCATCACGCTGTCACCCTCGCAACTGGAATTTGCCCAAGCCCGCATCGCCCGCGCCGGGCTGAGCAGCAAGGTGGAGTTCCGGCTGCAGGACTACCGCGACGTGACCGGCACATTCGACCGCATTGCCAGCATCGAGATGTTCGAGGCGGTGGGCGAAAAATACTGGCCCGCCTATTTCCGCACGCTGCGCGACCGGCTGGTGCCGGGCGGGCTGGCGGGCGTGCAGACCATCACCATCGCCGACTCGCTGTTCGCCGAATACCGCCGCACGGCGGATTTCATCCAGCGCCACATCTTCCCCGGCGGCATGCTGCCCAGCCCGTCGCGCTTCAGCCGCGAGGCAACCCGGGCGGGCCTGCGCGAAGTGCAGCAGCACTGGTTCGGGCAGGACTACGCCGAAACCCTCGCCCGCTGGTACGCGACGTTCGAGCGCGCATGGCCCGACATCCATCGCCGCTCCCGCCACATGGACGGGCGCTTCAAGCGGCTGTGGGAGTTCTATCTGGCCTATTGCGAAACCGGCTTCCGCCATGGCTGGACGGATGTGGGGCAGGTGCTGCTGACCCGCCCGGCGTAAGCCGGGCTACCCGGTTGCGCCCCTGGTGCCCCGCGCCACCAGCCGGAAAAACAGCCAGTACGGCAGGATGCGCAGCAGCTTCAGGATGGCGGCGAAGCGGCGCGGAAACGCAATTTCGAAGGCCGTGTGGTGCAGTCCGCGCACGATGCGGTTGGCCGCGTCGTCCGCCTCGATCAGGAACGGCATCGGGAACGTGTTCTTGTCGGTCAGCGGCGTGCGCACGAAGCCGGGGTTGATGACGTGCATCAGCACCCCGGCCCGGTCCAGATCGAATTTCAGCGACTCCGCCATGGCAATCAGCGCCGCCTTGGTGGCCGCATAGGCAATCGCGGTGGGCAATCCGCGATAGCCCGCCACAGAGGCCACGATGGCCAACTGCCCCCGCCCGCGCGCAATCAGCCCCGGCATCACGGCGGCCAGTGCGTTGCCGGTGCCGATCAGGTTCACGTCCACCTGCAACTTGAACGCGGCGCTGTCGAAATCCTGCGCCGACATCGGCACGTAGGTGCCCGCGTTCAGAATGGCCAGCGCGATGGGCTTTCCAGCCACCGCCTCCGCCTGCGCCACGGCAGCCGCCATCTGCGCCGCATCGGTCACGTCGCCCGCCACCGGGATGATGCGGCCCGGATGCAGCGCGGCCAGCGCCGCCAGTTCCCCGGCGCGCCGGGCGGTGACGGCAACCGTCCAGCCGTCCTGCAGCAGGCGCAGCGCCACCGCGCGGCCAATGCCGGCCGAAGCGCCAGTGATCCAGGCTATGCCGTCTGCGGGGCGGGCGGGAGTCATGAGGGAAGTCCGTTACCGTAAGCCCCCGACTTGGGCGCGGCGCAGGCAGGTTCAACCGTTGCACGCCAGCCCATGGCAGCGCCATTCTGTGCCGAGGCAGGGGGGCAAGGCATGGACGCGGCGCAGGATCTCGCGGGGCTGGTGCAGCCGGACCGGGTGCACAAGTCAGTCTATACCGATCCGGCAATCTTTGAGCTTGAAATGGCGCGCATTTTTGGCCGCGCCTGGGTCTATGTGGGCCATGACAGCCAGATCCCCAACGCGGGAGACTACCATCAGGCGCTGATCGGGCGCGAAAGTGTGTTCATGGTGCGCGCCCCGGATGGCGCGGTGCATGTGCTGTTCAACCGCTGCCCCCACAAGGGCAGCAAGCTGGTGGCGTTCCCCGATGGCAACGCGGGCAAGTTCCTGCGCTGCCCGTTCCATGGCTGGAGTTTCCGCTGCGACGGCGGCCTGCATTCGGTGCCCGCCCGCGCCGGGTATGACGGCACCGCGTTTGATGAGGCCAACCCGGATTTCTCCATCCGCCGCGTGCCACGCCAGGCCAGCTATCGCGGCTTCGTGTTCGCCAGCCTCGCCGCCGATGGCGAGGATCTGGAGATGTTTCTGGGCGGCATCCGCACCTCGATCGACAATTTCTGCGACCGTGCGCCGCAGGGCGAGGTGGAGGTTGCGGGCGGTGTGTTCCGCGTGTGGCAGCATTCCAACTGGAAGATTTTTTTCGAGAACCTGAACGACACGTCACACCCGATGGTGACGCACGAATCCTCGGTGAACGCCGCGCGCGCCGAATACAAAAGCCTGCCTGCGGGCGGCCCCATGCCCTTCAAGCTGCACATCATCGAAGGCAATGGCGAGCCGTACGAGTTTTGGGACAAGCTGGAGATGGTGGGCTACGACCGTGGCCACAGCTTCATGGGTGCCATCTTCAAGCCGCCCACCGACCCGGTGTCGCTGGCGCATATCGAGACGCTGAAAGCCGCTTATGGCGAGGCGCGCACGCAGGAAATTCTGCAAATCCAGCGCCACAACTCGATCATCTACCCAAGCTGCTCGCCGCATACCTCATTCCAGCAACTGCGGGTCATCCGGCCCATCGCGGTGGATCGCACGCTGGTGGAAATCTACACGTTCCGGCTGAAGGGCGCGCCGCCCGAAGTGTTTCAGCGTGCGGTAGTGTATGCCAACGTGGTCAACTCGCCATCGTCCAACGTGATGCCGGACGATATTGAAGTCTACAACCGGGCGCATGAGGGTTTGCAGACCGATGGCGGGGACTGGGTGAGCCTGCATCGCGACGCCGGGCGCGACCGCGCCATTCCGGGCGGCTTTACCGCCAACGGATTGAGCGAACTGCCGATGCGCAACCAGTTCCGTGCATGGGCCGAATACATGTCGGCGGGCGAAGGGCGATGAGCGGCTTGCTCGCCGAGGTCTCGGCGTTTCTGTTCCACGAAGCGCGGCTGCTGGATGCGCGGCGCTGGCACGAATGGCTGGAGCTGTTCACGCCGGATGGCATGTACTGGGCACCGCTGACGCATGATCAGCCAGACCCGGTGAACCACGTATCGCTGTTCTACGAAGACGCCTTGCTGCGCGATGTGCGCGCCCGGCGGCTGGAGGAAAGGCGCGCGTGGTCGCAACAGCCCGTCACGCAGGCGGCGCGCATCGTGGGCAATATCATTGTTCTGTCCGCGCAGGATGATGTTGTTGTCGTGGGCTCCACCTTTCACATGCTGGAATGGCGGCGGCAGGAGCACCGGATGCTGGGCGGGCAATACACCCACACGCTGCGCCGCAGCGGGGAAGGCTGGCGCATTGCGCTGAAACGCATCGACCTGATCAATCGCGAAGGCGTGCAGGACACGCTGGAGACGTTTTTATGAAAACGCTGGTCGCGCTGTTGCTGCTGGGGGTATCGCCCGGCTGGGCCATGGAAGCGTGCTTTTCCGCCGGCACCGGCGACTGGCACGGCCCGGTGTTCAGCGGCGGCCACTTGACGATGATGGATACCGAATTTCACGGCGCAGGCGGCGTGCTGGAAGGCAGCTACTACGTGCACGACAAGGACTCCTACGGCGGCACGCTGACCGGCTTCCGGCAAACGGCCCCCTGCACCGCCGAATTCGACTGGAACGACAAGTTCGGTACCGGCGTGGTGGAAATTCGGTTCGAGCCGCAATACGGGCAGTTCTTCGGCCTGTGGGGCATGGTCCACCCGATGTACGA
>CAIPHQ010000206.1 GCA_903864895.1 uncultured Rhodospirillales bacterium
CCACATCATGCTCCATCTGGAGCATCTGGGGGCCGACATCCTGCATGAGCGCCTGCCGGGCATTTCCGAGACCGCGCGCGTGTTCGCGGGCGTGGATGTCACCAAGGCGCCAATCCCGGTGCTGCCGACCGTGCACTACAACATGGGCGGCATCCCGACCAATTTCCGCACCGAAGTGCTGCGCCCGGCCGCGTCCGACCCTGATGCGGTGGTACCCGGCCTGATGGCGGTGGGCGAGGCGGCCTGCGTTTCCGTGCATGGCGCCAACCGGCTTGGCACCAACTCGCTGCTCGATCTGGTGGTGTTCGGCCGCGCTGCCGCGCACCGCGCCGCAGAAATCCTGAAGCCGGGTGCGAGCCAGGCCCCGCTGCCGCCGAAAGCCGGTGAGGCGTCGCTGGACCGTCTGGACCACACCCGCAATGCGCGCGGCAGCACCAAGGTGGCCGACCTGCGCATGAACCTGCAACGCACCATGCAGGCCCACGCGGCGGTGTTCCGCAACAGCGAGAGCCTGACGCAGGGTGTCGCCAAGATGGGCAAGCTGTGGGAAGGCCTGTCTGACCTCTCGGTCTCCGACCGCTCGATGATCTGGAATTCGGATCTGGTCGAGGCGCTGGAACTGCAGAACCTGATGGGCAACGCCATGACCACCATGGTGAGCGCCGAGGCCCGCAAGGAAAGCCGTGGCGCGCAGGCGCATGACGACTTCCCCGACCGTGATGACGCCACATGGATGAAGCACTCGCTGGCATGGTGCGCGGATGATGGCGCGGTGAAACTCGGCTACCGCCCGGTGAAGATGCAGACGCTGACCAACGAGGTTTCCGTGTTTCCGCCGAAGAAGCGGGTGTACTAAGGCCCGTCCATCCGGAGTCCGTTTGATGAGCGACAACATTCTCCTGATCCGGTTGCGCGAAATCCGCGACCTGCTGGGCGAGATCAAGGAAGACAATATCGAGATCAAACACCGGCTTTCGACGCTGGAAATGCAGGTCGGCGGATTGGCTGCGTCGGAACAGCATCACTATGCCAGTCTTTCGAGCCGGACCGACCGGATCTCGATTGACATGGAACGAATCAAGCGCCGCCTCGACATCGTCGAAGCCCCCGCTGAATAAGCGCCCGCGAAATCGAGGACGAACATGGCCGAATTCTCTCTGCCGGCGAACAGCAAGGTCCAGCCGGGCAAGACCTACAAGGCGCCCGCCGGGGCCAAGCGCGTGCAGGCGTTCAAGATCTACCGCTGGAATCCGGATGACGGGCAGAACCCGCGCATGGATACCTACGAGATCGACCTTGATGCCTGCGGCCCGATGGTTCTGGACGCGCTGATCAAGATCAAGAACGAGGTGGACCCCACACGCACCGTCCGCCGTTCCTGCCGTGAGGGCATCTGCGGCAGCTGCGCGATGAACATCGACGGCGGCAATACGCTGGCCTGCCTGAAGCCCATCGAGGAAGTGAAGGGTGCGGTGCGCATCAATCCGCTGCCGCACATGCCGGTGGTGAAGGACCTGATCCCGGACCTGAGCCAGGCCTATGCGCAGTTGCGCAGCATCGAACCCTGGCTGAAATCCGACACCCCGCCGCCGCCCGACGCCGAGCGCCGCCAGAGCAAGGACGAGCGCGCCAAGCTGGACGGCATGTGGGAGTGCATCCTGTGCTTCTGCTGCACCACGTCCTGCCCCAGCTATTGGTGGAATGGCGACCGCTATCTCGGCCCGGCGACGCTGTTGCAGGCCTATCGCTGGATCGCCGACAGCCGCGACGAATGCACCGGCGAGCGTCTGGACGCGTTGCAGGACCC
>CAIPHQ010000207.1 GCA_903864895.1 uncultured Rhodospirillales bacterium
ATCCTGGCCGACGACGCGCCGTGGGTGTTCATCGCCAACTGGAAGCAGAACGCGGTGTCCAGCGCGGCCGTGAAGGGGTTCCAGTTGCACCCGTCGTTCACCACGCGGTTCTGGGACACTTCGAAGGCGTGATGCAACGCCCATCAAAGCCCCCTCTGCCATTCAAGGCGGAGGGGGTTGGGGGAGGTGGGGCATGCTGCACACGGATAGTGCAGCTTTGCCCCGCCACCCACCTCACCCTGACCCTCTCCGCCCTGAGGGGCGGAGAGGGAAATCCTGGTGCCGTGCGATGCTGAACTCCTACATCCTGCGCCGCTTGCTGCTGATCGTGCCGGTGCTGTTCGGCGTGACGGTGATTGTGTTTCTGGTGATCTCGCTGGTCCCCGGCGACCCGGCGAAGGCCATTCTGGGCACCTTCGCCACGCCGGATGCCGTGGCGCAGGTACGGCATGATCTGGGGCTGGATGAGAGCCTGCCGGTGCAATACGGCATCTGGCTGGTGAACCTGTTGCAGGGCGACTTCGGCCGCTCCTACATCCTGCACAAGCCGGTGATCGTGGAGATCGGTGCGCGGCTGTTCCCCACCCTGCTGCTGGCGGGCGTGGCGCTGGTACTGTCCTCCGTGGTGGGCATTCTGCTCGGCATCATCGCCGCCGTGCGGCAGAATTCGTGGCCCGACAAGGTGATTACCGTCGCAGTGCTGGTGGGCATTTCCACGCCGTCGTTCTGGCTGGGCATTCTGCTGATCTTCTGGTTCGGCGTGCGGTTGGCATGGCTGCCGGTGGGCGGCATGCAGGAAATGTTCGGCGGCGGCGGCGTGCTGGACGTGGCCCGGCATATGGTGCTGCCCGCCTGCGCGCTGGCCGCCGTGGCGGGCGCGGTGCTGGTACGGCTGACGCGCGGCGCCATGCTGGAAGTGATGCGGCAAGACTATGTGCGGACCGCCCGCGCCAAAGGCCTGCCGGAACGGCGGGTGATTTTTGTGCATGCCTTCCGCAATGCGCTGGTGGGCATCATTCCGGTGATCGGGCTGGAGGCAGGCTTCGTGCTGGGTGGCGCGGTGTATATCGAAACCGTGTTCCAGTGGCCCGGCATCGGGCGAATGCTGGTCTCCGCCATCTCCACCCGCGACATCCTGCTGGTGCAGGGCGGCGTGCTGGTGATTGCGGTGGCCTATGTGATCATCAACCTGCTGGCCGATATCGCGCAAAGCCTGCTCGATCCGCGGATCCGCGCCGCATGAGCGGGCGTCCTTCGGCGTGGCGGCTGTTGACGCAGAACGGTGTGGTGGCTTTTGGGCTGGCGCTGCTGGGCGTGATGGTGCTGATCGTGCTGCTCGCCCCGGTGCTGCCGCTGCTGGACCCGAACGTGACCGATGTGGCGCACCGGCTGAAACCGCCGCTGTATCCGGGGCATTGGCTCGGCACAGATCAGGTGGGGCGCGATATCCTGTCCCGGCTGATCTGGGGCACGCGGCTGAGCCTTGTGGTGGGTCTGACGGCGGCGCTGGTGGCCGCCGCAATTGGCTCGGCCATCGGGCTGAGTTCGGCGTTCTATGGCGGGCTGGCCGATACGCTGCTGATGCGCGGCATCGACATGCTGATGGCGTTTCCCTACCTGCTGCTGGCCCTGGCCATTGTTGCCGCGCTCGGTCCCGGGCTGTTCAACGCGATGATGGCGATCATTGTCGTCAACATCCCGTTCTTCGCGCGCGGCGTGCGCGGCGGCACGCTGAGTGTGGTCAATGCCGATTTCATGGCTGCCGCGCGGCTGTCTGGCCTGTCCGACTGGCAGATCATCGCCACCGAACTGTTCCCCAACGTGCTGCCCGGCATCGTGATCGGCGTGTCCACCACGGTGGGCTGGATGATTCTGGAAACCGCCGGTCTGAGCTTTCTGGGCCTCGGCGCGCAGCCGCCGCAGGCGGATCTGGGCGGGATGCTGGGGGAAGGGCGCAACCTGATTCAGGTAGCCCCGCATGTGGCGACCATTCCCGGCATCGTGATTCTGCTGCTGGCGGTCGGCATCAATCTGGTGGGCGACGGGTTGCGCGACGTGCTGGACCCGAAGCTGAAATCCGGCGGTCTGGCCCGCACCCATGCCCGCACCGCCGCTGCTTCCAGTGAAGCCCGGCGTGCCGGGCTGCAACCTGCGGGTGACGCGGCGCGCCAGCCCCTGGCGGTGCGCGGCCTGCACACGCAGTTCACCGTTGGCCGCAATGTCTACAAGGCCGTGGGTGGCGTGAGTTTCACCGTCAAACCGGGTGAAGCGGTGGGGCTGGTGGGCGAGTCCGGCTCCGGCAAGACCGTCACGGCCCTGTCCATCGCCGGGCTGGTGGCAACACCCCCCGGCAAGATCACGCGCGGCGAGATTCTGCACCACGGCGAGGATCTGGTGGATGTGCCGATGCAGCGCCTGCAAGCGGTGCGCGGCGGCACAATCGCCTATGTGTTTCAGGACCCGCTGACCACGCTGAACCCGCTGATCCCGGTGGGCGAGCAGGTGGCGGAGACCATCCGCCGCCACCAGAACCTGCCGCGCGCCGAGGCGTGGCGGAAGGCGGTGGCGCTGCTGGAATCCGTGCGCCTGCCGGATGCGGCCAACCGGGCGCGCAGCTATCCGCATGAATTCTCGGGCGGTCAGCGGCAGCGCATCGGCATTGCGATGGCGCTGGCCAACAACCCGGAAGTGATTGTCGCCGACGAACCCACCACGGCGCTGGACGTGACCACGCAGGCACAGGTGCTGGCGCTGCTGAACGACCTGCGGCGCGAGCGCAATGCGGCGCTGGTGTTCATCAGCCATGATGTGGGTGTGATCGCGGAACTCTGTGACACCGTGCATGTGATGTATGGCGGCAAGGTGGTGGAAAGCGGGCCGGTGGCTGCCGTGCTGCAAACCCCGGCGCATCCGTACACGCAACGCCTGCTGGCCTGCGTGCCGGTGCTGGGCAACCCGGAGCGCAAGATCGAGCCAATCCCCGGCCTGCCGCCCGCCACCAACGCGCTGCCCGAGGGCTGCGCCTTCGCACCGCGCTGCCATCTGGCCGAAGCGCGGTGCAGTGCCGCCGAGATTGAACTTGCGCCGGTATCGGCTGACCACTTCGCGCGCTGCGTGCGGGTGGCGGCATGAGCGGTATGGTGCTGACCACGCGCGACGTGGTGCGGGAATTCGGCGGTGGCCGCAAATGGTTCGGCACGCCGCGCCCGCATGTGCGCGCGGTGGACGGCGTTTCGCTGGACGTGGCGCGGGGCCGCACGCTGGGCATTGTCGGCGAATCGGGCTGCGGCAAGTCCACCATGGCACGCATGATGGTGGGGTTGCTGCTACCCACCTCCGGCACCATCGAAATCGACGGGGCCAGCGTGGCCGATCTGGCGCGCACCGACCGGAGGACGCTGCATCGCAAGGTGCAGATGGTGTTTCAGGATCCGCTCGGCTCACTCAATCCGCGCAAGACGGTGCAGCAGATTCTGGAAGCACCACTGAAGGCGCTGCACGGGATGGGCCGCGCCGCGCGGCGCGACCGGGTGGCGGAACTGATGAGTCTGGTCAGCCTGCGCGCCGAGTTCGCCGAGCGCTATCCGCACGAATTCTCCGGCGGCCAAAGCCAGCGCATCGGCATCGCCCGCGCGCTGGCGGCCAACCCGGAAGTGATCGTGCTGGATGAGCCGGTCTCGGCGCTGGATGTGTCGGTGCAGGCGCAGGTGCTGATGCTGCTGGCCGATCTGCAGGCCCGGCTTGGGCTGACCTACGTGTTCATCTCGCACGATCTGGCGGTGGTGGAGACCATCTCGGACGAGGTGGCGGTGATGTATTTCGGCAAGGTGGTGGAACGCGGGCCGCGCGCGCGCATCTTCGCCGACCCGCAGCATGAATACACCAAGCTGTTGCTGGCCTCGATCCCCGGCGCACGGCGGGCCGGACCGCCCGGCTGACGCGGCGCTTGCGCGCTTGCCTGCCCGGGCCGACGATGCGCCGCGCACAGGCAAGGGCAGGGGGCGATGCCGGACGGCGGGCAGAAGCGGCTGTGGCGCAATGCGCGGCTGGCCACACTGGCGGGCGGCGGGCTCGGGGCCGTTGAACACGGCGCGGTGGCGGTGCAGGGTGGGCGGATTGTGTTCGCCGGGGCCGAGGCTGATCTGCCGCAAGCGTGGCGCGATCTGCCGGGCGCGGTGGACTGTGCGGGGCGCTGGATCACGCCCGGCCTGATCGATTGCCATACCCATCTGGTCTATGCCGGCAACCGCGCGCATGAGTTCGAATTGCGGCTGCAAGGGGCAAGCTACGAGCAGATTGCCCGCGCGGGCGGCGGCATTGCCAGCACGGTGCGCGCGGTGCGCGCGGCGGATGAGGATACGCTGGCGCGCGAAACACTGCCGCGCCTGCAAGCCCTGATGGCCGAGGGTGTGACCACCATCGAAATAAAATCCGGCTACGGGCTGGACCTGGAGAACGAGCGCAAATGCCTGCGCGTGGCCCGCCGCCTTGGCCAGCAATGGCCGGTGACGGTGCGCACCACGTTTCTGGGCGCGCACGCCATGCCGCCGGGGCAGAGCGGCAAGGATGCCTATATCGCCGCCGTCGCCAGGCAGATGCTGCCCGCCATCGCCGCCGAAGGGCTGGCCGATGCGGTGGACGGGTTTTGCGAGGGCATCGGCTTCTCACCCGAACAGATCGCCACTGTGTTCCGCGCGGCACGGCAGGCGGGGCTGGCGGTGAAACTGCACGCCGACCAATTGTCCAATCTGGGCGGTGCCGCACTGGCGGCGGAGTTCGCGGCGCTGTCGGCGGACCATCTGGAGCACACCGATGCGGCAGGTGCGGCGGCGATGGCACGGGCGGGCACGGTGGCGGTGATCCTGCCCGGTGCCTACTACTTCATCCGCGACACCACGCCGCCGCCCATCGCGCTGTTCCGCGAGCACGGCGTGCGCATGGCGGTTTCCACCGACAGCAATCCCGGCACCTCACCCATGACGTCGCTGCTGCTGGCGATGAACATGGCCGCCACGCTGTTCCGCATGACGGTGGAAGAATGCCTTGCCGGGGTGACGCGGGAGGCGGCGCGGGCCTTGGGCATTTTGGGCGAGACCGGCACGCTGGAGCCGGGCAAATGGGCCGATCTGGCGATCTGGGACATCGATCGCCCGGCGGAACTGGTATACCGCATCGGCAGCAACCCGCTGCACGCGCGGGTCTGGAGGGGCCAGTGACCAGCATCGTCCTGCAACCGGGTTCGGCGTCGCTGGCGCAATGGCGGGCGATCTATCGCGGCGCGGGCGTGGCACTGGATCCGTCCTGCCGCCCCGGCATCGCGGCGAGTGCCGCCGCCGTGGCGCGCATCGTGGCGGCGGGCAAGCCGGTGTACGGCATCAACACCGGCTTCGGCAAACTGGCCAGCGTGCGAATTGCCGCAGGCGATCTGGCCACCCTGCAACGCAACATCGTGCTGTCGCACGCCGCAGGGGTGGGGGAGGCGGTGGCGCCGGCCATCACACGGCTGATGATGGCGCTGAAACTCGCCAGCCTCGCACAGGGCGCCTCCGGCATCGCACCTGGCACGCTGGAATTGCTGGAAGCCATGCTGGCGCGCGGCGTGGTGCCGGTGGTGCCGGGGCAGGGGTCGGTGGGCGCATCGGGCGACCTCGCGCCGCTGGCGCACATGACCGCCGTGATGCTGGGGGTGGGAGAGGCGTTCACGCCCGCAGGCCGAATCCCGGCCGCCGAGGCGCTGGCGCAGGCAGGACTTGCCCCGGTGACGCTGGGCGCCAAGGAGGGGCTGGCGTTGCTGAACGGCACGCAGTTCTCCACCGCGCACGCCTTGGCCGCGCTGTTCGAGGCGGAGGGGCTGTTCCATGCGGCGCTGATCACCGGGGCGCTGGCCACCGACGCCGCGCGCGGGTCGGACGCGCCGTTCGACCCTCGCATCCATGCGCTGCGCCAGCACAAGGGCCAGATTGAATCCGCCGATGCGCTGCGCCGGTTGATGGCAGGCAGCGCCATCCGCGCCTCACATCTGGTGGGCGATGAGCGGGTGCAGGACCCGTACTGCCTGCGCTGCCAGCCGCAGGTGATGGGCGCCTGTCTGGACCTGCTGCGCCACGCCGCCGCCACGCTGGGCACCGAGGCAAACGGCGTTTCCGATAACCCGCTGATCTTCGCCGAGGATGATTCGGCGCTGTCGGGCGGCAATTTCCATGCGGAGCCCGTGGCGTTCGCGGCGGATGCCATCGCGCTCGCGGTGTGCGAAATCGGCTCATTGGCCGAGCGGCGGATTGCCATGCTGGTGGACCCGGCCCTGTCCGGCCTGCCCGCCTTCCTGACGCCCAGACCCGGCCTGAACTCGGGCTTCATGCTGCCGCAGGTGACCGCCGCCGCACTGGTGAGCGAGAACAAGCAGCGGGCCACCCCGGCCAGCGTGGACAGCATCCCCACCTCGGCCAATCAGGAAGATCATGTCTCGATGGCAGCCCACGGGGCGCGGCGGCTGCTGCCGATGATCGAGAACGCATCAGCGGTGATCGGAATTGAATTGCTGGCTGCGGCACAGGGCTGCGACTTCCATGCGCCGCTGGCCTCCAGCCCGGCACTGGAAGCCGCCCGCGCGCTGCTGCGGGCGCAAGTGCCGCATCTGGACGAGGATCGCTATCTGCACCCGGACATCGCCGCCGCCATCGCATTGGTACGCGGCGGCGCGCTTGCCGAAGCCGCCGGGCTGGATTTGCCCGGTTTATGTTAGACTCGATTCCAGATAGCCCTGCTTTGGAGACCGGCCATGACGGTCATCACCACCCGCATCACCGTCGCCGCTGACGGTACCATCTCGGCAGCCATCCCGCTCCCGGCGGGCGAGCATGTGGCCAACATCGAAGTGCAGGACCGCCCGGCGCGGCACCTGCCGCCGCTGCCGTTCGATGTGAATGCGTTGCCAGTGCATGATCTGGGGCCGTGGCCCGACGGCCTCAGCCTGCGCCGCGAGGACATGTATGGCGACGACGGGCGGTGAGTGTCGTTGATACCAATGTTCTCGTTCATGCTATGGCGGCCAATTCCGCCGAGCATGTGCGTGCCCGCGCAGCCATCAGCCGAATGACGCTAGACGAGCCGGTCGCGGTCACGCGCCAAGTCCTCCGTGAGTATCTGGCTGCAACGACACGGCCTCAGTCCTGGTCCAAGGCGCTCACATTGGCGGAAGCGACCGCCGACACCGTGAGTTTCATGCAACGCTTCACCGTGCTTGATGATGGTCCGCAGGTCTGGAACCGCCTGATGGTCCTGTCACAGCGTTTCACCTTCGGCGGCAAGCAGGTTCACGACGCGAACATCGTCGCCACGATGCTGGCGCATCGCGAAACACGGTTGCTGACGTTCAACGTGGCGGATTTTCGCCGTTTCGATACCCTGATCGAGGTTGTCGCC
>CAIPHQ010000208.1 GCA_903864895.1 uncultured Rhodospirillales bacterium
GGCACTTTCTCGCCGCCGCCTGCCGGAGGCCGAGGCGCGCAGCGCAGCCCTGGTACAGCTTTACCCCGAGAATCTCTCGGTGCAGCGCCTCGCCCGTGATCTGGATGCCGAGCACCGGTTTCTGCTGGAGGTGGATGTGGCGCCAGCCGTAACGCAGGGCGGTGGCATCTGGGCGGCGGGGCGGGAGCTGGATTCCAGCTTCACACTGACCTCGCCGCCCATTCACGACATCTGGCGGGCCTTCGTGCTGGGCAGTTATGGCTACGCCAACCCGCCGGAGGGCTTCGTGTCCCGCATCATGGCGGGCGGCGGTGTGGCCTTGCGGCTGCCGGACTGGACGGCGCGGGCTTATGCCACCGGCAATGGCGGCACATTGTCCCGGGCTGGGGGCGGTGCGTCGGTGGACTGGACGCCGAGCGATCAGGTGAGCCTTGGCGTGGAGGGACAGATATTTGCCGCGCAGACGCCGCTGCGGGCGCTGCTGTACGGCATCACCGCCAATGAAGCCAACATCAACGCCAGCTATCGCTGGGATGAGACCCGCGCGGTGAAAGTCACCGCATCGTTGCTGCCGTTTTCCGACGGCAACCAGCGCACCACGGCCGGGGCCGGGTTGAACCAGTTGCTGTACAGCCAGCCGCATCTGGACCTGACCGGGCGCGTGGACCTGTATGCATCCCACAACACCCGCGATGGCGCGCCGTATTACAACCCGGCTGCCGATTTCTCGGCCACCGCCGGGCTGACGCTGCAGCACGTGCTGTGGCGGCGCTATGATGAAAGCCTGACGCAGGCGCTGGCACTGGATGCGGGCAGCTACAGTGAGCGCGGCTACGGCACCGGATGGATGGGTGTGGCGAGCTATGAGCAGCGCTGGCGGTTCAACCCGCTGACCGAGTTCTTCTATGGCGTGAGCTATTCAAGGCGGCTGTACGACGGCGTGCCGGAAACCGCTGGTGCGCTGCAATTCGGCATCAGGCAGCGGATATGATGCGCCCCACCCTGATCACAGCCCTGCTGCTGGCGTTCGGCCTGCTTGCGGCTCCGGCCTGGGCACAACCGGCCGGGCGGCGCTTCGTGTCGATTTCGTTTCACGACGTGGTGGACACGCGCGCCGAACTCGGCTCGGACTCGGTGGACAGTGCCCGGCTGGTGCGGTTTTTCGACTGGCTGAAAGGCAATGGCTGGACGCCGGTTTCGCTGGATGACGTGCAGGCGGCGGGCACAGGGCGGCAGACCTTGCCGGACAAGGCCATCCTGCTGACCTTCGATGACGGCTACCGCAGCGTGTTCACGCGGGTGTTCCCGCTGGTGCTGGCCTACCGCTTCCCCATCGTGATCGGGCTGGAAGGCGAGTGGCTGGATGCGCCGATGGAGGGCAACGTCGATTACGGAGGCCAGATCGTACCCCGGCGCAATTTCCTCAGTTGGGAGGAAATCCGTCAGATGCAGGACAGCGGGCTGGTGGAAGTGGCCTCCCACAGTTTCGCGCTGCACGACGGGATTCTGGCCAACCCGCAGGGCAACCAGATTCCGGCGGCGATGACATGGCGCTACGATCCGGCGCTGGGCCGCTACGAGACCGATGCCGAACAGCGCGCCCGCATCCGCGCCGATCTGGACCGCTCGATCCGCCAGATTGCCCGCAACACCGGCAAAAAGCCGCGCGCGCTGATCTGGCCGTTCGGGCGCTACAGCGGCGTGGCGCTGGAAGCGGCGCGGCAGGCGGGGTTCACGTTTGCGCTGACGCTGGAGCCGGAACCGGCGGATGCGGCGCGGCCGATGGTGATTCCGCGCTACTTCCCCACAGGGGATCCGGGGCTGGGCGAACTGGCGGACAATCTGCGCTTTCTGCCGCCCAAGCCCTCCATTCTGCGCGTTGCGTGCCTGCGCACCGACACGCTGGCCGCACAGCCCATCGGCCCGGCGCAGGATGCGGCCTTGGGTGCGATGATCGAGCAACTGCGCACCGTGGGTGCCAACACGGTGGTGCTGGACGGGGCAGCCCCGCTGGCCGGACCCGGGGCACCGCTGGGCGCGGTGCGCTTTGCCACCGCGCTCCGCCCGATGGATGCCGATGTATTGTCGCGCGCCGTGTGGCAGTTGCGCAGCCGTGCCGGCGTGGATGTGTTCGTGACACTGCCGGTGGACGCCGCCGCCGCCGCCGTGGGGGAAGCGCAGGTGCCGCGCCTGTTCGCCGACATGATGCGGGTGACGGGGGCTGACGGCATCGCCGTGCCCGGGCGGGGGGCGGCGCACCCCGCGCCCGGACAGTCACCTTCGGCCTGGATCGTGCGCGACGCGCGGGCGCACGCCGAGGTAACGGATCCCGCGTCACGTCTGGCACTGGCGGCGGCAAGGGCGGCCACCGAAATCGAGCCGCGCACACGCCTGATGCTGATGGCCCCCACGCCTGCCCCGGCCGGACCGCCGCCCTGGGCCGATGTGCTGGTGCTGCCGCCGCCGGAGCGCGCACAAGTGCCCGGTCTGGCGGCTGGCTTGCGCGAGGCCGGGTGGATGCAGCCGGAATTTTCCGGGCGGATTGCGCTGTCGCTGCCCGGCGCCGATGCACCGGGGGCGGTGCGCGCGGCGCAGCAGGCCGGAGCCTCGGGCTTTGCGCTGTGCCCGGCCACCGGTACTTTGCCAAACGACCCTGCCCTACCGCCCGCCTATTCCGGCGCCAGTTTCCCGTTCAAACCCTGAGGCGGGCCGCGCCATGCATTCACTCCGATGATCTCCGACGCGCTCGACACGATGCTGCTGGCACTGCCGGTGTTCTGTTTCGGCTATCCGTTCGTGATGGCGTGGTACTGGATTGCCGGCGGCATCCTGTACTACCTGGGCCGCGAGCGGTTCATGCCGCCGCAGGATCAGCCGCCGCAATTGGACCACTGGCCGCCAATCAGCATCATCGTTCCGTGCTACAACGAGGAAGACAACGC
The DNA here is from genome assembly GCA_903864895.1 of uncultured Rhodospirillales bacterium. Lineage (GTDB taxonomy): Bacteria > Pseudomonadota > Alphaproteobacteria > Acetobacterales > Acetobacteraceae > CAIPHQ01. The sequence goes on from CAIPHQ010000208.1 coordinate 2,943, forward strand.
CGAGGAAACCCTGTCCGCCGCCGCCGCCGTGGATTACCCGGATTTCGAGGTGATCGCGGTGAACGACGGCAGCCGCGACAATACGGCGGCGGTGCTGGACGAACTGGCCACACGCATACCGCGCCTGCGCGTGGTTCACATGGCGGTCAATCAGGGCAAGGCGACCGCGATGAACACTGGCGCGCTGGTGGCCAAGCACGAGTTGCTGGTGTGCATCGACGGCGACGCGCTGATGGACCCGCACGCACTGCGCTGGATAGCCGGAGCGTTCCGAAGGCCCACCGTGGGTGCCCTGACCGGCAATCCGCGCATCCGCAACCGCACCTCGGTACTCGGGCGGCTGCAAGTGGGCGAGTTTTCGTCGATCATCGGGCTGATCAAGCGGGCACAGAGCACCTATGGCTGGCTGTTCACCGTCAGCGGCGTGATCTGCGCGTTTCGCAAGCGCGCGCTGCATGACGCAGGCTGGTGGTCGCCGCGCACGCTGACCGACGACATCGACGTGACTTGGCGGATTCAAGTGGCCGGATGGAATGTGCTGTACGAGCCCAACGCCATTGTGTGGATTCTGATGCCCGAGACGCTGATGGGGCTGTGGAAGCAGCGGGTGCGCTGGGCCGAAGGCGGCGTGCAGATGATGGAGGATTATCTACGCCCGATGCTGCGCGGCGACGCCCCGCATCTGATCCCTATCTACATCAACTATGTCGTGTCCGTGGTGTGGTCCTACGTGATGGTGGCCACGCTGGCGGTTGGCCTGCTCTGGCTGGTGGGGCTGGACCCGCAGCACAGCCTGCCGGGGTTCAGCCTGATACCCGAATGGTGGGGGCTGACGCTGTGCGTGACCTACCTGATGCAGGCGCTGGTGAGCCAGTTGCTGGAGCGGCGCTATGAGCCGGGCATGCTGCGATCGCTGTTCTGGGTGATCTGGTATCCGCTGGCGTTCTGGATGATCACGACGGGGTCCACGGTTGTGGCGGTGCCGCGCGCGCTGCGCCGCCCGCGCAAGGAGCGCACCACCTGGGTCAGCCCCGACCGGGGCCTGCGCTAGCATGTCCCGCCGCCCGCCGCCCGCCGGATGGCCGCCGCTGATCACCTCGGCCACGCAACCGGCATGGATGCTGTGGCGCGACCGGGCGCTGACCATCCTGATGTGGGTGGTGTTCTTCATCTTTCTGGAAACCGAAGGCGAACTGACGGTCGCGCATATCCGCGCGGCGCTGCACGGCACCCAACCCGAGAAACTGGCCAACTGGGGCTATTTCTGGGACCAATTGCGCCCGTTCATGATCGCCGTGGCAGCGCTGGTGGGCTGGCTGTGCCTGTTCGGCCTGCTGACCATCCGCCGGCGCAACCGCACCCGGTTGCATCGCGCGCCTGAGCCGCTGGAACTGGATGCCGAGATGCAGCGCGGCGGCATGGAACGCGATGCGCTGATCGCCGCGCAGCACATGCACCGGGCGGTCGCGCATCTGGACGCGCAGGGCCATTACCGCATCGAAGCGCCGCCGGGCTGACGTTCAGGCCGGGCCGATCAGCGGCACATGCGGGGCCGCGTGGCGCGGCAGGTGGCCGGTGAGGCGCGGGTCTACCTGCACTTCCACCTGATAGGCGTACGGGCGGAAGCCGGCGTGGATATAGAACCCCACCGCGGCAGGATGGTCGAAATGGCAGGTATGGACCCAGAAGCGCTCGATGGGCCGCGCCCAAGCGGTGGCAATGGCTGCCGCCATCAACGCGCCGCCGAGACCCTTGCCGATGGCGTGCTCCGCCAGACCCAGAAAGGCGAGTTCGCATTCGCGGTCCTGCCGGAAATCCAGTTCCAGCAGCCCCACATCCGCATCGCCATCGCGCAGCACGTACACCTCGACCTTCGGGTCGTGCAGAATGGCGGCCAGTTCGGCTTCCGGCATGATCAGCCGGGAGAACCACATCCAGCGTTCGCCGATCTTGCGGAACAATGCGCGGTAGGCGGTGATGTCCGGGGTGCTGACCGGCACAAGCCGGTAGGGCGGCGGAA
>CAIPHQ010000209.1 GCA_903864895.1 uncultured Rhodospirillales bacterium
CCCCACTCGCGCAGGGCGCCCGCGCCGCGCCCGGGCGCATCTCAAGAACCCACTGCGCCCTGCACGCCAAGCGCGCCATGGGTGCGCCATTCGCCGGTGCTGCCATGGCGCGCCCGATGGCGCGGTGGATGGCGCGGTGGATGGCGCAGCCGGGCTTCGCCGCGTTCGATGCGCCGCTTTGTCACTCGGCATCGGCTCCGGAACACCGCCCGCCGGTAATCTCACGCATGACCATGCTTCGCGCGTACATCGAGATAAGTTTGCCGTCGAAGCCGGGAACGCGGCGTTGATCCTTGGTGATCAGCTGCGCGCCGAATGTCGACTGGCGATCCTGCGGCACCTCAAGCTCGATCTTGCCGGTGCCGGTGAGCACCGTTTTGTGGCCGTAGCAGTTCTGGGTGCTGCCAGCCTCGCCGGCCCCCAAATGGTGATCCATCTCAGGTTCAGCGCCCGCTCGAACGGCGCCTTTTTCAGCGCGTCGACCATTCCGCCCGCATCGAAGTCAGTCTTCGGGGCCGCGCCAGCCTGTCATTCGTCCAATCCTGCATCCGCGATCTGCGGCTCCTTGCGTCGGGCGATGAGGGTTCTGCTTCCGTCCCATCATGCCCGCCCACACACGAAATTCCCGACAGCCCCGCCAACATGGCGTAGCCTCGGAACCATCCAGCGCCTCCACCGGATTGCCCTGCGCAGAGAGTGCCCGCAGCCGATCCTGCACATCTCAGAACCCAGCCTTGCCTGCCCACATCCCTACCTCGATCACTGAGACTGCGGGCACGCCGAATCACACGCCGCGCAGCGCCGCCAAGGGATTCCTGGAGGCGTTCAACTTGCTACCAAATATCGTGCAACATTATGCCGTCAGCGGGATTGAGCAACGTCGAGGTATCCTTGACATATCGGAGCTCCAGTTTGCCTTTCTCAGAAGTATTTTCGATAGCGCGCACACCATCAATAACGCAAAGAAAACCAAATATCGCTCGGTTCACCGAATCTTGAACGATTTCAGAAACGATTTTCTTTTGATCATCGTCCAAAGAGTTAAACCAAAACGAACGGGCGATAAGTTCTTCAGACGGCTTCCGACCCGGCGGATTGGCTGACACGCTTAGAACTTCCAGCACGGCTCCATCTCGAACGACAATCCGAATTGCGTCGAGGAACTCCTCAGCGTTCATGCAAACCTCACTTTGCAGATGCATCAGGATATATACTCTATATTCTGATCAATGAGATCCTGTCTTAGGCCGGCAGGGACGACGGATCAGGCGATGTGTACGCCGCCACCCAATGCCGCCATCACGGCATCCGGACGCCGGTGGATCACCTGCAACAAGACGCGCGCTGCTCTTGGCGCAACAGCCTCCTGCATCATCAGCACTGACGGCGCGATCCCGGCAAGCCATCGCTGAAACTTGGCCGAAGTGAGCGAGTCGTTCGCCCGCTTCCGCAGGTTGATGGATACGATCCTCATCGAGCGTGCGCTGCCCTGATCACTGTGAGCCAGGAAGGCCCCAGCCCATGCGACAGTCCATCACCGCGCCGCACCGGGCGAGTGCATATCGCCATCGAGCATGGCCAACACGGTGGGCACACTACACCACCCCGCGCCCCCGCAGCCCCGCCACCTCCTCCGCCGTCATCCCCAGCACGCCGGTCAGCACTTCCTCGGTCTGCGCGCCCAGCGTGGGCGGTGGCAGGCGGTAGTTCACCGGGGTTTCGGACAGCCGCACCGGGTTGGCGATCACCCGCACCGTGCCGCCCTCGCTCGGCTTGTGCGGCAGGTCCAGCACCATGCCGCGCGCCTGCACCTGCGGGTCGGCGAATACTTCGGAGAGTTTGTTGATCGGGCCGCAGCCGATCTTGGCCGCTTCCAGCCGGTCGACCCACCACGTGGTGGGGTGGGAGGCCAGCAGCGGGTCGAGAATGGCCAGCAACTCGGCCTTGTGGCCCACCCGGTCGGCGTTGGTGGCGAAGCGCGGGTCGTCGGCCACGCCGTCCAGCCCGCACACCTCGCAGAAGCGGCGGAAAGTGGGGTCGTTGGCCACCGACAGCACCACGTGGCCGTCCTGTGTGGCAAAGGTCTGATACGGCACGATGTTCGGGTGCTGGCTGCCAAGCCGCGGCGGGTTCTGGCCGGTGGCCAGATAGTTCATGCCCTGATTGGCCAGCCATGCCACCGAGGTATCCAGCATTCCGATGTCGATATGCTGCCCCTGCCCGGTCTTTTGCTGGTGGTGCAGGGCGGCGAGGATGCCGATGCAGCCGTACAGGCCCGCGAACACGTCTGCCACCGGCACGCCCACCTTCTGCGGCAGCGCATCCGGCTCCCCGGTCAGGCTCATCACCCCGCCCATCGCCTGAATCAGGCTGTCATAGCCGGGGCGCGGCGCGTACGGGCCGGTCTGGCCGAAGCCGGTGATGGAGCAGTAGATCAGGCGCGGAAATTTGGCGTGCAGTTGCTCGTAGCCGAGGCCGTACTTGGCCAGCGCGCCCACCTTGAAGTTCTCGGCCAGAATGTCGCAGCTTTCCAGCAGGCGCAGCACCAGCGCCTGCCCCTCGGGCTGGGCGATATCCACCGTGACCGACTTCTTGTTGCGGTTCACCCCGACGAAGTAGGCGCTTTCCTTCGAGCCGTTCACGTAGGGCGGCGCGAAGCCGCGCGTGTCGTCGCCGCTGCCGGGCTTTTCGATCTTGATGATCTCGGCGCCCAGATCGCCGAGCATCTGCGCGCAGGTCGGCCCGGCCAGGACGCGGGTGAGGTCCAGAACGCGCAGGCCCGCGAGCGGGCCGGTCGGGGTGTCGGTCATGCGAAGCCGCCTGCTGGTGAAAGCGCGGTTGTCGTCTCGCAGCGGCCTCCCGCGCAAGCCCATCCGCACGCATGCCCTCTGGCCGCAGGCGAGGCCCGCCGTTAGGGTGCGCGCCCATGCCCGGCCCCTCCCCCATTCCCGCCCATCCCGATGTGTCCGTCGAATCCGACGAAACCGTCTGGAACGGCCGCTTCCCGCTGCAACGCATCACATTCCGCAACCGCCGCTTCGACGGCGCGATGTCTGGCCTGCGGACATGGGAGTTGTGGCGGCGCGGGCAGGCGGCGGCGTTGCTGCCGTATGACCCGGTGGCGGATGCGGTGGTGCTGATCGAGCAATTCCGCCTGCCCGCGCTGGCGGCGGGGCTGGAACCCGTGATGGTGGAAGTGCCCGCCGGGCTGTGCGACCCGGGCGAAGACCCGCAGACAACGGTGCGGCGTGAGTCCGAGGAGGAAATGGGCACCGCCCCGCGCCGCCTGCGCCGCATCGGCGATTTCCTGCTGTCACCGGGCGGCATGGATGAGCGGGTGCATGTGTATGTGGGCGAGATCACAATCCCGCCACATGATGCGGACGGCATTGCCGGGATCGCCGGGCTGGAAGCCGAACATGAGGACATTCGTGCCCGCGTGTGGCCTGCCGAAAAAGCCATCGCGGCGGCGCTGTCCGGCGCGTTTCCCAACGTGATCACCGCGCTGGCGTTGTTCTGGCTGGCCAGCCAGCGCGAACACCTGCGGCGTGAATGGAGCGGCGTTTGACCGAAATTCTGTATCAGGACCATGCGGATCTGCGGACCCTGTCCGCCACCGTCACCGCTGCCAGCGAAGCCGGTGTGGTGCTGGACCGCACCATTTTCTACGCCCGCGCCGGCGGCCAGCCCGGCGATACCGGCGTGCTGCGCTGGGAGGGTGGCGAGATGGCGGTGGCCGAGACCATCAAGGGCGAGGCGGGGGCGGTGCTGCATGTGCCATCCGCAGGTGCAACCCTGCCGCCGGCAGGTGCAACCGTCGTTGCGGAACTGAATTGGGACCGCCGCCACGCGCATATGCGCATGCACTCCGCCCTGCATTTGTTGTGCGCGGTGCTGCCGGGGGCGGCGGTGACCGGCGGGCAGATCGGGGCGGACAAGTCGCGGCTGGATTTCGACCTCGCGACCCCGCCGCCGAAAGAGGAGATCGAGGCCGGGCTGAACGGGCTGATCGCCGCTGCCCACCCCATCGCCCATTCATGGGTGGATGAAAGCGTGCTGGACACCAACCCCGAACTGGTCCGCACGCTGTCGGTGCAACCGCCGCGCGGCAACGGGCGGTTGCGGCTGGTGCGGATTGGCGCAGGTGAGACCCCGGTGGATCTGCAACCCTGCGGCGGCACGCATGTGGCCAATACCGGCGAGATCGGGGCGGTGCGCGTGCTGAAGATCGAGAACAAGGGCAAGCAGAACCGCCGCATTGCCATCGCCCTTGCTGACGGAGGCGCATCATGACCGGACCGCTGGTTTCCACGGACTGGCTGGCAGACAATCTGTCCCGCGTGGCCGTGCTGGACGCGACGCTGTATCTGCCCAACGAGAACAAGAACGCGCGCGCCGAATTCGCCGCCGCGCATGTTCCGGGCGCGCAATTCTTCGACATCAATGAGTTTGCGGACAAGGATACCGACCTGCCGCACATGGTGCCCACGCCAGGCCGCTTCGCCAGACTGGCGGGGGCACTGGGCATCGGCAATGACACGATGTGCGTGTTCTACGACCAGCGCGGCATCTTCTCCGCCGCGCGGGGCTGGTGGCTGATGGGGCTGTTCGGCCATGACCGCGCCGCCGTGCTGGATGGCGGGCTGCCGAAATGGCTGCGCGAGGGCCGCGCCATCGCCTCCGGTGAGGCCGCAGCGCCCGCACCCGCCCAGTTCCGCCCGGATTTCCGCCCCACCCGCCTGCGCGGCATCGGCGACATGCTGGCCAATGTGGCAACGCAGGCCGAACTGGTGCTGGACGCGCGGGCCGCCGGGCGCTTCAACGCCACTGTGCCGGAACCGCGCGCCGGGATGCGTGGCGGGCATATTCCGGGGGCCGTGAGCTTGCCGATCACCGAGTTGCTGACGCCCGGCCTGACCATGCTGCCGCCCGAGGCGCTGCGCGCCAAACTGCTGGCCGCCGGGGCCGATGGGTCGCGCCCGGTGGTGACCAGTTGCGGCTCGGGTGTCACGGCCACGGTGATCACGCTGGCGATGGCACTGGCCGGGTTGCCGCAGGGTGCGGTGTATGACGGAAGCTGGACCGAATGGGGCGGGCGTGCAGACACGCCTGTGGAGACGTAGAAGATGAGCGGCGGCGGCAAGAAACACGACTGGCACACCCGGCTGTCCCACGCCGGGCGGGCGGGCACGCGGGCTTACGGATTCGTCAACCCGCCGGTGCATCGCGGCTCGACCGTGCTGTATCCCAGCATGGACGAACGCCGCTTCGGGGCCAGCCAGCGGCTGGAACAGAAGCTGCTGTATGGCGTGATGGGCACGCCCACGCACTACCCGCTGGAAGACATCATTGCGGAAATCGAGGGCGGCACGCGCTGCCAGATCGTCTCCTCGGGGCTGGCGGCCATCACCACGCCGCTGCTGGCCTATCTGAAGGCGGGCGAGCATCTGCTGCTGCCCGATTCGGTGTACGGCCCGGCCCGCACCTTCGCCAACGGCTTGCTGCGCAACCTTGGCATCGAGACCACGTATTACGATCCGATGCTGGACGGCGCGGGGCTGGAGGCGCTGATCCGCCCCAACACCACGGTGCTGTATCTGGAAAGCCCCGGCAGCCACACGTTCGAGGTGCAGGACGTGCCCGCGCTGGCCGCCGCCGCGCACCGCCACGGCGTGAAGGTGCTGATGGACAACACCTGGGGCATCCACCACTTCCAGCCGTTCCAGCACGGCGTGGACGTATCGATTCAGGCGCTGACCAAATACGTGGTGGGCCATTCGGACGTGCTGCTGGGCAGCATCGTGACCAACAGCGATGCGGACTGGGAGCGGGTGCGGCTGACCACGCTGGCGCTGGGCCAGTATGCCAGCCCGGATGATTGCTGGCTGGCGTTGCGCGGCGTGCGCACCATGGCGGTGCGCATGGACCGGCAGCAGGAAAGCTCGCTGGAAGTGGCGCGCTGGCTGGCGGGCCGCCCGGAAGTGGCGCGCGTGCTGCACCCGGCCCTGCCCTCCTGCCCCGGCCATGAGGTGTGGAAGCGCGATTTCACCGGCGCGTGCAGCCTGTTCGGCATCGTGCTGCGCCCGGACATCTCGCAGGGCGCGGTGCACGCGATGGCCGAGCATCTGGAACTGTTCGGCATCGGGGCAAGCTGGGGCGGCTATGAAAGCCTGATCCTGCCCACCACCGGCTTCATCACCCGCACCGCAGGCAGCGGCGACTTCGGCGGCCAGACGGTGCGGCTGCATGTGGGGCTGGAGGAACCGTCGGACCTGATCGCCGATCTGGAACGCGGGTTCAGCATGTTGCCGCAGTTCGGGCGGTAGCCGGCGGCGTCATCGCGTGCGCATCGCCGGGGCAAGCCCGGCGATGACGTAATTTCAAGCTATTCCAACAAGTTGCGTCATGCCCGGGCTTGACCTGGGCATCTCGGCGCAGGCTGCGCGCGAAGGGCAAAGTGCCCCCGTTGCGCCCACCCCAACGCAGCCATAGGCTTGCCATAACGCCGCCACACACGCCGCCCAAGCACGCGGCCACGAGCCACACGAAAGACCGCCCGCGTGAAAATTGCCATGATTGCCCCACCGTGGATCAGCATTCCGCCTGCCAACTACGGCGGCACGGAATCCATCATCGCGTTCATCGTGGAAGAACTGGTGGCCCTCGGCCACGACGTGACGCTGTTTGCGCCCGGTGACTCCAAGCCCGCCTGCAAGCTGGTCAGTTTCTTCCCCACCTCGCTGGTCGCCGAAGGCGTGCCGTGGCAGGCGGCGCTAAAGGCGTATTTTCATCTGCACAAGTCGCTGGAACAGGCGGGGGCGTTCGACGTGGTGCATTCGCACCTGTCCTCGACCGCCGACATGTTCCTGTTTCCGCTGATGAAGGACCTGAAAACCCCGCATGTGACCACCATGCACTCCAACTTCCCGTTCGACCGGGTGGGCGAGTGGATTGGTGACGCGGACACGTATTTCCTCGACTGGATCAAACCGGCACCGCTGGTCACGGTCAGCCACCGGGCGAAGCAGAACATTCCGTATGATGTGAACGTGGCGGGCGTGGTGCATCTGGGCGTGCCGATGCAGCACTACCGCTTCGACCCCACGCCGCCCGAGCCGTATTTTACGTGGCTGGGCCGCTTTGCCGAGCCGAAAGGCCCGCATCTGGCCATCAAGGCGGCAAAGCAGGCGGGCGTGAAGCTGGTGCTGGCCGGGATTATCGAGCACGGCAATCAGGACTCGCTGAACTACTACAACGCCGAAATCGCCCCGCATCTGGACGGCGAGCAGATTTCCTACATCGGCCCGGTCAATCTGGAGCAGAAGGTCAAGCTGCTGGGACGCGCCACCGGCTTCCTGAACCCGATCACGTGGGAGGAACCGGGCGCGACCGTGGTGCTGGAGAGCATGGCGCTGGGCTGCCCGGTGATCGGGTTTGCGCGCGGCGTGGTGCCGGAACTGATCGTGCACGGAAAGACCGGGTTTCTGGTGAACACCGTCGAGGAAATGGTGCAGTACATCCCGCGCATCGGCGAAATCGACCGGCGTGCGACGCATCTGCATGTGGACAATAATTTCTCGGCGCGCGCCATGGCCGAGAAATACGTGGCCATCTACCGGCAGCTTGGGGCGCAATAAACCGGGGGGACGCCGCCATGACCAGGTTTGCGCCTGTTTCCGGCCTGCTGGGTGGCGCGCTGATCGGGCTGTCGGCGGTGTTGCTGATGCTGGGCATCGGCCGCATTTCGGGCGTGTGCGGCATTGCGCTGAATGCGATGGTGGCGGCCACGCCGCAGGGCCGGGCGTGGCGGATTGCGTTTCTGATCGGTCTGCCATTGGGTGCGCTTCTGATGGCAGCGCCGGGGCTGGTGGATGTTTCCGCCCTCACCTTCCCGGCCAGCACGGGAATGACGGTTCTGGCGGGGCTGGTGGTGGGGTTCGGTGTCACGCTGGGCTCGGGCTGCACGAGCGGGCATGGCATTTGCGGGCTGGCCCGGCTGTCGCCGCGTTCCATGGCCGCCACCGCGATGTTCATGGCAACCGCCGTGGCCACCGTGTTCGTGCTGCGGCACGTGATCTAGGGGGGCCGGGATGCAAATCGTCATCGGCCTGATCTGCGGCATCGTGTTCGGCG
>CAIPHQ010000210.1 GCA_903864895.1 uncultured Rhodospirillales bacterium
GCCAGCCTTGCTGCGCCCGAAATCAAACAGGCGGCAGCCGCGCGCGGCGGCCAGCCGCATGACTTCCCAGTACATGAAATCGTTGGCGTGGCATTGCCGCGCCGCTGCGGTGCCGCCGCCGTAATACGGCAGCACTTCATCGCGCCAGTAGAAGTTCATCACCGAGGCCACCGGCGTGCCGCCGTCGGCGATGGTGACCACGTCCATGTCCGGCCCGAATGCCTCGGCCAGCAGGCGGAAATAGCGGCGCGAGAACACCGGGGTGCCGAGATTGCGCACGCTTTCGGCGTAGATGCCGTGCAGCAGGTCCGTATCCCGGCTGACGGCGGAGGTCAGGCCGCGGTCGATGCCCTTGCGCACCACGGCGCGCTGCTTGCGCGGGATGGCTTTCAGGTTGGTCTCGTCATCGGCGGTGATGGACTTGCGGAACGTGACATACAGGTCGTCACGCACCGTCCACGCGGCGTCATCCAGCCAGCCGTCCGGCGGTTCGGCCAGCGGGCGGAATTCCAGCGCCGAGGCACCGGACGGGCCGATCAGGGCTGCGGCGGCGTCAATCAGGGCTGCGTAACTCTCCCGGTCGGCGGCCAGCGGGCCGCCATAGACGCAGAACGGCACCGAAATCAGCGTGTTGCCGAACAGCAGCGATTTTACCTGCACCAGCGGCAGCACGCCGGTGATGGCGCCCTCGCGTTCGGTGAACAGGTAATGCGTACGATGGCCGAACGCCTGCTCGATCACGCTCCGCCAGGCGGCGCGGTGAAAGAAGGTGCCATCCGGGTGGGCGGCCACGAACGCGTCCCAGGCAGCCAGGCCGGCGGCGTCGAGCGGTCGGCAGGCAAGCGGCATACGGCGGCGTCCCGGTACGGTGGCGTGCCGGTCGATAGGCCGTGCGGCGGGCGCTTGTCCATGCCGCTGTTGGCGGAACCCTACAGCAGTGCGCCGATCAGCCGGAAAATGCCCAGCCACAGCATCGCCGACAGCCCCAGCATCAGCAGCAGGGCGGCACCCCACGGCAGCGGCGTGCCCTCGGGCGTGTCCTGCGTGACGCGCCGTTTGGCGATGTCGTCAGCCTCAACCCACACCATGGGAACGCCTTGCCGGTGGAACGCCCGATCGAATGCAGCAACGCGCATAACACTCTCCTGGACGGTGCTGGAACGATTTCGCCCCGAACCAGCACCGATGTCAAATAAAACCGTGGCATGAAATGTAATCGTGCCATTGGTTAATACTTTGATGCGGATCAATTGCCGTGGACTTCACAAAAACGTGCGTCAGATTTTGTCTTGTTGCGTCATAAAATTCTTTTGCGCGCGGCACCCGCAGCGTGGCGCAGCACGGCGGCCAGCCCCGCCGGATGCAGCAGCGGGCACAGCAGCAACCCCTCGCGGGCGCGGCGCGTGCCGGTCCAGCCGGATTTGTAGGCGTCGTCGCCGCGCCCGAAATCCAGCGCCGTGGCGCGGTCCTGCTCCAGCACATGGCGGATCATCATCGCCGTCAGCACCGTGCCGGGCGACAGCGCCCGGGCGGATTCCACATGCGCCAGCTTCAGCACCGTCGCGGTGCCGCCGCTCAGCATCCAGTACTGCGCCGCCACCGGGGCCTCGCCCTGCCACAGCACACCCATGCGCAGCACGCCCGCCGCGGCGGCTGCGTGCAGCAGCGCCGGGCCGAAGGCCGGATACGGCTCGGGGTCTTTCCAGCTGCTGGCATAAACCGTCTCGTAGGCCGCAATCGCCGTGTCCAGCCCCTCGGGGCCGGTGACCAGTTCGAAGCGGATGGACGCATCGCGCCCGGCGCGGGCCAGACGGCGGCGGATGGTCTCCCGCAACTCGCCCGGCCGCCCGGCCAGATAGGCCGACCAGCCCGGCCCGGCCGGTTGCAGGTGCCAGTTGCCGAAATGCGCGAAATCCAGCGCCAGCATCCCGCCCGCGCGCAATCCGGCCAGCAGTGCCCCCCGCCCCGGCCAGTCCGGGTCCATCGCATCCAGCCGCAACGGGCCGTGGCGGCGGCAGAACCGCGCAAAGCCGCGCCCGGCGCGCTGGATGGCCGCCGCATCGGCCGTGGGTGCAACAAGCGGGCGGAACAGCGTGGTGTAGGGCGAGGTCAGGCTTTCCAGCCGCCCGGAGGCCAGTTGCAGCAGCGGCAGCAGCGCGATGGCGGCATCACCCTCCTGCCAGACCAGCAGGCGCGCCTGCGCGCCGGGGGGGGCCGCGTGTGCGGCCAGCGTGCCGAACCACGCCGCACTGAGCTGAAACTCGGCCGCCGCCGCCGCATCCAGCAGCGCCCGCGCGGCGTCTGGCAGGCTTTCCGCGCTGCCGTGAACTTCAAGCGTCATTCAGCCCCGCGCCCGCCACGCGTACCAGGCGCAGCCGATCCATTCATGCAGGCCGAAGTAACTCAGCCGCCATTCGCCGGCCAGCGGGATGAAATCGGTCAGGTCCCCGCCGGGCCAGTGGTTCAGCGCCACCGGCGCGGGCGTAACCGCAAGCCCGCTCTGCCGGAACGCGATCAGCGCGCGGCGCATGTGCCAGCCATGCGTGACCACATAGACCGAGGTGATCCCGGCACCGCGCAGGATTGCCGCACTCATCTGTGCGTTGTCCCAGGTGTCATGCGCCTGCGGCTCGATCCAGCGCACCGGGACGGAGAAATCGGATTTCAGGCTGTCCGCCATCAGATCGGCCAGCGGCGCGCGGCCATGGCTCAACACGCCGCTGGTCACCAGCACGGGCAGATTGGTCTCGTGCGCCAGCGCCGCGCCCCGGCGCAGCCGCTCCAGCGTCAGCGGGCCGATATCCTGCGCGCCATCCGGCCCCACGGTGACCACGTCGCCGCCCAGCACCACGATGGCCTGCGGTGGTTGGGGTGCAACGGGCAGGCCGGTTTCCAGACTGGCCAGCAGCAGGCCCGACACTTCCGGCAGTGCCAGTACCAGCAGCAGCGCCAGCGCCACCCCGGCCAGACGGCGGCGGCCCAGCACCACGGCGGTCAGCGCCAGCAGCGCCAGATTGACCGGAGGGACGAGCAGCACGGCGGCGATTGCGTTCAGCATGGCCTCACATGGCGGAACCGCTACAAGAACGCGAGAGGGGCCGCTGCCGCCCTGCCAGACGCAACCGGACCCGTGCCCGCCATCACCCTGCGCCCCCTGACCGATCCCGCGCCGCTGCAAGCCGAATGGCGGGCACTGGAGACGCGCGCGGATGCGAGTTTCTTTCAAAGCTGGACCTGGGTGGGCTGTCTGGCCGCCGAGCGCATGGGTGCGGCGCGTGTGCTGCGTGCAGGTGCGGATGGGCTCGCGCTGCTGGGCCGCACGCGCGGCTGGCGCGGGGCGTGCCTGTGGCTGCACGAAAGCGGCGATCCGGCGTGGGACGCGATGTATGTCGAGCACAATGCCCCGTTGCTGGCCGGTGCGGCGCTGTTGCCAGCCTGTCTCGATGCCATGCTGCAAGCCGCCCCGCTGCTGCGGCTGAGCGGCGTGGGCGATGCGGTGCGCGAAGCAGCCGAGTCGGCCGGGGTGGTGCGGGTGCTGCGCAGCCAGCCGGCACCCTTTATCGATCTGGCAGTGCTTGGCGCGGCACCGGGTGCCTATCTGGCCGGGCTGAGCGCCAATACCCGCTACCAGCTTCGCCGCTCGGACCGCGCCTATGCCGAAGCGGGGCCGGTGGCCGTGCAGCGCGCCGCCACGCTGGAACAGGCGATGGCGTTTCTGGACGCGCTGGCAGCGCTGCATCAGGCGGCGTGGACCGCGCGCGGCAAGCCGGGGGCGTTTGCCAACCCGTGCTTCCGCCCATTCCATCATGCGCTGCTGGCCACGGCACTGCCGCGCGGTGAGGCCGATGTGCTGCGGATTGCTGCGGGCGGGCGGGTGATCGGCTATCTGTACAACTTTCGCCACCGGGGCCGGGTGCTGGCCTACCAGTCCGGCTTTGATTACGCCGGGGCCCGCCCGCACGAAAAACCCGGCCTGACCTGCCACCACGCCGCCATCGAACAGGCGCGGCAGGACGGCAGCACGGCCTATGACTTTCTGGCCGGCGGCGACCGCTACAAGACCAGCCTGACCAATGCGGCGGTGACGCTGCATTGGCTGGAAGTGGCGCGGCGCGGCTCGTTTGCGGCCGGGGTGGCGGGGCTTCGGGGCAGGCTTGCGCGCTGAAGTGCGGTTTTTTCCCTTCGCAGGCGGCCGGGGCGGCTTATGCTGCACCTGCACACAGGAGGTCCGCGCATGACTGCCGCACCGCACCGTATCGTGGTCGCCGGTGGCGGCGCGGCGGGGCTTGAACTGGTTACCAAGCTTGGCGACACGCTGGGCAAGCGCGGCCGCGCCCAGATCACGCTGGTCGAGCGCAGCCGCACGCATTTGTGGAAGCCGCTGCTGCACTCGGTGGCCGCGGGCAGCCTGCGCCGCTCCCAGCATGAGCTGAACTATCTGGCACAGGCGCACTGGCACCATTTCACCTACCGCTACGGTGAGGTGACCGGCATCGACCGGGCCGCCAAACAGTTGCATCTGGCCGCGATGCAGGACGACGAAGGCCGCCAGATCGTGCCCGCCACGGCGCTGCCGTACGACACGCTGGTGATGGCCATCGGCAGCGTGACCAATGATTTCGGCACGCCGGGGGCGGCACAATTTGCCGTGCCGCTGGAAACGCCCGAGCAGGCGACCCGCTTCAACCGCCGTCTGGTCAATGCCTGCCTGCGCGCCAATTCCCAGGCCGAGCCGGTGCGGCCCGGCCAGTTGCACGTGGCGATCATCGGCGCGGGGGCCACCGGCACGGAACTCGCCGCCGAACTGCACCGCACGCTGCGCGCCGTGGTGGCGTACGGCATGGAGCGCATCGACCCGGCACGGGACGTGCACATCGTGCTGATCGAAGCCGCCCCGCGCATCCTGCCCGCGCTGCCCGAACGCATCTCCAACGCCACCGCCGACTTGCTGCGCGGTCTGGGGGTGGAGGTGCGCAGCGGTGCGCGCGTGGCCGAGGTGCGGGCCGATGGCGTGGTGCTGTCCACCGGCGAGGTGATTCCGTCCGAATTGGTGGTGTGGTCGGCGGGTGTGAAGGCGCCGGATTTTCTGCGCGATTTCGGCGGGCTGGAAAACAGCCGCAGCAACCAGCTTGTGGTAGGCTCGACACTGCAGACCACGCGCGACCCTGACATTTTCGCCATCGGCGACTGTGCCGCCTGCCCGCGCCCCGGCGCCCCTGAAGGCAGCCCGCCTTGGGTGCCGCCGCGCGCCCAGGCGGCGCACCAGATGGCCAGCCACATGGTCCGCCAGATCGGCCGCCGCCTCGCCGGGCAGACGCTGGAACCCTATGTTTACAAGGACTTCGGCTCGCTGGTCAGCCTGGGCAGATACAGCACCGTGGGCAGCCTGATGGGCTTCGTGGTCGGGCGGAGCATGTTCATCGAGGGCATGTTCGCGCGCATCATGTATCGCTCGCTCTACAAGATGCATGAGGCCGCCCTGCATGGCGGGCCGTCGGTGCTTTGGCGCAGCCTGGTCAGCGCCATTTCGCAGCGGCCCACGCCGGGTGTAAAACTGCACTGAGCCACACCCGGCGGAGACCGCCCTTGCTCGACCGAATCGGCCGCCTGCCCGGCAAGGTGCTGGCGCAACTGCGGCTGCTGCGCGACGACCCGGAGCGGTTCGGCCGCAATCTGCTGCAATACACCAATCCGGCGCGGTTCGAGGCGGGGCTGCTCGACCTGCTGGAACAGCCACCCCTCAACGTGCGCGCCGCAGCCGGGCTGCCGCCCGCGCTGAACGTGCTGCAGCCGCTGGTCAGTCCGGAAGCGATGACCGGTGGGCCGAACACCATCATCCTGCTGGCGGCCCTGGTGGCCGAAGCCGGCGTGAAGGTGCGCATCGCCACCACCCGCGCCGGGCACCGGCCGGATATGGCGTGGTTCACCGGCCATGTCGCCAAACTGCTCGGCCGTCCTGCCCCGCCCGGCCTTGAGGTGGTGCCGGTGGCCGAGCCGGGGGCGGTGGCCACCGTGGGGGCGGATGATCTGTGGCTGGCCACGCACTGGACCACGGCGCAGGCGCTGCGTCCGGTGCTGCCGCAGATGCGGCGCGGCTGGTTTTTGTATCTGGTGCAGGATTTCGAGCCGGGGTTCTACGCCTGGGGCAGCAATTACGCGCTGGCGCTGGAAACCTACGCCATGCCGCACCGGGCCGCGATCAACGAAAGTCTGCTGGCGGCCTATCTGCAAACCCAGGGGCCGGGGCTGTACGCCGATCCGGATTTCATTGCCCGCCACTGTGCGGTGTTCGAGCCGGCCGTGGACCGCCGCGTGTTCTACCCGCCTGCCGCCCCGCGCCGTGACGCCCGGCGGCGGCTGCTGTTTTATGCCCGTCCCACCAACCCCCGGAACATGCTGGGCGTGGGTGTGCAGGCGCTGCGCGCGGCCATCGCGGGCGGCGCGTTCGGGGCGGAGTGGGAGTTTCTGGGCATCGGTGCCCGCGGCAGCCTGCCGCCGCTGGCACTGGGCGGCGGCCATGTGCTGCGCCCGGCCCCGTGGGCGGGTTACGACGGCTATGCCGGGACGCTGCGGCAGGCGGATATTCTGCTGTGCCCGATGCTGTCGCCGCACACCAGCTATCCGGTGCTGGAAATGGCGGCCTGCGGCGGGCTTTCGGTGACCAACAGCTTCGGCCCGAAAACCCCCGAAGCGCTGGCGGC
>CAIPHQ010000211.1 GCA_903864895.1 uncultured Rhodospirillales bacterium
GCGGCCCAATATCGGCATCTACACCCAGCCGATTTCATTCATCGGCCTGCCGGTGGCCGCCGTGCCGGTGGCGCGGCCGGGCGGGATGCCGGTGGGCGTACAGGTGATTGCCGCCCCCTGGCAGGAAGCCAAGGCGCTGCGCGTGGCCGCGTGGCTGGAAGCGCAGGGCGTGTGCGTCGCCCCGCGCCCCGGCGCGCAGTTCAACCAGGTTTCTGCGCCAGCCACGCCCGCCAGCCGCCCAGCGCCGTGATGTCGGGCGCACTGGCCACGCCCGCCGCCTCGGCCAGAAAGCCGAGGCAGGCGCCGCTTTGCAATTCCACCGTCCCGAACCCCAGCGGCGGCGGCACCTGTGCCAGCAATGCGCCGATGGCAGCGGTGGGCAGCGCCCAGATCTCACCGGCAATCGCCGCCCCGTCCGCCGCGCGCAGCATGCCGGGGCGGGCACCGAGTGCGTGCAGGCGGTACAGCGGCAGCGTGCGATCCTCGCGCACGAAGCGCCCACCCAATGCCGTGACCTGATGGTTCAAACCGAGCCCGGCCATGTGGCCGCCAATGCAGAACAGCGCGGTTTCATCCGCCGCCAGCGCATCCGGCAGCGCCGCATGCGGAATCGCGCCGCCCGCGCCCGCCGTCGTGTTCAACGCGCGATGAACATGATCGGCCAAGGCCGCCAGCCGCCCTTCGGACCATGCCGTGCCCACCAGCGTCACGCCGAACGGCAGCCCGTCGGCCCCCATGCCCGCAGGCACCGCAATGGCGGCGAGGTCGCAGAGATTGACGAAATTGGTCCAGGTGCCGAGCCTTGCGTTCACGCCAATCGGGTCCGCCTCCACCTCGGCCAGCGTTGGGCAGGGCTGGGTGGTGGGCAGCAGCAGTGCGTCATACTGGCGGAACAGCGTGGCCGCCGTGCGCCGCGCCTGTGCGAGCAGATGGAAGGCGTCGAACGCATCCACCGTCTTGCGCTCGAACCCGCGCTCCAGAATGGCGCGGGTGACCGGGTGTAAAATCTCGCTGCGCTGCTCGACAACGTCGCGCAATGCCGCCGTGCGCTCGGCGACCCACGGGCCGTCATACAGCAGGCGCGCAACGGCGAGGAATTGCGCGATATCCACCTGCGCGCCGCCGAACAGCGCGGCCGCGCGGGCGTAGGGCTCCGCCATCGGGCCATCGACGGCGATGGTGGCAATGCGCGCCGACGCAGGCAACGCGGCGCGGCGCAGAAACGGATAGGGTGCAGCGCGCGAATACGGGTCTGCCGCGTCCTCGGCGGCCAGCACACGCTGCACCGCAAGCGCCGTATCCACGCTGCGGGCGAACACCGAAATCGTGTCCACCGACCGGCAGGCCGGCACCATGCCGGTGGCCGAGATGCTGCCGACGGTGGGTTTCAGGCCGACGATATTGCCGAAACTGGCAGGCACCCGGCCCGACCCCGCCGTGTCGGTGCCCAGCGCCACCGGCACGATACCCGCCGCCACCGCGACCGCCGAACCGGAGGACGAACCACCCGGTACCCGCGCCGCATCGAACACGTTGCGCGGCGTGCCGTAGGGCGAGCGCACACCCACCAGACCGGTAGCAAACTGATCCAGATTGGTCTTGCCCATCACAATCGCCCCGGCGTCCACAAGGCGCTGCACGGCTGTGGCATGGCGCTGCGGGATGTAGGCATAGCCCGGGCACGCGGCGGTGGTGGGCAGACCGGCGACGTCGATATTGTCCTTGATGGCCACCGGCACGCCCCACAGTGCGCGGCCACGCGGGCCTTCGGCTTCCAGTGCCGCCGCCTGGGCACGCAGGGCGGCATCGGGCACGCGGGTCAGCCACAGCGCCTTGTCGGCGTAAGCGCGATCGGCGGCGATGGCGGCCTCAATCGCGGCAATCGGGGTCATGCTGGGCACTCCGCTGGCGGTCAACCGCCCGTCACTGGCACGGCGCGCGCGCGGCGGACAAGAGGGCGGATTGCACGAAACCTCCCACCCGCCCGCTATCCGGTCACAAACCGCGCAAGTTGCCAATAATTTGGGCTGTCGCTGCTTCCGCCACGCCAACAAGGCGGGGAAATCGACCGATAGGCGGTGGCACGCGCATTGCTGCTGAGACTGTGAGCAAACAGGCCTCCGGCATCAGGCCGGGCCAGGATGGGGACGGTACATGATCGACGGTTTCGGAATTTCGCGCCGCAGACTGCTGGGCACCGCCGGTATGGGCGCTGCCGCGCTGGGCTTGGGCACCAGCCTGCTGCCGCGCACGGCACGTGCGGGCGACCTGACCGTGGGCTTCATCTATGTCGGCCCGAAGGACGATTACGGCTACAACCAGGCCCACGCCGAAGCTGCCGCCGTGCTGAAGACCATGCCGGGCATCAAGGTGGTTGAGGAAGAAAAGGTCCCCGAGACCGACGACGTCGCCAAGACCATGCAGAGCATGATCGAACTGGACGGCGCGACGCTGCTGTTCCCCACCAGCTTCGGCTATTTCGACCCGTACATGCTGAAGATGGCGGCAAAATACCCCAACGTGCAGTTCCGCCACTGCGGCGGCATGTGGAACAAGGCCAAGCACCCGATGAACACCGGGAGCTATTTCGGCTATATCGGCATGGGCCAGTATCTGAACGGCATCGCGGCCGGCCACGCCACGAAGACCAAGAAGATCGGCTTCATCGCCGCCAAGCCGATTCCGCAGGTGCTGCTGAACATCAACAGCTTCGCGCTGGGCGCCAAGCTGGTGGACCCGTCCATCACCACGCAGGTGATCTTCACCGGCGACTGGTCGATGCCGGTGAAGGAAGCCGAAGCCACCAACAGCCTCGCCGATCAGGGGATCGACGTGGTCACCTGCCATGTCGACGGCCCGAAGGTGATTGTGGAAACCGCCGAACATCGCGGCATGTTCACCTGCGGCTACCATGCCAACCAGTCGGCCCTCGCCCCGAAGGGCTATCTGACCGGCGCGGAATGGAACTGGATTACGGTGTACAAGGAGTTCGCGGCGGCGGCGATGGCGGGCAAGCCGCTGGGCAATTTCGTGCGTGGCGGATTGGCCGAGGGCTTCGTGAAAACCTCGCCGTTCGGGCCCGGCGTGTCCGACGCCTCGCGCAAGCAGATTGACGCGGTGAAGGCCGAGATCATGAAGGGCGGCTTCGCGGTCATCAAAGGCCCGCTGAAGGACAACAAGGGCAATGCCGTGGTGGCCGCCGGGGCGGCCTATCCGGAAACCGCCATTGAACTCGAGTCGATGAACTACCTCGTGGAAGGCGTGATCGGCTCGATTTCGTGAGTGCAGCCAGCGATACGCAGCGTTCGGCGGCGGCCCCGGTGCAAACCGGGGCCGCGGACCGGCTGTACCCGCTGCGCCGCGCGCTGGAAGCACTGGGCAGCCCGGTGCTGGCGCTGCTGCTGTCGGCAATCTGCTTTTCGATTTTCCTGCTGGCGCTTGGCAAATCACCGGCGGACTTCTTTTCGCTGATGTGGAAGGGCGCGTTCGGCAGCGCGTTCTCGCTGGGCAACACGCTGCAACGCGCGGCCCCGTTACTGCTGACCGCTTTGTGCGTGGCGCTGCCCGCGCAACTGGGCCTGACCGTGATCGGCGGCGAGGGTGCGCTGGTGCTGGGTGGATTGGCCGCAAGTGTCGCCGCCCTGCCGCTGGACGGCGCGTGGCCGCCGCTGGTGCAGCTGGCGATGGCCATTGCCGGCGCTGCTGCCGGTGCGGTGTGGATCGGCATTACCGGCCTGCTGCGCTCCCGCCGCGGCATCAATGAAACGGTGGCGAGCCTTGTGCTGTCGTATGTGGGCATCGCGCTGTTCAACCATCTGGTGGAAGGCCCGCTGCGCGACCCGGCCAGTTTGAACAAGCCATCCACCTACGCCATCGGCGACGCCAACATGCTCGGTCCGCTGCCGGGCACCGGATTGCATCCTGGCCTGCTGGTGGGCGTGATTGCCTGCGTGCTGGCTTGGATATTGATTTCGCGCACCAGCCTTGGCTTTGCGATGCGCGTGACCGGTGGAAATCTGCGCGCCGCGCAATTGCAGGGTTTGCCGGTGGCCCGGCTGGTGATGCTGGCCTGCCTGCTGGGCGGTGCGTGCGCGGGGCTGGCGGGCATGATTGAGGTGGCTGCCGTACATGGCCGCGCCAATGCCTCATTGGTGGCTGGCTATGGGTATGCCGGTATTCTGATTGCCTTTCTCGCGCGGCATAACCCGCTGGCGATCATTCCAATGGCCGTGCTGATGGGCGGCATCGGGGCTGCAGGCGGCCTGTTGCAACGCCGCATGGGCCTGCCGGATGCCACCGTGCAAGTGCTGCAGGGCTTCATCTTCGTTGCCATTCTGGCAAGCGAGACGCTGTATGGGCGCTTCGCCTGGTTCCAGCCGCGCGGGGCACGCTGACATGGACGCTGCCGGCACCATCATCGTCGCGATGATCGCGGGCGCGCTGCGCGTCTCAACACCGTTCCTGTTCGTCAGTCTGGGTGAGTGCCTGACCGAACGCGCCGGCCGTATCAATCTCGGCAACGAGGGCGTGCTGGTGCTGGGCGCGATGGTTGGCTACGCCACATCGTACCACACCGGCAGCCCATGGGTGGGCGTGCTGGCCGCAGCCGTGGCGGGCGCATTGCTGGGCGGGTTGCATGGGGCCATCTGTGCGCTGGCGCGGGTGAATGACGTGGCGATGGGCATCGCCATCATGCTGGCAGGCACCGGCATCGCGTTCTTTTTCGGCAAACCCTACGTGCAGCCGAGCGCGCCGCATCTGCCCACATTGCCGCTGGGCTTCTGGTCTGACGTGCCGCAGGTGCGCAGCGCGCTGGATGTATCGCCGCTGTTCTTCCTGGGTCTGCTGGCCGCCTTTTTGCTGCACTGGTTCTTCCGCGCCACACGCGTGGGGTTGCGCGTGCGCATTGTTGGTGACAGCGCCGATGCCGCCCGCGCACTGGGACTTGGCATCGACCGCATCCGCCTTTTGGCCACCGCCTGCGGCAGCGGGCTGGCCGGAATTGGCGGCGCGTTCCTGTCACTGTCGTATCCCGGTAGCTGGAACGAGGGGTTGTCGTCGGGTCAAGGCCTGATGGCCGTGGCCTTGGTGGTATTCGCACGCTGGAACCCGCTGCACTGCATCACCGCAGCCCTGATCTTCGGTGCTGCGGGCGCGCTGGGGCCGTCGTTGCAGACCATCGGCGTCAGCAAGGGCTATTACCTGTTCTACGCAGCACCTTATGTGGTGACGCTGATCGTGCTGGCCATCACTGTGCGGCCGGGCCGCGCGCTGCGCGGGATGCCGGGCGAACTTTCCATCGGACGCTGAGAGGCACTGGCATGAATGGCTTGGGTGGACTGAACAGGTCGCCAAACGGCGTGGTGGTGGGGTTGGTGCAGTTGCAACTGCCCGGCATCCGCACGCCGGCCGACATCGTGGCCCAGACGGACAAGATCGTGGCCATGGTGGGCAAGGCGCGGCGCAATTCGCCCAATCTCGACCTTGTGGTATTTCCGGAATACGCGCTGCACGGCCTGTCGATGGACTGCCGCGACGAGATTTTGTGCGATCTGGACGGGCCGGAAGTGGCCGCGTTCAAGGCCGCCTGCCGCGAACACAAGCTGTGGGGCTGCTTTTCCATCATGGAACGCAACCCCGGCGGCAACCCCTACAACAGCGGAATCGTGATTGATGATGCGGGGGACCTGAAACTCTACTACCGCAAACTGCACCCGTGGGTGCCCGTGGAGCCGTGGGAGCCGGGTGATCTTGGCATTCCGGTGATCGACGGGCCGCGCGGCGTGAAACTCGCGCTGATTATCTGTCACGACGGCATGTTCCCGGAAATGGCGCGTGAGGCGGCCTACAAGGGCGCCGAATTGATGCTGCGCACGGCGGGATATACCGCGCCGATCCGCGAATCCTGGCGCTTCACCAACCAGTCCAACGCGTTCTGCAACCTGATGGTCACCGCCAATGTGTGCATGTGCGGGTCGGACGGCACGTTCGATTCGATGGGCGAGGCGATGGTGGTGAATTTCGACGGGGCCATCATCGCGCACGGTACCACCGGGCGGGTGGATGAGATCATCACCGCCGAAATCCGCCCCGATCTGGTGCGTGAAGCCCGCGCGCATTGGGGCGTGGAGAACAACATCTACCAACTCGGCCATCGCGGCTTTTCGGCCGTGAAGGGCGGTGCGGGCGATTGCCCGT
The DNA here is from genome assembly GCA_903864895.1 of uncultured Rhodospirillales bacterium. Lineage (GTDB taxonomy): Bacteria > Pseudomonadota > Alphaproteobacteria > Acetobacterales > Acetobacteraceae > CAIPHQ01. The sequence continues at coordinate 6,199 of CAIPHQ010000211.1, forward strand.
ACACCTACATGCACGATTTGGCCGCCGGCACCTACAAATTGCCGTGGGAGGACAGCGTGCGCGTGACCGACGGTACCACCTGCGGCTTGCCCGCCCCCACCCGCCGCTATGGCGAAACCTTCAAGCAGGCCGCCGAATGAGCACCATCGCCTCAACCCCGTATCTGTGGCCGTTCGACGGCGATCTGCGCCCCGAGAATACCGCGCTGATCGTCATCGACATGCAGACCGATTTCTGCGGCGTGGGCGGTTACGTGGACAAGATGGGCTACGACCTTTCGCTGACCCGCGCGCCGATTGAACCCATCAAGCGCGTGATGGCCGCGATGCGCGGTGCGGATTACACGGTCATCCACACCCGCGAAGGCCACAGGCCCGACCTGTCCGACCTGCCCGCCAACAAACGCTGGCGCAGCCGGCAGATTGGCGCAGGCATCGGCGATGCCGGACCCTGCGGGCGGATTCTGGTGCGCGGCGAACCGGGCTGGGACATCATCGAGGAATTGTATCCGCTACCCGGCGAAGTCATTATCGACAAGCCGGGCAAGGGCAGTTTCTGCGCCACCGATCTGGAACTGATCCTGCGCACGCGTGGTATCCGTAACCTTATCCTGACCGGCATCACCACGGATGTGTGTGTCTCCACCACCATGCGCGAAGCCAATGATAGGGGCTTCGAGTGCTTGCTGCTGACCGATTGCTGCGGTGCGACCGACAAGGGCAACCATGATGCGGCGATCAAGATGGTGACGATGCAGGGTGGCGTGTTCGGTGCGATTGCGGACAGCGCTGCACTGCTGGCGGGGCTTGCATGACCAAAGCCATCGCCGTTGAAGCCATTGGCGTCGGCAAGCGCTTCGGCCCATTCACGGCGCTGGCCGATGTGCCGCTGAAGATCGCACCGGCGACGGTGCACGCGCTCCTGGGCGAAAACGGCGCTGGCAAATCGACACTGGTGAAATGCCTGCTGGGCTACTATCGCGCCGATGACGGCAGTTTTCTGATCGACGGCCGCGAGGAAACCATTGCCCGCCCGGCCGATGCCGACCGGCTGGGTCTGGGTATGGTGTACCAGCACTTCACGCTGGTCTCCTCGATGACGGTGGCGGAAAATCTGGTGATGTCACGCGGCGTGATTCCGGCCGTGATCGACTGGCGGCAGGAACTGGCAGCGCTAGAAACGTTCATGGCCAGGATGCCGTTCAAGGTGAAACTGACCGCCGAGGTCGGCACGCTGGCGGCGGGCGAGCGGCAAAAGACCGAGATTCTGAAACAGCTTTACCTGCAACGCCGCTTTCTGGTGCTGGACGAGCCCACATCGGTGCTGACGCCGCAGGAAGCCGACGAGATGCTGACGCTGGTGCGCGATCTGGCGCATGGCGGCGGCATCACCGTGTGCATCATCACGCACAAGCTGAAAGAGGTGAAGAAATTCGCCGATGAGGTCACGGTGCTGCGGCGCGGGCGCTGGGCGGGCAGCGGGCGGGCAGCGGATTTGTCGCCATCGGACATGACCGCGATGATGATCGGCGAACCGCAGGCCCCCGCCGCCGTGTCAAGGCGCGGCGATGCGGCCATTGAGGCGCGGTTGCTGGTGAAGGATTTGCGCACCACCGGTGATGCCGGGCGTGCCGGGCTGGATATTGCCACACTCGCAGTGCATGCGCGTGAAATCGTCGGCATCGCAGGCGTGTCCGGCAACGGCCAGAAGGAACTCGCCGAGGTGCTGGGCGGGCAGCGTGTGGCTGACGCCGGTGAGATCATCGTCGAAGGTGAAAGCTACAGTGCCAGCCGTGCCGATGCGCAGGCGCATGGCGTGCGGGTGCTGCCCGAGGAACCGCTGCGCAATGGCTGCGTGCCGCGCATGTCGGTGTCCGACAACCTTAACCTGCGCAGCTTCGACCGCACCGAAAACGGTGTGCGGCGCTTCTGGCTGAATGGCGCCGGCATGGCCGAGCAGGCACGGCGCATGATTGCCAGTTACGGCGTGCGCGCGCCGTCCCGCGAAGCGCCGATTGGCGTGCTGTCGGGTGGCAACGTGCAGCGTTGCGTGCTGGCCCGCGAACTGGATGGCGATGTACGCCTGCTGATCGTGGCCAACCCGTGTTTCGGTCTGGACGTGAAGGCGGTGGCCGAAGTGCGCAGCCGTATCGTCGCTGCCCGCAACGAGGGCACGGCGGTGCTGCTGATTTCGGAAGATCTCGACGAGATCCTCGAACTCTCGGACCGCATTGTGGTGATGCACAACGGCC
>CAIPHQ010000212.1 GCA_903864895.1 uncultured Rhodospirillales bacterium
AATCGGCCGGAAGCGTTACGAACGGCGTTCCGGACCTGTTCAGACCGGCGGCGTCCGCCTGCATAGAAGTTAACCCGAGTCTATCCACGGATTCTGTGGATAACTCTGTGGGAAACCCTCGCCCACCGTCCCCAACACCGCGGAAATCCGGGTTTTTCCCGCATTGCCCAGATTTCATGCAGCTCAGTTAATGCATTGAAATTGTGGAAAAATCTGTTCCACAAAGTGGGCGCGGCTGTCTCGGTAACGCCATCTGACTGTAATATAACGCAGATTTGGCGCGCCGTGGACAAGTTCAGCCGTGACGCCGCCGTTCCACCTCGACACCGGCGGTGGCGCCACCCGGCAGCACCTCCAGTTTCTCCACCCGCACCCGCGCCAAACTCACGCGCGGGTCGGTCAGGCAGGCTTCGGCGATGCGTTCGGCCAGGGTCTCGACCAGTTGCACATGCCCGGCTTCGATAATTTTGCCCACCTGTTCGGCAATCACCGCGTAGTCCACCACGCGGGCCAGATCATCCCGGCCCACTGGCGCGCGGGAGACGGCGCGCGCCCCGTCATCGGCCACGCCCAGATCGACATTCACGCGGATGCGCTGCCTGATGCCGTGTTCGTGCGTGTAGACGCCGATGGCGGCCGAAAACAGCAGGTCGTGCAGAAACACATGGCGCAGGCCACGGGCGGCATCCGCGATGCGGGTGGTGTTCATCGCTATTCCTCCAGGGCGCCGGCTTGCTGCTGCGGCCACCATTGCATGTGCTGCCCGCCATCCAGCGCCAGCATCTGCCCGGTCATGGACGGCAAAGCCAGCAGGGTCAGCGCGGCGCGGGCCACTTCCTCGGGTGAGGTGCCGTGGCCCAGCGGCACCGACGCCGCCTGCCGGGCGAATTGCTCTGCCGTCTGGCGCGGGCTGGGCACCGCAGGGCCGGGGCCGATGCCGTTCACCCGGATGCGCGGGGCCAGTGCCAGCGCCATGGTCTGCGTCAGGGCCCACAGCCCGGCCTTGGACAGCGTGTAGGACATGAAATGCCCGGTCAGCGACCAGACCCGCTCATCGAGCATGTTGATCACCACGCCCTGCGCCTCGTCCGGCAACGCGCGGGCGAAGGCTTGAATCAGCACGAACGGGGCGCGCAGATTGGGCTCGATATGCCGGTCCCAGCTTTCGCGGGTGGCGTCGTGCCACTCATCGCGCTCGAAGGTGCTGGCGTTGTTGACCAGCACGCCCAGCGGCCCCAGCGCGGCCTGCGCATCGGGCACAAGGCGGGAGACTTCGGCCTCATTGCCCAGTTCGGCGCGCAGCACCACGGCGGCCATGCCGCGCGCGCGAATATCGGCGGCGGTCTGTTCGGCATCGGCCATGCTGGTGCTGGCGTGGACCGCCACGGAAAACCCGGCATCGGCCAGCGCGAGCGCAATGGCCCGGCCGATGCGCTTGCCCGCCCCGGTCACGAGGGCGGCGCGAGGAAGGCTGTCTGGAATGCTGAGCATGGCCGGACATTGCAGCGCCCGCGCCCGCCGCTCAAGCCCGGCCGTGGCTGCTGCCAGCGGCTGCCGGAGATGGCAGGAATATTTACTGATACAAATCGAATAAACCCAACATGAAAAATAATATAATAGAGCCAAGTGCCTCTGTCTAAATGGCGCCAGCGTCATAGCTACCGGTGGTGCGTCACACCATACGGAGTTGAATTATAACAAATATGTCTCGCAGTGCTCTCGCCATGATTGTTGCCGTTCCTCTCGCGTTTGGCAGCATTGCTGCACATGCGGCAGATATTGTTGATACCGCCGTTGCAGCCGGTAGCTTCAAGACGCTGGTAACTGCCCTCAAGGCCGCCGGTCTGGTGGAAACCTTGAAGGGCAAGGGGCCGTACACCGTGTTCGCCCCCACCGACGCCGCCTTTGCCGCGCTGCCGGCCGGCACCGTCGAGGGTCTGCTGAAGCCGGAAAACAAGGCCAAGCTGGTCGCCGTGCTGACCTATCATGTGGTCCCGGGCAAGGTGATGGCGGCTGATCTGGCCGGCAAGATGGTCAAGCCGAAGACGGTCGAGGGTGAAACGCTGGACATCGACGCGACCGGCAAGGCCGTGCACGTCAACACCGCCATCGTCACCACGGCCGACGTGGCCGCCGACAACGGCGTGATCCATGTCATCGACAAGGTGCTGCTGCCGAAGTAACCCGGCACACAGACCATGCCGCGCCCGGCCGTCCGGGCGCGGCCATGGCTGCCGCAGCAGCGCTGGTTCAGGCGGCCAGCACGTCCGCCAGAGTCAGCGCAATCACTTCGGTGGCGCGGTAAAGATCAGCCAGCGGCACGCGCTCATCGGCGCGGTGGGCGTTGGCTTCCTCGATGCTGCGCGGCCCGGCGCCATACAGCACGATGGGAATGCCCGCAGCCGCGTAATGCCGCGCA
>CAIPHQ010000213.1 GCA_903864895.1 uncultured Rhodospirillales bacterium
GGTGATCTCGATCTCGGTCTGCTTGCGCTCCAGTTCCTGCGTCGCGGCCAGCTTGCGGGACACGGCTTCGGCGACCTCGGCGGGATACTGGATGTTGCCCACCACCACCGAGCGGATTTCAAAGGGCGTGCCCGCTGTCAGCGCCAGAATGCGTTTGGTGATCGCCTCACCGATGGGCGTGATGTTGTCCTTGACCTCCAGCCCCTTGTATTTCTGCACCTCGTCGCGCGCGTAGGTGCGCAGCGGTTCGCGGATGAAGTTGGCGTAGGCCACTTCCACAATGCGGTCCGGCGTGTCGTAGGGCCGGATGGTGGAATACCGCTCGACGAAGGTCTGCACGTCCTGCGGCCGCACGCGCCAGACGACATGCACGCGGAACGCAATCTTCAGGCTGTCGGCGGACAGCACCGCGTTCTCGCCGGTGAAATCCTCGGAATAGGTGTAGGGCGTGACCGAGATGTTGATGACGTCCAGCATCCAGCTGAGCCCGGAACTGGTGGGGCCGGTTTGCAGCCCGGCGAATTCGGCGCGCCCGAGAATGGCCCCGCGTGTGAGGTAGCCGACATAGCCCGGCGGAGTTGACGGGTTGCTGAACAGCCGCAGCGCGTTGGCGAACACGAACAGCGCCACCACGATGCCGAGGATGGCGAACACCACCCGTCTGATCCGCACGCCCGCGCCGCTGCGATCATCCGCCATCGTCACGCCCTCCGGTTCCGGCCAGCACGGGGCGGCACGTTACGCCGGGGCTGCGATGCCGGGAAGGCGGACGGCCAGAGCGGCGGTGCGGTCAGCCCTGCGGCGGCGGCGCGGCTGGCTTTTCGTCCCGCCCGCGCTGCCGCCGCCCGCGTGCGAGTTCGGTGACCACACCATGCAGCGTGCGCAGTTCCTGCTCGGTCGCCTCGCCGCGCAGGAAGAAGTGGCGGATGTTGCGGACCATGCCGGGGCGCTTGGGCAGGTTGGCCAGAAAGCCGCAGGCGTCCAGTTCCACCACAAGATGGCCGAGGAAATTCTCCAGTTCCTTCTTGGTGGCCACCCGCGTCTCGTTGGTCATCAACCGGCGCGGCACCGTGGTGTCCTCGGCGGTCCACCACTCATAGGCCATGATCATCACCGCCTGGGCGAGGTTCAGGCTCATGAAGGCGGGGTTCAGCGGGTAGCGGATCAGCGCGTCGCAGCAGGCCATGTCGTCGTTGTCGAGCCCCGCCCGTTCCGGGCCGAACAGGATGCCCGCGCGCAAATCCCGCCCGCACACCGCGCGCAACTCGGCGGCGGCCCCGCGCGCGGTCAGCACGGGTTTGACGATATGACGCGGGCGCGGGCAGGTGGCGAACACGCGGTGCAGGTCGGCCACCGCATCGGCCACGGTTTCATGCACCGTGCAGGAGTCCAGAATCCGGTCGGCCCCCGAGGCATTGCGCCACGCGCGCTCCTGCGGCCAGCCATCGCGGGGGGCGACAAGGCGCAGCTCGAACAGCCCGCCATTGCCCATGGCGCGCGCCACCGCGCCGATATTGTCTGCCAGCTGCGGGCGCACCAGCACCACCACAGGGCTGTTGCCGATGGGGCCGATTTCCGCCCCGCCGTCACGTCCGGTCATGCGCGCGCTGTCACTGGGCGGCTGGCTTGCGGCGGTACCAGGTGGTGCCGCCGTCCTTGCGGTCCTCCAGCGTCACGCCCAGCGCCAGCAATTGCTGTTTCAGCGCGTCGGCCTGCGCGAAATCGCGCGCCTTGCGGGCGGCATTGCGGGCCTGCACCAACGCTTCGATGGCCGCAGCCCCTTCATCCTGCCGCTCGAACCACGCGTCCGGCGTGTGTTGCAGCACGCCGATCAGCGCGCCCGCAGCCCGCAGTCCGGCCCCCGCCGCCGCATCGCCCGCGAAGGCGGCGTCGGCCAGCTTGTGCAGTTCGGCAATCGCCTGCGGCGTGTTCAGGTCGTCGCACAGCGCATCCAGCACGGCTTCGGGCACTTCACCGGTTTCGCCCGGCACCCGCTCCAGCGCGCGATACCAGCGGTCCAGATCCCGGCGGGTTTCCTCCAACGCCGCGTCGGAGAAATCCAGCGTGCCGCGATACTGCGAGCGCAGCAGCAGCAGGCGGATGGCCTCGCCGGGGGCCTTGGCCAGCACGTCCCGCACGGTGAAGAAATTGCCGAGGCTTTTCGACATCTTCTCGTTGTTGACCAGCAGCATGCCGTTGTGCATCCACGTGCGGGCGAATTTGCTGCCGGGGAAGGCGCAGCAGGACTGCGCCATTTCGTTCTCATGATGCGGGAAGATCAGGTCCTGCCCGCCGCCATGGATGTCGAAGGTTTCGCCCAGATAGCGCCAGCTCATGGCACTGCATTCGATATGCCAGCCCGGCCGGCCACGGCCCCACGGGCTGTCCCAGCCGGGCAGGCCGGGCGTGGAGGGCTTCCACAGCACGAAATCGCCGGCATCGCGCTTGTAGGGCGCCACATCCACCCGGGCGCCTGCCAGCAATTCATCCGGCGAGCGGCCCGACAGCGCGCCGTATTCCGGGTAGCTGGCCACGGAGAACAGCACATGCCCCTCGGCCTCATAGGCGTGCCCGCCTGCGATCAGCCGCTCGATCAGCTCGATCATTTCCGAAATATGCGCCGTCGCGCGCGGCTCGATATCCGGCGGCAGCGCGCCGAGGGCGGCCATGTCGGCATGGTATTCCGCCGTGGTGCGCGCGGTGATGGCGCTGATCGGCTCACCCGATTCGGCGGCGCGCGCGTTGATCTTGTCGTCCACGTCGGTGATGTTGCGCACATAGGTCACGCGCGGATACAGGCGGCGCAGCAGCCGGGCCAGCACGTCGAACACCACCACCGGGCGCGCATTGCCCAGATGGGCGAGGTCGTACACCGTCGGCCCGCACACGTACAGCCGCACATGCGCCGGATCGATCGGCACAAAGGTCTCGCGGCGGCGGGTCAGGCTGTTGTGCAGGCGTAAAGCGGGCATTGTGGCTCCGGGCGGATCAGCGCGCCTTTGTCTGCCACCGGCGCGCGCGAATCAATCGGCGGCTTGACAGGGCTGGCCCCGCGCCGCCACTGGCCGCCCATGCAAATCCCCTTTCGCCGGGCCGGGCTGGTACTGATCGCGGCGGGCGGGGCCGGGCTGATCGGTCTGGTGGGCTGGTTCGGCGCACGGCAGATCGGCGCCGAGGTGCTGCGCGCCGCATGGGCGCTTCCGGCCGCCGTGGCGTTGCATGGGGTGCAGCTGCTGCTGTCCTCGGTGGCGTGGCGCGGCCTTGTTGGCGGCCCGCCCGGCCAGATGGGCTGGTTGCGCATCCGCTGGGTGCGGGAGGCGGTGAACACCATGCTGCCGGTGGCGCAGATCGGCGGCAACCTTGCGGCCATCCGCATGTTGACCCGGCACGGCCAGCCGCTGCCGCGCGCCGCTGCTGCCACAGTGCTGGACCTGACGCTGGAAGCGCTGACGCTGTTCCTGTTCACGCTGCTGGGCATCGCCACGCTGGCCGCCATCAGCCCCGATCATGCCTGGCGGCCCTGGCTTGGCGGCGGGCTTGCGGTGATGGCCGCCGCACTGGGCGGGTTCGTGCTGGCGCAGCGCGCCGGGATGTTCCGGCTGATCGAGCGTCTGGCCGAGCGCCTCGGCGCGTTCCTGCCCGGTCTGCCACCGGGGGCGCTCGCAGGGTTGCACGGCGAACTGATGGCCCTGCACCGCCGCCACGCGGCCATTGCCCGCGCCGTGGCGATTCATTTCACCGGCTGGCTGCTGGGTGCCATGGAAACCTGGATTGCCTTCGCCGCCATGGATCAGCCCTGCGGCGTGCTGCCCGCACTGGTGATCCAGAGCCTCGGCATGGCGGCACGCAACGCGGGCTTTGCGGTGCCCGGCGCTCTGGGCGTGCAGGAGGCAGGGTTCGTGCTGGCCGCCGGGCTGTTCGGCATCCCGGCGGACGCGGCGATTGCGATGTCGATGGTCAAGCGGGCGCGCGAACTCGCCTGTGGCCTGCCGGGGCTGGTGGTGTGGCAGTGGGAGGAGGTGCGGCGCTGGGCGCGCCGCACCGGTTAGGCCACCAGTGGCGCCCGCTCTGCCGCCGACCGCGCCCAGGCCGCCGCCGCGTCCTCGTCGAACAACTCGGTCAGCTTTTTCATCATGGTGCCACCCAACTCCTCGGCATCCACAATGGTCACGGCGCGGCGGTAATAGCGCGTCACGTCATGGCCGATGCCGATGGCGATCAGTTCCACCTGATTGCGGCTTTCGATCTCGCGGATCACTTCGCGCAGATGCCGTTCCAGATAATTGCCGGGGTTCACCGACAACGTGCTGTCATCCACCGGCGCACCGTCGCTGATCACCATCAGGATGCGGCGATGCTCTGGCCGCACCACAAGGCGGCGATAGGCCCATTGCAGCGCTTCACCGTCGATATTTTCCTTCAGCAGACCCTCACGCAGCATCAGCCCGAGATTTTTCCGCGCCCGCCGCCACGGCGCATCGGCCGCCTTGTAGATGATGTGCCGCAAATCGTTCAGCCGCCCGGGGTTGCGCGGCTTGCCTTCCGCCACCCAGCGTTCGCGGGACTGCCCGCCTTTCCACGCCCGGGTGGTAAAACCCAGCACTTCCACCTTCACCGCGCAGCGTTCCAGCGTGCGGGCCAGAATGTCGCCGCACATCGCCGCCACCGTAATCGGGCGGCCGCGCATGCTGCCCGAATTGTCGATCAGCAGCGTGACCACCGTATCGCGGAACTCGGTGTCGCGCTCGCGCTTGTAGGACAGCGCGATCATCGGGTTGACCACCACGCGGGCCAGCCGCCCGGCATCCAGAATGCCTTCTTCCAGATCGAAATCCCACGCGCGGGTCTGCTGTGCCAGCAGGCGGCGTTGCAGGCGATTGGCCAGTTTGGACACCACGCCCTGCAAATTCTGCAATTGCTGGTCGAGTTGCTGGCGCAGGCGGGCCAATTCGCCCTCGTCGCACAGATCTTCGGCCGAGATTTCCTCATCGTGCAGCTTGGTGAACGGCTTGTAGCCTGCGTCCGTATCGACAATCGGCTTGTCGCGGCGCGGCTGCGGACCGCCCGGGCGGTCTTCACCCTCGGCGGCGGCGGATTCTTCCTCGGCCCCGTCGCTGCTGTCGTCCTCGGCGGCCTCGCCCTCCATCTCCTGCGGCTGGGCGCCGAGCATGGAATCGTCCTCCGAGCGGCTCTGGCCCTCGCCTTCCTCCTGCGAGTCCTGTGGGCCGGATTCCTCACTGCCCTCGTCGCCTTCCTCGCCCTGCTCGGGCTCGGCCTCCACCTCGGCTTCGGCCAGATCAAGGGCGGCGAGCAGTTTGCGCGCGGCGCGGGTGTAGGCGGTCTGGTCGTCCTGATGCCGCGCCATGTCGGCCAGCGCGGTTTCCGCCGACTCGCCCAGCGTGTCGCGCCACAGATCCAGCACGCGTTTGGCGGCAGGCGGGCTTTCGTCGCCGGACATGCGCTCACGCGCCAGCAGGGACAAGGCTGCCGCAATCGGCAACTGGTCCTTGCGCGTCATGCGGTCGAAGCCCTCGGCCTCGCATTCCTCGGCCAGTTTGGCGCGCAGGTTGGAGGCGACGCCCGCCATGTGCTTGGCGCCGACCACTTCCACCCGCGCCTGCTCCA
>CAIPHQ010000214.1 GCA_903864895.1 uncultured Rhodospirillales bacterium
AATCTTGCGCGCCGTGCGGCGCAGCCACGAATTGCCGATCACGGCCAGAATGGTCAGCGACCCGATGGCGAACTTGAACCAGTTGCCGTCCACCTGGCTCAGCACCAGACCGTTGTCGATCACCCGGATCAGCAGCGCGCCGATGATGGCCCCCAGCACAGTGCCGACGCCGCCGGTCAGTGCCGTGCCACCAATCACGGCGGCGGCCACCGCCTGCAATTCCAGACCCTCACCAATGGAGGGCAGTGGCGAGCCAAGGCGCAGCACCTGAATCAGGCCCGCGAAACCGGCCAGCAGCGAGGAAATCACGAAGCAGGACACCTTCACGCTGCGCACCGGAATACCGAGCGAGGAGGCGGCTTCGAGAAACCCGCCGGTGGATTTCACCCAGTTGCCGAAATTGGTCAGCGACAGCAATGCGGAGGCCATGATGGCCACCAGCAGGAACCACAGGAAACTCACCCGCACCAGACCGCCCGGCCCGATGAACTGCGTGAACAGCCACGTGGGCAATTCGTCGGGCAGCAGCGGCGGGAAGCCGCCGGAAATCACCACGGTCAGTGAGCGCGCGATGAACAGCATGCCCAGCGTGGTGATGAAACTCGGGATGCCGAAGCGCAGCGTGATCAGTCCGTTCAGCAGGCCAATGCCCGCCGCCACTGCCAAGCCGATCAGCACGGCGGGCAGAAAGGCCATCTCGCCTTCCATCAGCTTGCCCGCCACCATCGGCATCAGGGCAAAGACGGAGCCGACGGACAGGTCGAACTCGCCGGAAATCATCAGCAGGGTCACGCCGATGGCCACCATCCCGGTTTCCGGAATCAGCCCCAGCACGCCGCGCAGATTGTCGGGTGAGAGGAAAAACCCGTTCGAGCGGAACTGAAACACGATGGCGAGCAGGATCAGCAGCATGCCGGCGGCAAGCTCGGGCTTTTCCATATAGACTTTAAGCAGGCGCTTCATGCATCCCCCGGCGCGGCATGGCGGGCGGAGCCGTTACCGGCCCCGCCCGTTCCTAGATCAACGCAGATACTTCTTCGACAGCGCCATGATGCTGTCCACGTCCTTCGGCAGCACCACGCCCTGCCCGGTGTCCACGTCGAACGGGGCCAGACCGGCCGTCTTGAGCATGTAGACCTGCATCACCGGCAGGAAGCCCTGCATGAACGGCTGCTGGTCGATGGCGACCTGGATATACCCGGCCTTCATCTGCTGCAGCACTTCCGGCACCAGGTCGAACACGCCCAGCAGCGGCTTGCCCGGGGCCACGCCACGGTCTTTCAGCACGCGCGCCACGCCTGCCGCCCAGAACCCGGTGTCGAAATACACCGTGGTGGCAGGGTTGGCGTTCAGATACGCGCCGACGCGATCCGCCACCACGCCAAGGTCGGTGCCGGAATCGATGCGCTTGATGGTGACTTCGCGGCCCGGATTGGCGGCCTTGTACTCTTCCATGAACTTCTGGATGCCGGCCGCGCGCTGCTCGGACCAGTTCTGGCCGGGGGCGGACACGCCGATCAGCGCGTTGATGGGGCCTTCCTTGGGGAAGTTGGCGCTCATCGCCTCACCCAGCGAATGGCCCGCCTTGAACAGGCCCTGCCCGATGAAGGCCTGGCGCAGCTTCAGTTCCGGGCCTTCCAGCGCGTCCACGTTGGACGCGATCACCGGAATACCGGCCTTCTGCGCCTGCGTCAGCGCATCGACGAAGGCATGGTTGTCCACCAGCGAGACGATCAGCGCGTCCGGCTTGTGGGCGATGGCGGCCGACATGTTGGCGGCCTGCTGGTCGATGGAGCCTTCGGTCTGGGTGAAGACCATCTGGCAGTTCGCCTGAATCTTGCCGCAGGCGTCCTCGAAGCCCTTCTTCACAGCCTGCCAGAAGGTGTTGGAGGCCGAGGAGTGGACAACGAACGCGATATTCAGCTGCTCGGCCTGTGCCGCGCTGCCGATGAGAAGCCCGAGTGCCAGCGCACTCGCGGCCAGTAAGCCCTTTTTCATGTTCCGTTTCCCTAGGTTGTTGGTTCCGGTCTTTCCCCGCCGCGCCGGCTAGTCCATCTCCGAGACGCGCCGCGAGACGGTGAAACGCTCGCCGATATCCGCCAGCAAATCCAGCCCCAGTCCGGGGCCCGGCGGCACGGTGATCATGCCGTGCGTCACCTGCGGCACCGCGGTGACCAGATCCTGGTACCACGTGTGGTAGTAGGCGCGCACGCTCTCCTGCACCAAGGCGTTGGGCGCATTGAGCGAGAGATGGGTGGAGGCGGCCAGCACGACCGGCCCGGTGCAGTCATGCGGGGCCACCGGCAGGTGCCAGGCTTCGGCCATGGAGGCAATCTTGCGGGCTTCGGAAATGCCGCCGCACCAAGACAGATCGAGCATGATCACCCCCGCCGCGCCGGTTTCCAGCAGGTCGCGGAACGCCCAGCGTGTGGCCAGCGTTTCACTGGCGCAGATCGGGGCAGGGGAGTGCTCGGCATAGCGTTTCAGGCTGGCCAGACTGTCCATGCGGATCGGGTCTTCGTGCCAGAACGTGTTGTAGGGCGTGAGCGCCTTGGCGATGGTGATCGCGGGCAGCAACTGCCACAGCGAATGGAACTCGACCATGATGTCCATCTGGCCGCCCACCGTCTTGCGGATCTTGGTGAACGGCGCCAGTGCCGTGTTCAACTCGGCGGGCGAAATATACTGCCCCTCATTGCGTTCGGCAGCGAGGTCGAACGGCCAGATTTTCATCGCCGTGATGCCCTCGCTGAGCAGATCGGCGGCCAGTTCATCGGCGCGGTTCAGAAACGCATCCAGATCGTCGTAGCGATTGGAGGCGCCGAGGCCCCAGTTGCTGGCAAGCTGCCCCTTGCCGGTGCGCATGTATTGCGTGCCCGCGCAGGTGTTGTAGGTGCGGATGCGCTCACGGGTGAAACCGCCCAGCAATTGGGCGATGGGCTGGTTGGTGTATTTGCCGAACACGTCCCACAGCGCGATGTCGATGGCGGAATTGCCGCGCATTTCCGCCCCTGTGGCGCGGAAGCCCAGATAATTGGTCAGGTCGCGGGCGATCCTGTCGATCTGCCGCGCATCACGGCCCAGCAGTTTCGGCGCGGCGACTTCGTGGATGTAGGTCTCCACCGTGCGCGGCATGAAGAACGTCTCACCCAGACCGGAAATGCCCTGATCGGTGTGGATCTTCACCCACAGCAGATTGGCCAGTTCCTCGGCGCGGATGGTCTCGATGCCGGTGATTTTCATGTGATGCCCGCCGCTACCAGCGCCTTCACCGAGTAATCGAAATGCGCCGCCATGGCCGACCCGGCGGCGCGCGGGTCGCCGGTTGCAACGGCGGCGGCAATCGCCTCATGGCCCTCGATCATGTGCCAGCGCTCGGCATCATTGGCGCGGCTGTTCCAGCCCACCGGCCAGGTCTGGCGGGTCACGACATGGAAACTGCCCACGATCAGCGCGAACATCGGGTTTTTCGAGGTGCGGGCGATGGTTTCGTGGAACGCGATGTCGTGTTCCATGACCCGCTGGGCATCAGCGAAATCCTCGCGCATCGCCACCGCCAGTGCGGTGATGCGCGCGGCATCGGCCGCATCACGCCGCAGGGCGGCCAGGGCTGCGGTGCGCAATTCGATGGTGCGCCGCACATCGAGGATTTGCTGCACACTGATCTGGTCGGTGTGAACGGCGTGGTCCAGCACCAGCGCCAGCACGCTGCGGTCGATGGCCGACACCCGGGCGCGGCGGCCGGTGCCGACATCGATCAACCGCAGCGCCGCCATCGACCCGAAGGCTTCCCGCACCACGGTGCGTGAGACGCCGAGTTGGGCGGCCAGCGCGGTTTCGCTGGGCAATTGATCGCCGGGGGCGAGGTGATTGGCGTGGATATGCGCGGTCACGGCGGCGATGACCTGCCCGGTCAAGGCGCCGCTGCCGCTGTCCTCGCGCTCCACCACGCTGGTGCTCACCCGGTTCCCTCAACCTGTCACACAGGTTTGTTCTTGGCGGTATGAGGGATCGTGGGGAGGTTGTTGTCAAGCGGGCAGCCGCCGGCGTCAGGCCAACGCCAGCACCGCCTCGGCAAACACCTCCGGCGCTTCCTGCGGGAAATTGTGCCCAACGCCGGGCACCACTTGCCGCCGGTAGGACCCGGTGAAGTGCAATGCATCGCGGTCGGCGATCCCGGGCGGGTCAACGCCGTCGTCCTGTCCCTGCAACACGATGCTGGGCACGCTGATGCGGGGCAGGGCGGCGAGGCGCTGTTCAATGGCTTCCACCGCCGGGTCGCCCGGCACCAATCCGTAGCGGTGGCGGTAGGAGTGGATGACCACCTCGACAAAGTCTGCATTGTCGAACGCGGCAGCGCTGAGGTCATAAGTGGCCTGGCCGAACGCCCATGACGGCGACCACAGCCGCCAGATCAACTGGCACAGCGCGTGACGGTTCTGGGCGAGTCCCGCCCGCCCGCGTTCACTGTGGAAATAGTACTGGTACCAGAAGCGCGCCTCCTGCTCTGGCGCGGCAGGGTTGCCCGAAGCGGCGATGTTCTGGATGTTGTAGCCGGTGCCGCAACTGACCAGTCCGCGTGTCCGGTCCGGCCAGAGGGCCGCGACAATGCAGGCCGCGCGCCCGCCCCAGTCGTAGCCGCCCAGCACCGCCTGCGGAATCGCCAGCGCATCCATCAACGCCAGCAAATCCGCTCCCAGTGCCGCCTGCTGGCCAGAGCGCGGTGTTGCCGTGTTCAGGAACCGCGTGGGGCCGTAACCGCGCAGGAACGGCACGATGCAGCGCATCCCGCGCGCGGCAAGAATTTCGGCGGCGGCGGCGCAGGCGCGCGCGTCATACGGAAACCCGTGCAGCAGGATGGCGGGCGAGCCATCTGCCGGGCCGAAGTCCAGATAGGAAACGTCCAGAACACCGGCTGCAATGCGTTTCACGCTGATGTCCGCCCAGACGTCCACGCAGCGACTGTGCGCCGCGCCGGGTCAACCCTGCAAGCGCGCCCGGCGGCGGCGCACAAGTCCGGCCGCCCCGGCACCGGTCAACAACAACGCCAGTGTTGCCGGTTCCGGCACTGCCGGTGAATTGCCGATGCCTTCGCTGAGAATGATGCTGTAGCCGGTGGCGTCGAAGCCGGGGGCAAAGCTGATCACGGGGTCGGCGATGGCGCTGACCGACGTGTTCGCGTTCACGAGGCTGTTGTCGATGGCACCGAACGCGGACACCTGCATCGCGTTCACGGCTCCACTGATGATATTGGCCGACAGCGTGCCGCTGAGCGAGGTGACCGTGCAGGTGAAACCGGTTTCACACCCCACGCCCAAGCTGGTTCCGCCATGCACCAGTGCGGACGGGTCGTAACTGGGCAGCACGGTCACGGACGCGAAGACGTTGAAAAATGTGGAAGGTGTGCCAGTCAATTTCGCACCAGCCTCAGAATAGCCAACTGTGGCCGCGACCGAAATCGGGACAGGAATACCGTCACTTGGTCCGACGATTTCGAAGTAATAGAAAATTTCAGCGGACACGGTGGAGGCCTGACCAAGTCCTGCCGAGGTGGAAATGCTCGCTGACGGAGCCGGCAAAGATACGAAGGACACATCGCCCCCGAACAACGGGCCGGAGCCGGAGGTCGTGCCGCTGAAGGACTGTGTGCCGTCCGCAGCGGTAAACGATGCCGCCGGCAGCGGCGATGCATGCACCCGCGCGGGTGCGAACCAAAGGGGAGTGGCCAGCAACAGGACAGCCAACGCCGCGCTATGTCTCATGACTCGGACTCCCCTTGGGTGAATTCAACACCCCGAAAGCATTGCCGGAAGGTTAACTCTTGTTGTCTGAATTGGCAAGTGTTGCGAAATTATGCGCATGTACGCTTTTCCGTGATCCGTTACAGCCTCCTTCTTCATCTGCCCTGACAGTCGCACGTGAGTCGTATAAATCTGGGAAGCACAGGTGAATTGCCATGCCAATTGCCAATCATGATTGTACCAGTTATAAAAAATAAACCATTTGAACGGCATTTTGAGTCAAAAACTATTTATAAATTTGAAATTACATGTTGAATTAATAGAGTTTTTGTACATCAATGTTGGAATTTTCAATATTAATAATGGAATATTCAAATTTATATCGACAAAATGCGGAGTTATAGCTCAGCCTGTCCTGCTGGGGCATTGAATCTCCAGATGGACCAGAGCGGAACGGCATTTCTGGGCGGGATTGTTCTGCCGGCACTTGTGATCGGGTGCGGGGTAGCACCCCTATTCCAGCCACTTCGCCACCAGTCTGGCGTGTGCGCCGCTGATGTCCAGCCCGTGCAGCCATGCATCCACGAACAGTTTCAACGGCATATCACGCGGCAGCATGTAGCCGAGTTCGGACACGGTGAACGGCGT
>CAIPHQ010000215.1 GCA_903864895.1 uncultured Rhodospirillales bacterium
GCAACCCGTATCGACCGGCGCGCGCCAGGTGGCCTTGTGGTCAGCGGGCAGCCGGAACTGGTGGGTGGCCAGTGGAAAATCGGCGGCCTGACGCTGCTGTTCAAAGGCAAGCCGCCGGCTGATGGCGGGCGCTGGATGCTCAGCGGGGCCTATGATGCGGGCACGCTGTATGTGGACGCGATGCGGGCGGACCACGTGGCACCCGAAGGCGCCAGGGAACACCGCCTGCTGGTGGAAGGCTACGCGGCCGCCAACGACGGCAAGCTGCGTCTCAGCCAGGGCTTGCAGGCCGATATCGGGCCAGAATTTGGCTCCCTGCCTCCTTCTGACCAGACGGCCATCGTGGAGTTCGTGGTCGGCACCGATTCCAATCTGGTGGCGGTCGGCTGGCGGCTGTCGCGCGGCAACCACGCTGCGTCCGAGCACCCTGTGCCGGTGATCGTCCCGCAGACCCCGGTGAACGTGCCAGTCACCGCGGCACCAGCGGTGCCCGCGACAGCCACAGCCACCCCGGCCACGGCCACCGCATCAACCACAACGGCGTCAACCACCGCCACGGCGTCAAGCACGGCCTCGTCCGTCAGCGCATCCGACACTGCGGCTGCCAGCACTGCGTCCGCCACGGCCACGGCCGCCAGCAGCGGCGCGTCTGGCACCAGCGGGTCCGGGGTCAGCCGCGCATCCACCAGCGGCGACAGGCCGGGCGGTGAAGCCGGTGACGTCGGCGGCGGTGCCGGAAGCCGCTCGTCCGTCAGCGCCAGCGGAACAGCCACCGGAACGTCCGGCTCAGGCAGCAGCGGTTCGGGTAGCGGCAACTCGGGCTCGGGTAACGCAGGCTCAGGCAATTCGGGCTCGGGTAACGCAGGCTCGGGTAACTCCGGGACCGGCACGTCAGGCTCAGGCAACACCGGATCGGGCAGCGGTTCGTCCAACAGCGGCGGGTCCGGCGGGAAATCGTCTGGCGGTGACTCGCACTCTGGCAGCGGCGGCACGTCATCGGACGCAGGCGGCTCAGACAAGGGTTCGGCGGGCAGCGGCAATGGTGCTGGCGGGTCGAAGAACCACGGCGCGGACAACAGCGCGCATGGCGATCAGGCCGGTGGCGGGGGCCGCGGCGGCGGCGGCAACTAACACCGCCCGGCGTGGGCCGCCTACACCAGCGCTTCGCGCCCCATGTTCAGAAACTTCTCCCGTCGGGCAGCGATCAGCGCCGCAGATGTGGCTTGCAGCAGCGGCAGCAGCGCCGCGGCCACCGCATCACCGACAGCGGCAATCGTCACCGCCGGATCGCGATGCGCGCCGCCGAGCGGTTCGGCCACAATGCCGTCGATCAGTTCCAGCCGCTTCAGATCCTCGGCCGTCAGCTTCAGCGCATCCGCCGCCACCGGGGCTTGTGCGGCGTCTTTCCACAGGATCGCGGCGCAGCCTTCGGGTGAGATCACCGAATAGACCGCGTGCTCCAGCATCAGCACCGAATCGCCCGCCGCCAGCGCAATGGCACCGCCCGAGCCGCCTTCGCCAATGATGGTCGCCACCACCGGCACGGGGGAGTCCAGACAGGCTTCGATGGAGCGGGCAATGGCTTCCGCCTGCCCGCGCGCCTCGGCGTCGATGCCGGGGAACGCGCCGGAGGTATCCACAAACGTCAGCACCGGCACACCGAACCGCCCGGCCATCTCGATCAGCCGCCGCGCCTTGCGGTAGCCCTCGGGCCGCGCCATGCCGAAATTGTGCTTCACCCGGCTTTCGGTGTCGTTGCCCTTCTCGGTGCCCAGCACCATCACCGACCGGCCGCGGAACCGGCCCAGCCCGCCCACCACCGCCATGTCGTCGGCGAAGGCGCGGTCACCGGCTAGCGGCACGAAATCGGTGATCAGCCCGCGCAGATAGTCGCCCGCCTTCGGCCGCTCCGGGTGCCGGGCCACCTGCGTCTTCTGCCACGGCGACAGCTTGCTGTAGATCGCCCGCAGCAGCTTGTCGGTCTTGTCGGTCAGGGTCGCGATCTCGTCGCCGATGTTCAGACCGTCGGCTCCGGACATCTGCCGCAGCTCGTCGATCTTGCTTTCCAGCTCGGCAATCGGCTTCTCGAATTCCAGGAAATGGCGCATGGGCGGGGCATCTAGCACCTGTGGCCCCGTGGGTCAGCCCCCTTGACCGGGCTTGCGGGGCAAACTGCGCGCCAGCGGGTGGTGTTCGTCCACCAGCTTTTGCAGCCGCTCCGCCAAGACATGAGTATAGATCTGCGTCGTCGCGATGCCGGCATGGCCCAGCAGCAATTGCAGGCTGCGCAGATCTGCCCCGCGCGCCAGCATGTGGCTGGCAAACGAGTGCCGCAGCACGTGCGGGGACACGCGGGCCGGGTCGATGCCCGCCTCCAGCGCCACCAGCTTCAACTGCTGCCAGAACCCCTGCCGGGTCAGCGCCGCCTTCGGGTCACGCCCCGGAAACAGCCACTTGCCGCTGCCTGCCAGCAAAGGCTGGCACGCCGCCCGCGCCGCATCAGACAGCGGCACAATCCGCTCCTTGCCGCCCTTGCCGCGCACCAGCAGCAGCGCCGCATCGCCCGCCAGCGCCCGGCGCGGCAGCGCCAGCAACTCCGACACGCGCAGGCCCGTGGCGTACAAAATCTCCAGCGCCGCCACCACCGCCTCTGCCTGCCCCGGCGGGCGGCGCGCGGCGGCGGCCAGCAGCGCGTCCACCTCCGCCTCGCTCAACAGCTTGGGCAGGTTCTGCGGCAGGCGCGGCGAATCGAGCAGCGCCGAAGGGTCATCGGCACGCACGCCCTCGCGCAGCAGAAAGCCGAAGAACTGCCGCAATGCCGAAAGCCGCCGGGCGGAGGTGCGGGCCGCCATCCCCGCATCGGTCAGGCTGGCCAGATAGGCGCGCAGCACCCCGGTATCGGCCTGCGGCAGGGCAGCCCCGCGCGCGGCGGCGAACGCCCCGGCGCCGTCCAGATCGGCGCGATAGGCCGCCAGCGTGTTGCGCGCCGCGCCGCGCTCGGCGGCCAGCATCTCCAGAAACGCCTCGGCATGGCGGTCGATCACCGGCGTGCCCCCGGGCCGGGCTCAGGGCGCGTGGACGAACCGGTCGTTGGGCAGCACTTTCTGCACTTGCTTGACCTGCGGCTCCGGCGGAAACGCCCCCAGCACCACCGCACCCACGGCGGTGGCCAGCACACCCAGCAAAAGCAGCATCAGTAACAGGCGGCCCATGGCATTCCTTTTCAGGGTTGCAGCAGCGCGGCTTGGCGGCCCCGGCCCGTGTGCTAGCGTCCGCCGCCATGACACGCAACACCGCCCTGCGAGACAGTATCGCACTCCCCTCCGCCCTGACCGGCCGCAGCATCGTCCTTGTCGGACTGATGGGCGCCGGAAAAACCTCCATCGGCCGCCGTCTGGCCGCCCGGCTCGGCCTGCCGTTCCGTGATGCGGACGCCGAAATCGAACTGGCCGCCGGTTGCACGGTGCCGGAAATTTTCGAGCGCCTCGGCGAGAAGGAATTCCGCGACGGCGAACGCCGCGTGATTGCCCGGCTGCTGGCCGGTGACCCGCTGGTGCTGGCCACCGGCGGTGGTGCCTATATGGACCCCACCACCCGCGCCACCATCCGGCGGGAGGCCGTGTGCATCTGGCTGCGCTGCCGCCTGCCCACGCTGCTGCGCCGCGTCGCCGGGCGCGGCCACCGCCCGCTGCTGAACGCGGGCGACCCCGCAGAAATCCTGCAACGCCTGATGGAAGTGCGGCACCCGGTCTATGCCGAGGCCGATGTGGTGGTGGATTGCGGCGACGAACCGCCGGAAGTCACCACCACCGCCGTGCAGGACGCCTTGCTGGCATGGCAGCCGCCGCGCCGTCTCGCGGTGGCACTGTCCAGCGCCAGCTACGACGTGGTGATCGGCGACAACCTGCTGGCCCGCGCGGGTGCCCTGCTGGCACCGGTGCTGCCGCAGAAACGCGCCTTCGTGGTCACCGATGCCTCGGTGGCCCCGCTGCACCTGCCCACCCTGCTGGAAGGGCTGGCCGCCACCGGCTTTGCCACCCAGCACATGGTGGTGCCCCCGGGCGAAGGCTCCAAGAGCCTGGAGACCTTCGGGCAGGTCACGGACTGGATGCTGGAACAGCGCGTCGAACGCCGCAGCGCGGTGATCGCGCTCGGCGGCGGCGTGGTGGGCGATCTGGCCGGGTTCGCGGCGGCGGCCACGCTGCGCGGGCTGCCGTTCGTGCAGGTGCCGACCACACTTCTGTCACAGGTCGATAGCTCGGTGGGCGGCAAGACCGGCATCAATGCCCGCCACGGCAAGAACCTGCTGGGCGCATTCCACCAGCCCCGCATGGTGCTGGCCGACACCGCCACACTGGCCACACTGCCGCCGCGCGAGTTGCGGGCGGGCTATGCCGAGGTGGTCAAGGCCGGGCTGATCGGCGATGCGGCGTTCTATGGCTGGTGCGAGGCGCATGGCGCTGCCGTCATCGCGGGCGACCGTGACGCGCGGGCCGAAGCGGTGATGCGCGCCTGCGCGTTCAAGGCGCAGGTGGTGGGCGATGATGAGCGCGAGGAAAAGCCCAACGATGGCCGCGCGCTGCTCAATCTGGGCCACACCTTCGGCCATGCGCTGGAAGCCGAACTGGGCTTCGGCACCATCCTGCATGGCGAGGCGGTGGCCACCGGTATCGGGCTGGCGTTCCGGCTGTCAGCCACTCTGGGCCTGTGCGAGGCGGATGAGGCCGAACGGGTGATCGCGCATCTGAACGCGGTGGGCCTGCCCGGCGAACTGCCGATGCTCAACCGCCGCCTGTCCGCCGCAAGGCTGATCGGCCACATGGGCCGCGACAAGAAGAACCGCGACGGGCAGCTGCGCTTCGTGCTGACGCGCGGCATCGGGCGCGCGTTTACCAGCGGTGAGGTGCCCACCGCCGCCGTGGAAGACCTGCTGCGCGCTGAAGGCTGCCTCGCGTAGGCCGCCGGATGCAAAAAGGGCGGGATGCCTCCGCATCCCGCCCTTTGCATTCAGTCACGCCGAATCAGGCGGCGGGCTGCTTCTTGGCCTGCGCGCGCAGAATCTGGCGCTTCAGGGTCTGCGCCTCGGCGGGCAGACGGCGATTCGGGGTCTTCAGCAGGAAGGCGTCGATGCCGCCATTGCGTTCCACGGTGCGGATCGCACGGGTGGACAGGCGCAGGCC
>CAIPHQ010000216.1 GCA_903864895.1 uncultured Rhodospirillales bacterium
AATCAGGCCGCGCAGCGCGGCATGGAACGGCTGCCACAGCGTGCGAACCCGCGATTCGGCATCGGCAAAGCGCAGCTTGCGCCGGTAAATCGGCTCGCCTGAGGTCACCACACGGGCGATGGTGCCCAACCCCGCGCCCACCCGCGCGCTGGTGGTGTTCACCCAATCCGGCAGCGCCTCCTCGAACATCGCCGGGTCGAGTTCCCATGCCTCGCGGTTGGCGTCGCAATAGGCGCGCGGGAAGGTGGCGGCCAGCAACGGCGCGCCGAGGCTGGGTGCGGACTCGAACAGTTCGTCGACAAAACTGTCCTCGCTGCGGCGCAGGCCAAGCCGGTCAATGCGGACCGCTGCCACGAAATCATCACGATAGCGCCGCCCGGAATGCGGTGAGGCGAATACCAGCGGGGTTGTCTGCCGCTGTGGCCGGACCAGCGTGAAGGCTGCGTCCGGCGGAGTGGCATTTGGGGAAGCGGGCGGGAAATCCATGCGCCCATTGAAGCCGCCCGGCCCTCTGGCGGCAATGCGTGCGCGAAGGGTCACGAAACGTCCCTATGACGAGCGATTGCGTGCCACGGAGCATTACGAAACTTGACACTTGCGGTTTCGGCTGGCAATCTTCTCGCCAGTGCGGCAATTCGGGTTCGGCGGGGATTACCATGGCAAACTACTCGGCTTACGATATCGATCTCACGGCGGTTCCCATCGTGGGCCAGGCGTTCGCGATCACCAGCGCTGACGCGCAGAATTTCGTGATCTCTGACCAGTCCACGACCGACGCCAGCGGCTTCGGCAACCCGTTGCTTGGCCACTCCGCCTCCACCGATACCGGTGGCTCCGCGAACGACCGTGGTTTGACGGGCAACTCGGGGTTCGCCAACACGTTTTACACAAGCGACACGGGTTCGTTTGACGCGGCGCAGTCGAATGACCTGCAGTACATTGGCACAGCCATTGTGAATGGCGTGGCCGGGTTCATCGCCCGCGTGCTGACGGTTGACAGCACCCCGGGTGCCAACCCGTTTGACTCAGCGACCACGCACTTCCTGTTCATCGTGCCGAGCGCGTCGGCGCAGCCGGGTGTTGGCGATAACGGCAATGTGGGCAATCTGGCGTCTAACGTAGTGACGGCGGGCGACTGGAATTTGCAGTTCAACGGCCCGGCGCCGCTGTTCTGCTTCGTTGGTGATACCATGATCGCCACTGCCGATGGTCAGAAGGCCGTGCAGGATCTGGCAGTTGGCGAAATGGTCCTCACCGCGTCTGGCGCTGTCGCCCCGGTGCGCTGGGTTGGTGCCAGCACCGTGTCGCGCGTGTTCGCCGATCCGGCGCGCGTGCTGCCGGTGCGCGTGAAGGCGGGCGCGCTGGGTGAGAACCTGCCCGTGAACGACCTGCTGGTCTCTCCGGGCCATGCGCTGCTGCTGGACGGCGTGCTCGTGCAGGCCGGTGCGCTGGTGAATGGCACCTCGATCGTGACCGAGACGGCCATGCCGGTGGTGTTCACCTACTACCATGTGCAGCTGGACAGCCACGACGTGCTCCTCGCCGAGGGCGTGGCCGCCGAGAGCTTCCTGGATGGGGCCGAAGACATGCGCTTCGACAACATCGACAGCCGCCCGGCGCAGGTTGACGGCATCCGCGAACTGCCGATGGCGCGCGTGAAGTCCGCCCGTCAGGTTCCGGCTTCGATCCGCGCCACCATCGCTGCTCGCGCGGCGCTGGTCGCGGGTGACGTGGCCGTTGCCGCCTGATCTGCTAACGCCTTGATATAAAATAGCCGGCCATCGCAAGATGGCCGGTTTTTTTGTGCCTGACCGCCGAAATATGCGTGCAACAGACAGCGGGATTGGCCGCACCACCTCTTGCGCCGCGCCACCGGACCCTCTAGGAAATCCTCACCGACGCGGCTTGTGGGCGCGTAGCTCAGCGGGAGAGCACCACCTTGACACGGTGGGGGTCACAGGTTCAATCCCTGTCGCGCCCACCATACGTCATGTGTATGCCGGCAAGATCGCCGCCCTTGCCATCGCATCGGGCGGCTTTTTGATGGGCTGGATTGTGCGGTCTGGTCAGATGGCAGCGGTCTTTGTTGTGCCCAGGCGCCATTCCAGCCGTGGGACACTGAACCCGAACATCTGCTGCCGGCAGCCGTTCAGGCGCCGCCGCGCTTCCGCTGCCATCGCACGATAGGCTGCGCGCTCCACCGGGTCGCGGCTGGACGCTGCCAGAACCCGGCACTCCAGCAACTGGGCCGTATAGCGGGAAACATCGGTGGTGATCGCCATGGCGCTCGCCTTGTGGACTGCCGGAACTTGCCCCAGCCCAAGCGTGACGAACGGGCGTGCCGGTTTATTCCCCCGCCTGCAAAAAAGGATTGCCCCGGCGTTCGGCACCAAATGTGGACCCCGGGCCATGTCCGCACAAAAACGAGATATCGTCGCCCAGCGGCAGCAGCTTGCCGTGAATGGCAGCCAGCAGGGCGGCGTGGTCGCCATACGGGAAATCCGTCCGCCCGATGCTGCCACGGAACAGCACGTCACCCACGATGGCCAGTTTGATCGCGAGTGCCACGAACACCACGCTGCCCGGTGAGTGCCCGGGGCAGTGCAGCACGTCAAACGCCACCCCGGCGGCGCTGATGCGGTCGCCCTCGGCCAGCCAGCCATCGGGGGTGGCGTTTTCCAGCCCGGTCATGCCGAATTGGGCCGCCTCCGACTCGATGCGGTCGAGCAGGAACTTGTCGCGGATATCCGGGCCGATCACCGGGGCGGCGCGCCCGCTGGCTGCCAGCAGCCGTTGCAGCGGCATCGCCCCGCCCGCGTGGTCGAGATGGCCATGCGTCAGCAGAATGGTTTCCACCAGCATTCCGGTCTGGCGAATGGCATCCATGATCTTCCCGGCTTCACCACCAGGGTCAATCACCGCGCCGCGCCCGCTCGTGGCATCCCACAGCAGCGTGCAATTCTGCTGGAACGGCGTGACCGGCACGATGGCGGCTTTCAGGTCGGGCATGTTCGGCTCCGCGCAGGCTGGATGGCTCAGCGCGGCACCGTCCCGAAGGTGGCCCCGCGCAGCAGCTGGTTTTGCAGGAAGAACGCCACCAGCAGCACCGGTGCCAGATAGATGGTGCCAGCCGCAGCGAACAGCCCCCAGTCGGTGCCGAAATCCGCCCCCAGCACCCGCAGCATGGCCACCGGAATGGTGCGGCTGTCCACGCCGGACAGCATCTGGCTGAACAGGAAGTCGTTCCAGGTGAACACCAGCGCGATGATGGCGGTGGCCGCCAGACCGGCCCGCAATTGCGGCAGCACGATGCGCCACAGAATGGCCGTTTGCGACGTGCCGTCCAGCCACGCCGCTTCCTCCGCCTCGCGCGGCAGTTCGATGATGAAGCTGCGCAGCATCCATATGGCGAACGGCAGATTGAACGCGGTGTAAACCGCGATCAGCCCCGTATAGCTGCCGCCCAGGCCAATCTTGCTGAAGATCACATACAGCGGAATGATCGTGGTCAGCGGCGGGATCATCCGCATCGCCAGCGTGTAGAACAGCAAATACGAGCGGCCCGGCAGCCGCATCCGCGCAAAAGCGTAGGCCGCCAGCAGTCCCACCGCGAGCGCCAGCGAGACACTGACGGCGGCGATGAACAGGCTGTTGAAGATGTACAGCTGAAACCCGTCCGGGAACACCTGCCGGTCGTTTTCCATGCCGGTGAACAGACTGACGAAATGCTCGAATGTGGGTGTGAAGATCAGCTTTGGCGGCACCGCCAGCGTGTCTGGCCGTGACTTGAAGGCCGCCAGCAGCATCCACAGCACCGGCACGAAATACACCAGCCCCACGGCGGCCGAGCCGAAGGTGCGGCCCCATCCGGCGGGGCGGAACAGCGGATGGTTGCCGTCCTGGTCCATCTCAGGCCTCCTGGTCCCGGTTGCGCTCACGGATGGCGTGGAAATACAGGTTCACCAGCACGATGATGACAAACGCGCTGAAATTGGCCAATGCGGCCGCCCGCCCGGTCTGGAACAGCACGAAGGCCGTGCCGTAAATCTGGGTGGACAGGCTTTCGGTAGAGGTGCCCGGCCCGCCATTGGTGATGGCCGAAATCAGGTCGAACGCGTTGAACGACTCGATCGTGCGGAACAGCACCGCCAGCAACAGCACACCGCGCACCGAGGGAAAGATCACCGTGCGGAAGCGCAGCCACTTACCGGCGCGATCCACTTCCGCGGCTTCACACATTTCCTTCGGCACGCTGGACAGCCCGGACATGACCATCAGCATCACGAACGGCGACCACATCCATGCGTCCGCCACCACCAGACTGATCATCGCCGAGGTGGGTGAGCCCAGCGGTATGAAGCCGTGGCCAACCAGCGGCCGCATGATCCACGCCACGAACCCGAAGGTCGGATCATAGAAAAAATTGAAAAACGTACCCACGGCGACAGTGGACAGCAGCATCGGTGTGAGTACCAGCATCAGTATCAACCGCCGCCCCGGAAACGGGCGGTAGAACAGCCACACCAGCAGCACGCCCACCACAAGCTGAAGCCCCACGCTGCCCAGAATCAACTGGCCGGTGTTGGTGACTTTCTCCCAGACGCCGTCATCGGTCATCAACTCGACGTAATTGCCCAGCCCGAGGAACCGGGGCGGAGTATGCGGCCGGTCGGCGCGGAAGCGGTAGAAGCTCATGCCGATGGACCATAGAATCGGCACCAGGTTCATCAGGCACATCACCACCAGTGCCGGGGCGGCAAAGCGCCAGCCCAGTCCGGGACTGGCGAATGTGCCGATGCCGCCGCGCGCGCTGCGAGGCACGGTCATTGTGGCGGAGCGGGAGGGTGCCATAGCGCTTCCATGAACGGCCGGCCTTCGCAAAGCTGCAGTTGCTGCAGGAGCTACATTCCCGGCAGCCCGGGGCGCGGTGGGGCAGCCCATGGCGGCTCGGCAATGGATGCCTCCGTCAACGATAGGCGGGCGCTTCCGGCCAGCGCAAGCGGCGCCGCCACGGCGCGCATTTGTCTGACACGTGCGAAAACACCATTGCACGGTGGGGGTACTGCTAATACCAATACGTCAACCAAGGCGTGAAACTGACAACGAAGGCGCCCCATCCGCAATGTGGATGGCTGGAAACGGGAGACGGATCGAATGCTGGTGAACCAGCTGTTCCATATCGCCATCAAGTCGCCGAACGTCGAAGCGACCCGGCGGTTCTATATGGACGTGCTTGGCATGACACTGGCGGCCCGCCCGCAGTTTTCATTTCCGGGCGTCTGGCTGCAGGCACCGGTGCCGGGCGGGCAGGCGCTGTTCCACATCTATGGCGGTGACGCGGCGCTGGAGCCGGACGGCAGCATGACCAGCGGGACCGGCGTGATTGACCATGTGGCCATCACCGTGCACGGCTTTGCCGACACCCGGCGGCGCGTGCAGAAATACGGTCTGGCCTATCGCGAGAACAAAGTTCCCGGCGTGGGTCTGTGGCAGTTCTTTGTGTATGATCCAAGTGCCGTGCTGCTGGAGTTGAGCTATCTTGCGATCAGCGAGGACCTGGAAGAATTCGAGATTCCGCCGCATTTGCAATACAAGCCGCGGGAGCGTTTCTTTGATACAGAAAGCTACCGGCAGTTTTACGGTTGAGCGGTAGCGCGGAAAGGGCCGGATATTTCCCATGGAACTGACCATCAGCGGCATCGCCAAACGGTTCGGCGCGGTTGAGGCGCTGCGCGGTGTGACGCTTGCGGTGCAGCCCGGCGAGTTTTTCGCCATTCTTGGGCCGAGCGGCGCGGGCAAGACCACGCTGCTGCGCATCATTGCGGGCATCGACAAGCCGGATGATGGCACCGTGCTGATCGACCGGCGCGACCTGTCGCAAATTCCCGTGCGGTCGCGCAACACCGCCATGGTGTTTCAGACCTTCGCGCTGTACCCGCATCTCAGCACGTTCGAAAATCTGGCGTATCCGCTGCGTGAGGCGCGGGTGCCGGGTGATGAAATCAAGCGCCGCGTGGGCGAAATCGCCGAGATGCTGCGGTTGACCCACACGCTGGCGCGCAAGCCTGGTACGCTGTCCGGCGGTGAGCAGCAACGCTGCGCCATTGGCCGCGCGCTGGTGCGCCGCCCGCAATTGTTGCTGCTGGATGAGCCGCTGACCAATCTGGACGCCAAGCTGCGCCACGATACGCGCGCGGAATTCAAGCGGCTGCATCGGGAACTGAAAACCACCACCATCGTCTATGCCACGCCCGATCAGCTTGAGGCGCTCAGCATGGGCGCGCGCGTCGGCGTGTTGAACCACGGCAAGATTGTGCAGGTCGGCACACCGTCTGATTTGTACGAGATGCCCGGTGACGATTTCGTGGCCTCGCTGGTGGGTGACCCGCCGATCAATCTCGTGCCGGGTACGTTGCGCGCGGGCGCGGGCGGGCCAAGCATCGACATGCCATTCCTCGGGCTTGATGCGGCCCCGTGGCGCAAATCGCTGAACGGGTTTCCGGCAGGCACCAGGCTGAAGGTGGGATTGCGCCCGCAGGCCATCTGGCCGCGCGGCGGCAGCGAAAAGGGGCCGGTGTTCCCCGCGCGGGTGTTTCTGACCGAACCGCTGGGCGATGTGACGATTCTGGACATCGTGGTGGGCGGCGACACGCGGTTGCGCATGGTACTGCCGCAGGAGCAGGCGTACAAGATCGCGGTCAATGACGCGATCGAGTGCTCGATCGATCTGGAACAGGTATGCCTGTTCACCCAGGATACCGGCACGGCAATCAGCCGCGCCGGGGTGGAGGCGGCGGCCTGATGCGGGCCAACCGCTGATGGCCAGCCGTGCGTAAGAAACCAAATCTCGGCAACGTCCAAGGGAGTCAGAGAGAATGCAGGGGCTGAAACTCGGTATCGCTGCGGCCGCCGTGACGGCGGGCGTGTTGCTGGGCGGGGCGGTGACCGCCACGCCGGCACAGGCGAAAGACATCGTCATCAACATGGCCGCGCCGGACTGGCTGCCGACGCGCTTCATGCAGGAAGAATTCAACCGCACCTACAAGGCGAAAAGCGGCAACAGCGTGAAGTTGGTGATCGACTTCATTCCGTGGCCGAGCTTCTACCAGCGCGTCGCCGCCTCGCTCTCCTCGGGTGAGAAAAAGTACCAGATGATCGTCACCGACAGCCAGTGGATGGGTGACTTCGTCGAAGGCGGCCATTACCTGAAGCTGAACAAGTACATCGAAGCCGACCCGGAGCTGCAGGCGACGCTGGCCGACATGCACCAGGTGCTGAAGGACACGGCCTCCAGCTATCCGGCGACCTCGCAGAACTTCTACGGCTTCCCGCAGTTCCCGGACAATCTGGTGACGTTCTTCCGCACCGATCTGTTCTGCAACGCGGGCGAGCGCGCGGCGTTCAAGGCGAAGTTCAGCAAGACGCTGCCCTGCTACTACAACGAGTGGGAACAGGTTGACTGGGACACCTGGGGCAATATCGGCGAATTCTTCCACCGCAAGAAGGGTGAGAAGCTCGGCGCCGGCACGGCGGATGACGAGTTCTACGGCGTGGCGTTCCAGGCCGGCAAGGGCTACGACTTCTCGTCCATGCAGATCAACACGCTGGTGTGGGATTACGGCGGCGGCATCTGGGACGAAACCAAGACGGCCCCGGCGGCTGGCGTGGTGAACTCGCCGATCGCCGTCAAGGCGATGGAAAAGTACCTCGACCTGCTGAAGTGGGCACCGCCGGTGGCCAAGACCGGCCAGATGGACATCTTCGTGATCCAGGACCTGTACATGCAGGGCAAGGTCGCGGCGATTGTTGACTGGGTGGGCCTTGCCGGTCCGGTGGTGAACCCGAAGGTCTCCAAGGTGTCCGACGTGACGGCGTTCGCGCAGTCCCCCGGCGCCCGCAAGGAAGACGGGTCGATTTCGCGTTGGGCCAACATCGGCGGCCAGCCCTTCGTGCTGACCACCTGGAACAACGACGAAGTCGTGCATGAGGCGCTGGACGTCGTGAAGTGGTGGCTGTCCAAGCCGACGCAGGTGAACTTCGCCAAGGCCGGCGGCCAGTCGGGCATGCTGAGCGTGATCAACGATCCCGCTTACATGACCTACGCACCGTGGAACCGCGCGTTCGTGGACAACTATCAGTGGCAGAAGGACGTGTGGCATATCCCCGAGTTCTTCCCGCTGCTGACGCAGCAGCAGGAGCAGTTCGACAAGGCGATCACCGGCCAGATCACCGCCAAGCAGGCGCTGGATGCGGTGGCGGCTTATCAGGACAAGACCCTGAAGGAAGCTGGCCGGATCAAGTAATCCGACTGGCCTAGGCGACCGGAGCCGCCCGTGCCCGCCCGCGTTGGGTGCGGGCGGCTCCTTCTTATTCGATCTCCCGGCCTTTGCCGTCTCCTGCCGGAGCAGTTGCCCGCATGACGTCTCCTCCCTCGTCCCAGACCGCCCCCGCATCGCCACCCGCCGCGCCGCCGGCGCGCAGTGCGCGCGGGTTCTTCGGCTGGATGCTGGCGCCGGAACGCCGTGGCCCGCTGCTGGTGGCACCCGCAATTGCCACGCTGGTGATCGTGAATCTGTTTCCGCTGATGTGGTCGTACGGGCTGAGTTTCTTCAGCTACAACGCCAAATACCTGAAGCGTCCGCCGTCCTGGGTGGGGCTTGGCAACTTCATCGACCTGTTCAGCGATGTTGATGTGTGGGAGCGATTTCAGAACACCGCCCTGATCGTGATCGGCAGCGTGTTCCTGCAATTGATCATCGGCTTCCTGCTGGCGCTGCTGTTCTCCACCGAATTTCCGCTGCGCCGCTATCTGCTGATGCTGGTGCTGGCCCCGATGATGCTGTCGCTGTCTGCGGTGGGCGTATTCTTCAAGCTGTTCTATGAGCCGACGCTGGGCTTCATCCCGCGGCTTGTGCAGGAGTTCACCGGCGAGCCGTTCGTGATTCTGTCCACGCCCACCAAGGCCACCATCGCAATTGTCTGCGCCGATGCGTGGATGTGGTCGCCGTTCGTGATGCTTCTGGTGCTGGCGGGTCTGGTGAGTGTGCCGAAGTATTTGTACGAAGCCGCCGAGATTGACCGCGCCGGCGCATGGCGGCGGTTCCGCACCATCACCTTTCCCTACATCAAGAGCCTGCTGCTGCTGGCGCTGCTGTTCCGCACCATCGAGACGTTCAAGATCTTCGATGTGGTGTATGTGCTCACCGAAGGCGGGCCGGGCAGTTCGACCGAGACCATCTCGGTGTATCTGTTCCGCGTGGCGTTCAACTATTTCCAGACCGGGCGTGCATCGGCGCTGGGCTACATCACGCTGTTTGCCGTGATCGTGCTGACCAGCCTGTATCTGTACGCCATCAACACCCGCCGCGCCGAGCCGGGCTGAGGAGGGACATCATGGCAAACCCGTCCAATCGTCCGATCGGCAAGTCCGGCTGGGGCCGCACGCTGGGGGCTGCAGCCGTCAGCATCGTGTATTTTTTCCCGGTGCTGTACATCATCCTGACCGCCTTCAAGACGCGGCAAGATGCGCTGGCCTGGCCGGTGAAGTTCATCTTCACCCCGACGCTGGAGAATTTCGTCTCGGTGTTTTACCGCACCACCGTCGAAGGCGGTGCAGCGGAGGCAACCGGGTTCGGGCTGTACTTCTTCAACAGCATGTTCATTGGCGGCACCTCGGTGCTGCTGGCGCTGATTATCGGCACCGCCGCCGCCTACGGGTTCAGCCGCTTTCCGCTGCGCGGCAACGAAACCTATCTTTTCATGATCCTGACCACGCGCATGATGCCGCCGATCATCGCGATCATTCCCATCTTCGTGCTGTTCCGCATCTTCGGGCTGTCCGGCACATATGTGGGCATCATCGCGCTGTACACGGCGTTTAACCTGCCGTTCTCGATCTGGATGGTGAAAAGCTTCTTCGATGATCTGGACCGCGACATCGAAGACGCGGCACGGATGGATGGCAGCAGCGAGTTCCGGCTGTTTCGCAAGATTTGCCTGCCGCAGGTCTATGCCGGTCTGGCCGCCACCTTCGTGTTTGCCGTGATTTTGACGTGGAACGAATTCGTGTTCGCGCTGCTGCTGACCGGCACGCAAACCCGCACAGTGCCGGTGCAGATCGTGCGCACCATCGGCGGCGCCATCGGCGTGGACTGGGGCTTGCTGTCCGCGCTGGAAACGCTGTTCATCATTCCGGTCGTTCTGGTGACTTTCGCATTGCAGAACCAACTGCTGCGCGGCGTCACGTTCGGCACCATCCGCCGCTGAGGCCGCACACATGTCCGAGTCCACAACCGAAGTCCGGCTGTCCAAAGTCACCAAGCGGTTTCCCAACGGCCTGGTGGCAGTGGACAAGGCCGACCTGACGATCGCGGCGGGTGAGGTGGTCTGCCTGCTTGGCCCGTCCGGCTGCGGCAAGACCACCACGCTGCGCATGATCGCCGGGCTGGAATTCGCCACCGAAGGCGACATCACCATCGCCGGGCGCCGGGTGAACGACCTGCCGGCGCGCGAGCGCAATGTGGCGATGGCGTTCCAGTTCTATGCGCTGTACCCGTCGCTGACGGTGGAAGACAATCTGGCCTACCCGCTGCACGCCGAGGGCCTGAACCGCAGTGCCATCAACGAGCGCATCCGGCAGGTAGCCAAGGTGCTGGAGCTGGAAAGCATCCTCAAGCGCCTGCCGCACCAGTTGGGTGAGGGGGAGAAGCAGCGCGTGGCCGTGGGCCGCTCGATTGTGCGTACACCCACCTGCTTCCTGTTCGACGAACCGTTGAGCCGGCTGGACATTCAGCTGCGCCAGACCATGCGCACGCAGATCAAGGAAGTGCTGGCAAAGCTCGACAAGCCGACCGTGATCGTCACGCACGACCAGATTGAGGCGCTGACGATGGCGGACCGCATCGCGGTGATGCGCGCCGGGCGCATCGAGCAGGTGGCCAGCCCGCACGATCTGTTCAGCCGCCCGGCCAACGTGTTCGTTGCCGGGTTTATCGGCACACCGCAGATGAATCTGGTGGGGGCGACGCTGCTGGATACTGCGGCCAGCGGCGGCGTGGTGACGGCCCGCTTCCATCTGCTGGGTGAGACGATTTCGGCCCAGGTTGAAGCCGGGGTGGCGCATCTGTCCAATGGCAGCAAGGTGACGCTGGGTATCCGGCCGCGCAGTTTTGAACTGGTGTCATCCGGCACCTCCGATGCGTTGCACGCGACCATCGATCTGGTCGAACCGATGGGGGCCGAAGTGCTGCTGCATCTGGTGGAAGCCGATGCTGATCTGCGCTGTGTGGTGCCGCACACCATGAAGGCGTCGGTGGGTTCCAAGGTCGGGGTGCGGTGCAAGCCCGGCCAGCTGCATGTGTTCAACGAATCAGGGATTCTGGTGCAATGACCGGCCCCGCCGTCAAACGCCGCACAATGTCGCCGCGCACCGCGAAGACCATCGAATACGGTATCGTGGGTGCCAGCCTGCTGGCGCTGGCGATGATCTTTCAGCCGTTTTCGCAAGACCTGTTCACGCTCGGCGCGGCTGCCATCGTGATCGTCGGGCTGGCGTTCAACCTTGTGCCGCTGGCAGACCCCAGCAAGACCATGCGCGGCTTCGGCATCGGCATCATCGTGGTGGTGGTGGTGTTCGCCATTGTCACCCTGCTGGCGCTGGCGTCCGCCGAATTGTACGCGTCCTACATCACCCCGGCGAACTGAGCCGTGCCCGCGTGTGATGTCTCGGTCATCGGGCTGTATATTCTCGATGTCCTCGGCCGCCCGGTGCAGGCCATTCCGGCCGGCGGCAATGTGGAGTTCATCGACGAAATCCGCCTGACGGTGGCGGGCACCGCCGGGGGTACGGCGGTGGATTGCGCCAAGCTCGGGCTGCGCACGCTGGCCGTGGGCGCGGTGGGGGCCGACGAGAAGGCCGATTTCGTGATTGCCACGCTGCAGAAATTCGGCGCGGACACGTCTCTGATGCAGCGCCTGCCGGGTGTGCCGACCTCGGCTACCATTCTGAACGTGCGCCCGAACGGGGACCGGCCCGCGCTGCACCAGCGTGGCGCGTCGGACCATTTTGAACTCACCGAGGCGCAGGTGGCGCAAGCGGTGGCCGCGCCGTTCGTGCATGTGGGCGGCACCGGCCTGCTGGCCAAGCTGGACGGCGCGCCCACGGTGGCGCTGATGCAGGCGGCCAAGGCGGCGGGGCGCACCACCACCTACGACCTGATCGCTGCAAACTCCGGCACGCTGGCACTGGTCCGCCCGGTGCTGCCGTTCGTGGACTGGTTCATCCCCAGCATCGAGGAAGCGCAGGCCATCTGCGGGCTGACGGCACCGCGCGACGTGGCGAAGTTCTTCCGTGATCTGGGTGCCCGCTGGGTGGTGCTGACCATGGGCGGCGATGGCTGTCTGGTGGCGGGCGAGGGGGTTACGCTGCGCCTGCCCGCGCATGATGTCGTGGTGTCGGACACCACCGGTTGCGGCGACGCCTTCAGCGCCGGGTTGATCGCCGGGCTGCATCACGGCTGGGACGTGGAGAAGGCCGCCCGCTTTGCCGGGGCGGCGGGGGCGCTGGTGGCCACAGGGCTTGGGTCCGACGCCGGGATCGTTGATTTCGCGGGTACCGTTCACGCCATGAACACATTGCCGCAGCGCCCGATTGCCGAACCTTGAGCGGCCATTGCGAATGACGGTTGTGTGTCACCCTTCAAACGGCAGGTAGGGCGGCCAATATCCTCGGCCGGGCGCACCCTGTCCCCGCGCCCGGATGAGGATGTCATGAGACTGTTGAACGTCGCGCTGGCCGGTTTTCTGGCCGCCGGTCCCGTTGGCATGGGGGCACTCACGCTGCCCGCCCGGGCCCAGACCACCACGCCGAGCCTGTCGCAGCGGCTGAATTCCGGTGCCAATGCCGTCAAGCTCAGCATGGAAGTGGCCTGCGGCAAACTGGAAAAGAGCAACTGCAATCAGGTGCTGCCGCGCATCGCCGAACAGAGCATGCAAACCGGCCTGTCGCTGTCGCCGGTGGAATCCGAAGGCTCGATGGAATCGGCCTCGGGCGTGTGCGCGGGCGCGGTGCCCGCCGCCATCGTGCAGCGCGATGCTGCCGATTTGCGCCGCCGCAACGCCGATTGTGTGGGCCGGTATGAGCCGGTGGGCAAGGCGCTGTATCCGTATTACGGCTACCTCGTGGCGGCTGCGGCCAGCCGGTATGACTCGCTGTCCGCGCTGATCGACGACACGCCGCAGGGCAAGGTGCGCACCGTGGCCGCAGGGGCCGTCGGGTCCGGCGGGCAGGTGACGCTGGGCTACATGCTGCGCGCCAACCCGGAGTGGAAGCGCACCGTCAACATCGCCAACTATTCGCTCGACACAGCATTGCAGCGCATCACCGACGGGTCGGTGGACGCGTTCTTCGTGATGGACGGGCCGGGGTCGGACCTGATCGACCAGATTCGGGTGGCCGTGGATGCCAAAGGCAAGCCGCTGTACAAGTTTCTGGATGTGCGCCCCGGCAAGCAGTTCTATGCCTCGCGGGACTGGAGCGGGCGCAACCTGTATCAGGAAGTCGTGCTGGAAGGCGGTTTCTTCCGTAGCACGAAAACCGTAAGCGTCGATGCGCTGATGATCGTGTCCAACGAGTTCCGCGAAAACCGCGCGAAGAATGGCCCGCGCGCCGTGGGCCTGCTGGCCGAGGCGATTGACCGGGCACAGGCCGGGGTGTTCGCGGATACCAAAACCCCGCGCGATTGGGTTCCGGCGGCGGCGAAGAAATAGCCGCCGGTCTCATGGCACCGGCATCCGCGCGGTCACGCCGAGAGACTGCGCGGCGGCCGCAAGGCGGCGGTCCAGCGTGACCAGAGTCAGGCCGTGCCGGAAGCAGATGGCCACGTGCAGCGCGTCGGGTGCACGAAGCTTCAGGTCGAAGCGGCGCACGTAAACGTTTGCAAGGCGAAAATCCGCTGGCTCCAGAGCCACAGTCTGGATCGCTGCTTCGAGCCACGAGTCGAACGCGGTAAGGCGGTCAAGCCCTTGCGCCGACGTGATCTGTCCCATGCGAACCAGCCGGGACATAGCCGATGCAACTTCGGTTGCGCCTAATTCGCTTGTCAGCAGTGGATCGACACAAGCATTGAGGAATGCATCCACCGAATCACTGGTCTGTTCCTCGACAATTCGCGGCAGCATCGCGCTGGCATCGAGATACAGGCTCACGGCTCATCTGATTCATACATCAGGTTCAGCAATTCCACCGATGTGATGTTGATGGGCTTCATTGCCTTGCGTCCCGCGATCAACCGCGCATCCGCCGCCGCCCGCGCCGCGCGGTCCGGCTTTGGCGATGCTGCCTGCCGCAGTTCCACTACCGGCTTGCCATGCCGGGTGATCACCACTTCTTCGCCCGCCATTGCCTTGTCGATCAGTCCCGACAGGCCGTTCTTGGCTTCCGCCACGCTGTAATGGGTCATCGCCGCCCCCGGATTATGGCCATCATGATAGCCATAATCGGGAAAACGGCCAAGCCGGACTACTTCGCCGCGTCCCAGCCATCGCGGATCAGCTTGATGCCTTCCAGATACACCTGATCCGGCGGCGAGAAATCGCGCCACACGCGCGTGGCGGCGGCCAAGGCGGGCAGGGCGCGGCCAAAGCTTTCAATCACGCACCAACCGTCATAGCCCACCGCCCGCAACGCCTTGAAATGCGGGCCGAACGCGATGTGCCCGCGCCCCGGCGTGCCACGGTCGTTTTCCGAGATATGCACATGCCGCAGCTTGGGGGCGGCCTGATACACGATGCCGACCGGGTCTTTCTCCTCGATATTCGCGTGAAAGGTGTCGTGCATCACGCCGAAATTAGGGTGGTCTACCCGCCCGGCATGCGCCAGTGCATCGGCCATTGTGGTCAGAATATAGGCCTCGAACCGGTTCAGATATTCCACCACGATGGGAATGCCGTGCTGCGTGGCATTTTCCGCCACCTTGCGATGCACTTCGGCCAGACGGCCTTTTTCCAGATCGGTCGGCCCCTCGCCGGTGAACTGCCCCAGCGGTTGATGGATCGGCCCGCAGAGAATGGGGGAGCCGAGCGCCTTGGCCCATTCGGTCGCCTCGCTCAGCCACGCGACGGCCTTGTCCCGGTGGGCCTTGTCTTCGCTCAGAGGGTTGTGCTCGGCGTCCGGGATGATGGTGATGGCGGTGCATTCCAGCCCGCAATCACGAATCTGGCGGCCGAGGCGGGTGTAATGCGCGGTGTCGCCGCCGAACATCGGGATTTCCACGCCGTCATACCCGGCGGCCTTCAAGGCCTCCATCTGCGGCAGATGGGTTTCGTCCACATGCCCGGTCCACAGCAACAGGTTGAAGCCGATCTTCATGGCGGTTTCCTCGTTTCTTGTTGATGCGGGCTTATGCTTTACCCGCGAAGGTGCGCAGCAGCAATTCGGCGAAGCCGGTGGCGTCGGCATCAAACGCCACATCGCAATTCGGTGCCTCGCTGCCGCGGAAATGCGTGTCGATCACCGTGCGGCCCACGGTCAGTTCGCCGTGCGTTTCCACCGCCACATGCAAGCGCCGAGTGGTAATCAGCGCCGGATTGATCAGAAAGCCGACGGCGAGTGCGTCATGCACCGGGGTGGAGTGTTCAATCTCCTGCTTCTGGTCGTCGTCATGCACCGCAATCCGGTGCCCGATGAAATCTGCGGCCGCCTGCCCGGCGGGCGTGCCCAGCGCGTGCAAGGCGTGGCAATGCGCCGCCGTGATCAGCGCGCGATGCGTGCAGTCCAGTGTGACCAGCGTGATCTTCTCAAAGCCAGCGGCAAACACGCTGGCCGCCGCCTCCGGGTCGCCCCAGATGTTGAACTCTGCCGAGGGCGTTACGTTGCCCAGGGCATGCGCGCCGCCCATGATGACCAATTCCGGCACCAGACTGACGAATTTCGGGTCGAGCGCGATGCAGGCGGCGATGTTGGACAGCGGGGCCACCGGCACCAGTGCAATCGGGTCGGTGGCGGCGCGGTAGGTCTCGATCAGGAATTCCACTGCGCTGGCATTCTGCTTGGCCAGCGTGGTGGGCGGCACCGGCAGCGCGCCGGGGTGGTATTTGCCGGCACGGTCGTTGACCTTGCGCGAAATGGGAAACTCGCTGCGCACGATCGGCCGGGCGAGACCCTCGTACACCGGAATATCGCCGCGCCCGATATGTTCCAGCACCCGTAGCGTGTTGTCGGTGCACGACGCAACCGGGATATTGCCGTTCACCGTGGTGCAGCCGATCAGGTCCAGCGCCGGGTGCAGGGCTGCGAGCATGACGGCCACGGCGTCATCGGTGCCGGTATCGACGTCGAGGATCAGTTTGCGCGCCATGATCCGTTTGCTCCATGCCTGTGGCGCGAACGGTGCCGCAGGTTGGTGGGCGGTGCAATCACCTCCGAAGCCACGCCCGCAGCACATCCCGGCACGCAATCGTCTCCGTCAGCACGTCGTCGTAGAGCGTGTCCATGTAATCCTGATGCACCCATTCCACCGCCAGCCAGCCGCCATATCCGGCGTCACGCAGTGTGCCCAGCATCGCGCCCATGTTGATGGTGCCCTGTGACAGCTTGGTTTGCAGCGCACCCGGCCTGGCCTGCCGCACATGCACATGCGCCGCATACGGGGCCAGCACATCGATGGCGTCCTGCGTGAAGCCCAGACAGGTGAAGTGGGCGTAGTCCAGCGTGAGTTTCAGCCCGGGCACACGCGCCAGCAGTTGCAGCGTCAGGGCCGGGCTTTCCAGATAGGAATGCACATGCGGCTCGATGGTCAGCGTGACCCCTTCGGCCTGCGCGATGGGCAGCAGCGTGTTCAGGGCTGTGGCCGACACAGCCAGCGCATCCGCACGGCTTTGGCCGGGGTTGCACACGCCGGGCAGGATGAAAACGGTGGGAATGCCCGCCGCCGCGCAGAAGCGGGCCACACGGCGGAAATCCCCGGCGTTGCGGTCCAGCGTGGCGGGGTCGGCCAGATTGCGGCCGGCCAGCGTGTCACCGAACAGGTGGTAAAAACACGGGGCGGGGAAGCCGAGCCCGCGCACCTGCCGCGCCATCGCCTCCGGGTCGGCCAATAGGTCGGGTTTGGACAGGGCCGGGCCGTAGAAATAGCCCATGTCCAGCCCGCCGAAGCCGAGCGTGCGAGCGATGCCGATGGCCTCCGGCATTGAACAGGCGCGCAGTGACCAGGATGTCAGGCATAGTTGCATCGCCGCCTCCCTAAACATGTTCGGGTTTGCCGCTGGCCGCCGAGCGGTACAGCGCATCCAGAATCTCGACGTCGGTCATGCCGCCCCACGGGCGCACCGCGGCGGGCGTCAGGCGGCCGAGGCAGACATCAATGAAGCGGTGTACCGGGGTGATGGGGTCGGGCGCGCCGTCTCCGGCGGCAATGTCCAGCGTCTCGCCGCTGCCGTCATGGCAGCGCAGGATCAACCGTTCGCGCTCCACGTCCAGCAGCACCATGCCTTCGGTGCCGAACAGGCGGAGGTCCACCTGAAACGGGCTGCCCTTGGGCACGGTGGCGGAACCTGAGACCACACCGGTTGCGCCATTGGCGAAGCGCAGCGTGGCGGCGTCGTAGTAGTCCACCTGTGCCGGGGACAGGCCGGTGATCGCTGTCACCTCGGCGGGGGCGAGTTCGTTGCTGACAAAGCCCAGCAGGCCCAGTGCGTGCGTCAGTTGCCCCCACCCGTAGCCGCCCGCCGCGCCCGGTGTGGCCCATGTGGAGGGCGGCGGGCGGAACAAATGGGTGGCGGTTTCCAGCATCGGCTGGCCTGCGAACAGGTCGGCGAGCGGCGAGGCCATGTGGCAGACCACGTGACGGATCTCACCGATGCGGCCATGCGCCACCCAGCCGCGGGCGGTCGCGGCATAGGCTTTGTAGTTCCAGGCGTGCGGCACCATCAGCCCAAGCCCGAGCGAAGCTGCCTCCACCTGCATCTGCCGTGCATCGCAGGCGCTGACGGCGGCGGGTTTCTCCACCAGCACA
Source organism: uncultured Rhodospirillales bacterium (assembly GCA_903864895.1). Taxonomy (GTDB): domain Bacteria; phylum Pseudomonadota; class Alphaproteobacteria; order Acetobacterales; family Acetobacteraceae; genus CAIPHQ01. Next base: position 18,012 of record CAIPHQ010000216.1, read on the forward strand.
TGACACCCGGCGCGCAGTGCCATCAAGGCATGTTGCGCGTGCAGCGTATGCGGTGAGGCGACGATCACGCCGTCCAATTCAACATCTTCCAGCCATTGCACGGGGTCTTCATGACCGTAGGCAATACCGAAATGCGTTAGCAGGCGTTGCAGTTCCTCAGCGCCGAGGCGGCTGATGGCCTCAACCCGGGCCTGCGGGTGCGCCTGCACCACCGGAATATGGCTCAGCGCCGCCCACCATCCCGCGCCGACGATGCCGATGCGCGCTGTGTCTTTCATGCCGTGCCTCCCGCCCGTGCATTGCGTCCGGCCTGATGCGCCACGCCGTTTGTGTCAACAGCGCTGACGCGCCTGCACGAGGCTCATTGGCGAGCTGCGCGCGGAAAGCTGGTATTACCAACGTGTTGGCCGGTCAATCAGCGCGGCGGGCTGCTGACGTATGACAATACGATTAAAATTTGCCAAATTCGTCCGGCGGCGCGATGCAGCGTGTAGAAGCGTATCAGCTGCCGGAGATCCGCCCGTTGCCGCTCGGGTAACTGCGGATTTCGCGTGGCGCGTTTGAATTGAGTGGGCTCCCGATGACCAAAATGGCCAAGACAACCCTGCAGTCTCGCCGCCACCCGCCAGTGGCCGCGCCAGTACGCGCCGTTCCGGGGTGGCGCTTGTCCCGCGCCGGGCTGCTTGCCGGGGTCAGCCTTGCTGCCATGGCCTCCGCCGCATTTGTCGCGGCACCTGCCCGGGCCGGGTCACCGCCGGTATTCAGCGCCCAATGGTTCGCCGCCCGCGCGCAGGGCAGTGCGGCCACCGCCAGCGGCACCTCTGCCGCGGGTGGGCTCAACACCGCGGCGGCCGCGCAGACGCAGGCCAGGCAGTCCATCGCCAACCTTGCCAAGATGGCGGCCGCCATCAACGCGGCGCAGTCGTTTCAGGCTTCGGCGGCGGCCATCGGAGCAGGCACTTTGGCGGCGGGTGTGCCCAACGGTCTGGTGGCAGGCGGCCTGATGCCGCAACAAGGCGCGGTGGCGGGCGGCACGGCATGGATCGGGGCAAATCTGCCCAGCCAGACCACCGCCGGCGACCGCACCACCGTGATGGTCACGCAAACCCAGCCGCAGGCGCTGCTGAACTGGGAAAGCTTCAATGTCGGCGCCAAGACCACGCTGGCGTTCGACCAGTCCAGCAAGGGCGGTGCAAGCGCCTCCAACTGGGTTGCGCTGAACAAGGTGCCCGCGAGCGTCGCGCCCAGCCAGATTCTCGGCACCATCACTGCGCCCGGCAAGGTCTTTGTCATCAATCAGAGCGGCATCCTGTTCGGCGCCGGCTCGCAGGTGAACGTCAATTCGCTGATCGCCTCGGCGGCCGATCTGCCCGCCAGCATCACGCCCGGCGTCAGCGGCGGGGCGGCGTCGGTGGCCTATTCGCTGTATGGTGCGCAGTCCGGCAGCAGTTTTGCTGCCAGTTTCCTCGCCGCTGCGTCCAACAGCACGGTCGAGGTGCAGGCCGGCGCGCAGATCACGACCAACCCTCCGGCCTCGGCCACCTCGGGCGGCGGGTATGTGATGCTGTTCGGCGGCACCGCGCGCAATGCGGGATCCATCAGCACGCCGCAGGGCCAGACCGTGCTGGCCTCGGGCACCGACTTCACGCTGCGCCAGGGCTACAGCACGCAGGGCAACCAGACTGCCACCATGCGCGGCTCACAGGTGGCCACATCCGGCATCGCGGGCAGCACTGAAAACACCGGCATCATCACCGCCACGGATGGCGACGTGTCGCTGGTGGGGCATAGCATCCGGCAATCGGGCGTCGCGCTCGCCACCACCTCGGTCAATGTGCGCGGCACGGTGCATCTGCTCAGCGACACCGCTGACGCGACTGCGACCATCACCATCGCGCCGGACAGCGTGACGGCCGTGTTGCCGGACGACAGCACGACGACCGCGCTGAATTCCCAGCGCAGCCAGTTGATCACGCAGTCCGCGTCGCTGGACTTGCTGCGGCTCGTGGCACCCAGCAGCAGCAATCCGCAAGTCAACAATGTCGGCACCTTGTCCGACCGGCTGGATCTGTCGCGGGTGGAAATCACCACCGGCGGTTCGGTGGAATTCTCACGCGGGTCCATCACGCTGGCGCAGGGCGGGCAAGTGGCGGTGCAGGCCGCCGGGCGCGTGCAGGCCGACAGTACGGCGGCGCTGGACGTGGCAGGCCAGTTGAACGTCTCGCTGCCGATGTCGGCCAATGAACTGGCCATCAGCGTGCAGCCGTTCGAGCAGCGCGATGCGCCGGTGAACCGCACGTCCGGTGGCCTGAACAGCACCACCGTCACTATCGACCAGCGTGATCTTGTGCTGGTTCCTGCCAGCGCCCTGTACGCCACCGACCGCTATTACACCGGCGGCGGCCTGCTGGAAGTCAGCGGCTACCTGAACACCACCGGCCATACCATCGGCGAATGGGCGGCACTTGGCGGCACCATCGCGATTGCGGCGCATGAAGTGGTGGCGCAGACCGATGCCTCCTTCAACATCGCGGGCGGCTCGGTCGCGTATCAGGCCGGCACCATCAGCGCCACCTATCTGCAAGGCGCGGACGGGCAGATTTACAACGCCAATACTGCCCCTGCCGGGCAGCGCTACACCGGCATTTACAAGGGTGTGACGATTGATCATGCACGCTGGAACACCAGCGATGTATTCCGCAATCCGCTGTTCGCCCCGGCATCTGTCTATGAAGCCGGCTATGTGGTTGGGCGCGATGCGGGCACGCTGAAAATCAGTGCGCCCACGGCGATTTTTGAAGGGTCCGTGTCGGCTGGCATTGTCGCCGGGCCGTATCAGGCCACGCAGCGGGCCGCCACTGTCACCGATGGCTATAACGCGCCACAGAACGCCGTGGCGCAGCCGGGCACATTGGCCTTCGTGAAGTTCGACGCCGGCGGTGTCACCGGCGCATGGCGCAGCGATGTGCAGATTTCCGGTAACCTGCCTGCGCTGGCCGATCAACTCGGCATTAATACCGCTATTCCCACGGAACGCGACCACACGGTGTGGCTGTCCGCAGCGGCCTTGAATGCGGCCGGGCTGGGGGGGCTTTCGATCGCCAGCACCAATTCGATCCAGATTGCAACCAGCATCACGCTGGCGCCTGGCGGCACGGTTTCCCTTGTAGCCCCGGCTGTGGATTTTGCCGCGGGTGTCACCGCGCGCGGCGGTGCGGTGTCGGCCGGGAATATCATCACCACCACCAGCGGCACCACGGCGCGCAGCACACTGGGCATACTGAACGAAGCCTCGGTGACACTGGAATCCGGGGCCAGCATCGACACGCGCGGCCAATGGACCAATGCGCGGCTTGATCCGTCGAATATCGCCGGTGAGGCATTCGTCAACGGTGGCAACGTCACCTTCGACAGCACGGGCCGCCTTGTGCTGCTGCCCGGCAGCCTGATTGACGCATCGTCCGGCGCCGCGCTGCTGGCCAGCGGCAAGACGCTGTCCGGCAAGGGCGGCAGCGTCACGCTGATCGCCAACGATCCCCAATTTGCCAATGACAAGTCGCACTCCAAAGTGCAGGTCGATGGCACCATCCGCTCGGACGGCGTGACGGGTGGCGGCACGCTGAAGCTGGTGGCGCAAAATGTGATCGTTGCCGCGCAACAGCCAACACTCGCGTTCGGCACAATCTGGCTTGGCCCGTCGTTCTTCGGCATGGGCTTTACCACCTACGACATCAACGGCCTTGCCGGGCTGACCGTGGCAGCGGGCACCACCATTGAAGCCGCAGCCCCGGTGTATCAATTCGCCCAACTCAGCAGCAGTGTGCCCACCGGCAGTGATCCCTCGGCAGCACTGCAACTCTGGCTGCCGCCGGTTTACATTGAGGACCAGTTGCACGCCACGCTCACGCAGCGGCAGGGCGTCAGCCTTGTGCTGCGTGCGGCGGCCAACGCGGGCAGCAACACTGCGATGGGCGGCACGCTGTCGGTGGGCAGCGGCGCATCGCTGTCCGTGGATCCGGGACAGTCGGTGCGGCTGGAAGGCTACAAGCGCGTTACCATCGACGGCACCATTACCGCGCATGGCGGCACGATTGCCGTGGTCAACATGCAGCAGGAAAACTACACGCTTGGCCGCTCGCCCGGTCTGATGCAGGGCAATCCGGTGTGGCTGGGTGACACCAGCGTGCTCGATGCATCTGCGCAGGCTTACACGTCCGTTGACGTGCGCGGGCGCAGCTTCGGCGTAGTGCCGTCCGGCGGCAGCATCACCATCGGCGCGTATGGCGGGTCGCAGGGTGACGGCGCTGGCAGCGTCATATCCACCGATGCGCAGGTCATCATTCGGCCCGGGGCGCAGGTGGATGCGTCCGGCACCTCGGCGGTGCTCGACCCTGCGGCTGGCACGGTGGGTTCCATCGGCACGGCCGTGGTTGGCGGTGGCATTGCAACACTGGTGGCCAGCAGCGGCGGCACCATCGCTCTGTCATCCTACAACGGCATTTTCATCGACGGCACGCTGCGCGCCGTGTCGGGCGGCGCGGGGGCTGCGGGCGGCACGCTGGCCATGACGCTGGAAGCCCCGCTATATGCCGCCAACGCCCCCACACTGCCGACCTATGCCCAGCGCCAGCCGCGCCACATCCTGGTGTCGCAGGATACCACGTCGGATCTCGGCAGCGGCGCACTGAACCCCGGTGACCTGACCCCGGCGGATGTACGCAATCAGGCGCGCATCAGCGTGGCACAGATCGATGCAGGCGGCTTTGCCAATGTGTCGCTGTTCGCCCGCGACTTCATCGTGTTCGATGGCGACGTCAATCTCGGCGTGGCCGGCAGCGTGAAATTTGCGCAGGGCACGTTCGGCGAAACCCGGTCCGACGCGCATGTCTCGATTGCCGCGCCGTATGTCGCACTCAGTGGTTTCACCACACATAGCGCGGAAAATGCGGTGTCCGGCATTTCGCTTGGCGGCACCAACTGGCTGCCGAATACGCTCGACACGACGGCGAACCTGGCAATCACGGCTGACCTGATCGACATCAGCAACGAGCTTCGCTTCGGTGCGCTTGGCAAGCTTGATGGTGGCCTGAACCCGTTCGGCCACCACAAGGGGCTGGCCATTCATGTCGCCTATGCCGGTTTCCAGAGCATTGCCATCAACAGCACCGGTGATGTGCGGTTCAACACTGGCACCCTCGTCACCCCCGGCAATCTGGCATTCACGGCGGCGCAGCTGTACCCCACCACGCAGGCACTGGCCGCAGTGTATGCCGGGGTGAATTACCAGCAGGCGCATGATCCGTCGGCCAATCTGTATGCGGCGGGCGGATTGCTCAGCGTGGCGTGGAATGGTGTGGCCGCGCAGGCTCCCTATTCGGTGGCGGGCAGTCTGGTTCTGGCCGCGCCCACGGTCGAGCAGGGCGGCGTGATCCGCGCGCCCGAAGGCAACATCACGCTCGGCGCGGTGATTGATGGCCCGTCCGGCGCGCCGATTACGCAAAACAGCTTCACCACACTGGTGGAATTGCAGCCGGGCAGCGTCACCTCGGTCAGCGCCGCCGGTCAGATCATTCCGTTCGGCGGCAGCGCTGACAACCAGACCTACACTTACAACGGGCGCACCGTCGGCGCGCTGACGCCCGGTATCGCCATCGACGCGCAGGCGGTGCAATCCGACAGTGGCGCCACGCTGGACATCAGCGGCGGCGGTACGCTCAGCGGTGCGGTGTTCCAGACCGGGCGGGGCGGTTCAGTGGATACGCTGTTGCAGCCGCTGCAAAATTTCACCGGGACCACCCTGGCCAAGGCCACGCTGGCCACACGCCCGGTGTATGCCATCGTGCCGGGCTTCAGCGCAGGCTACGCGCCGGTGACGCCTCTAGACCAGAACAGCAAGTATGCCGGATCCGTGCCCGCCACCGGACAACAGATCACACTCACCGAATCCGTCGATGGCTTGCCTCCGGGCACCTACACGCTGCTGCCGGCGTATTATGCGCTGCTGCCCGGCGCGTTCCGAGTGGAGATGAACACCGCCGTCCGCAACGTGGCCGCAGGCGTCGCGGATATCCCGGGCGGCTCCTACGTGGTGGGAGGTTACAGCGGCACGGCCAATACCGGCGTGCAGTCGGCGCTTGCGGTTCCGGTCACGCTCACCCCGGCCAGCGTGGTGCGCAGCTTTTCGCAGTATGCCGAAACCAATTACAGCCAGTTTGAAATCGGCATTGCCGCCTCCACTGGCGCGCCGCGCACGGCCATTCTGGCGGATGCCAAGCAACTCACGCTGCTGTATCCCAGCGCCATTAGCGCGCCCGCCAGCGGCCTGCCCGCGCTGAGCTACCATGGCGTCTCCAGCTTCGCGCCGGCGGATGGCGGCTATGGCAGCACAGTGCAGGTGCAGGGCAAGTCCGGTGCCAACAGCCTGCCGGATTTCGAGATCACCGCGTCGGGCGCGGCCAGCACGGCCAACTTCGTCACGCTCAGCGCGGCAGATCTGAACGCACTGGGTGCGGCGCGCCTCGTGCTGGGCGGCAGCGCGTCCACGGCCAGCATCGGCGGCGCGCCGACCGTGACATTCTCCGGCCGTGCCGGGTCTGTCACACTGCGCAGCGGTGCCACGCTGTCTGCCCCGGAAGTGTTCCTGGTGGCGGCAGCCACCGGCGGCGGCAGCGGTGGCATCGCCCTGGAAACCGGTGCCACCATCGACACCACGGGGGCGGGTGCGGCGTCGTACGATTCAACCAACGGGTACTACTACAACTCGTTTGGCTCCACCGTGCTGGCGGTGTCAAACGGCAAGCTGAACTTCACGCCGGATACGGCGGCCTTCCAGTTTTTCGGCGCGATCAACATTGCGGATGGCGCGGCGCTGCTCACCAAAGGCTCGCTCACCTTCTCCACCACGCAGGGCGTCAGCTTGGGCGCGCAGGCAGTGTACGGGGCGAAATATCTCAATCTTGATGTGGCCAGCATCAACATCATCAGCACCGAAGTCGCGGCGCTCGGCAGCGCCGTCACGCTGCCGTCCGGGCTGGTGCTGAGTCAGGACACGCTGAAAACCCTGCTCACCGGCAACAGCCTCACGCGCGTGCCGGGCGTGACGGAACTCACGCTGACGGCCACGCAATCGGTGAACCTGTTCGGCGCGGTGTCGCTCAGCACTGACCTGCCGGGGGCGGAGTTGCAGCAATTGGTGCTGAACACTCCGGCGATTTATGGCTGGAGCGACCAGTTGGCCGGGTCCGGCGGGCCGGGGGCGGCGGCGTCCATCAATATCGGGCGCGGCACGATGGTGTGGAACGGCATCGCCACCACGGTGCCGGTGGGCGCGCAGACCCAGCTTGGCAGCCAGTTGCCCGGCGGCTTTGCCGATACCGGGCTGGAGACGGGCACCGGGTCGTTGTCGATCTCGGCAGGCAAGATCGTGCTGGGCTACCCCTCGGGCACGCAGGTGCAAAATCAGGTCTCGCTGGGCCGCCTGATCCAGGGCTTCCAGTCCGTCACGCTGACCGCGACGCAGGACATCGAGGGCAGCGCCAGGGGATCGCTGGCGGTCTATGCCATCCCGTCCGCCACGTATGGCCAGCCCGGCACAGGCGGCGACCTGACGCTGAATACACCGGTGCTGACCGGGCAGGCCGGTGCGTTGACCAGGATCACCGCAGGCGGCGCGCTGACCCTCACCGGCAGCGGCGGCAGTAGTGCCGGTGCGGCGGGCCTCGGGGCGGAAATCGACCTCAGCGCGGCCAGCGTTACGCTCGCCTCCACCGTCGCCTTGCCCAGCGGCCGTTTCAACGTCTCGGCGCAGTCCGGGATCAGCCTGGACGCAGGCGCAACCCTGGCCCTGGCCGGGCGCACTACCGGTTTCTTCGACCAGACGCATGACGGTGCCGGCGGCAGCGTATCGCTTGCCACCGCTGCCGGAGATGTCACGCAGGCCGCCGGGTCAACCATTGATGTCTCGGCCGGCAACGCGCCGGCGGGCAGCATCACCATCGCGGCGCTCGGCGGCTCGGTGGCCCTGAACGGCACTGTCCTCGGCAGTGCCGCCAGCGGGCGGACGCAAGGTTCCATCGACATCCGCGCGCACAGCCTGGCGGGTTTCGCTGCGCTGAACGCAAGCCTCACGGCAGGCGGCGTCTCCGCCTACCGCGCCTTCGAGATCGGCACCGGGGACCTGACGATTGGCAATGAACTGGTGGCCAGCACCGTCAGCCTGACGCTGGATGGCGGCAGTTTGTCCATCGGCGGCACCATCAATGCCAGCGGTGCCACGCCCGGCACTATTGATCTGTCGGCGCAGAACGGTTTGACGCTGCTCACCGGCGGCTTGCTTGATGCCCATTCCACCGTGCTGCAAACCGACAGCTACGGGGCGGCCATCGACGCCAAAAACACGGCACAGGTAACGCTGACCGCCATCGGTGGCACGCTGACCATTCAGGCCGGCAGCGGCATCGATGTCAGCTCGCCGGACGGCGTTGCGCGCGGCCATATTGCGCTGAATGCGCCGCAGGAGGGCGGGGACGACATCGCCATCAACGTGACCGGCCCGGTTGCCATCCGTGGTGTGTTCACCGCCGCTGGTCAGCCAATGGGCAGCCTTGCCGTTTATGGCTGGCACGCCGCCTATGCCGCCCCCATTGACGCTGCCACCGGACTGGCGGTCGTGACCCAGGCATGGCTAGACGGGATTGATGCCAGCGATACGCAGCCCTTCATGGCGGCCGCGTCGGCGAACGCCGCACTGCAATCGCGTCTGCAACCGCTGATGGATGCCGCGCAAGGCGCATTCCATCTGCGCCCCGGTATCGAGATTGTCAGTGGTGACAGTTCGGGCGATCTTGTGGTCTCGGGTGACATCAATCTTGCCAACTACCGCTACGGTGCGAACGCCGAACCGGGTGCGCTGGTGCTGCGCGCGGCGGGCAACCTGACCATCAACGGCAGCGTCACAGACGGCTTCGCGGCACCTGCGGACGACCCTGCCAACCCGAACCCGGACAACAATGGCTGGCTGCTGTTCGCAGGCAACGAGCCGTTCAGCGCGGATGTGGTGCTGCCGAAGGTCCTGCCGGGCACGATCACGCTCGGCGCTGGCACCACCATCAACACCGGCAATGCTGTTTCGCTGAACTACGACATCAGCATTCAGGTGCCGCAATTCGATGATTTCGGCAACACCATCCCCGGCCCGGTCACGCTCAATCAGGGTGTGGCAATCCCCACCCCGGTCACGCTCGCCGCACCGGCGGACACGTCGTTCTCCAGCTACGCGATCCCGGCAAGCGGCTGGGTCGCCACCGCCAACATTTATGACGAAACCGGCGCGATCAAGTTCGCCAAGGGCGCGGTCATCGCGGGCGGCACGCAGTTGCTGCCGGGCTGGCGGGTGGATGCCGGCTCGGTGCTGCCGTTCCAGATCAATGTTCCGGCGGGCACCATCTGGCCGGCCGGGGCCAGCCTGCAAATCATCGCCAGCCCTTCGGTGACGCTGGCGGCCGATCAGACCTTGCCGGGCGGCGCGCTGATCCCGTCGCAGACCGTGGTCGTGTTCACGGACGGTTCCTCGCAGCAGAACCTGCGCGACGCGGCGACAGGATCGCAGGGTCAGATCTGGGGCAATGCCCCGATGCTGGCGGCGGGCACGCAATCCTGGTCGCTGGCGCTGGTCAGCGGTGCCGATACCGGCGCGGCCAGCCGCCTTGCGGTGCAGCCGCAATCCGCGCTGGCGGGCGGCGGCAACATGGTGCTGAGCGATCTGCACTATACCCAGCCCAATCAGGGCTATTACGGTGCGTCACCGTCCTTCAGCGTGGTCCGCACCGGCACGGGCGACCTCACGCTGAAGGCGGGCGGCGATATCACGCAGTATTCGCTATACGGCATCTACACGGCGGGCACGCAGACGGCAGTGGACTCCGCGTTCCAGCAGCCGCTGGCCACCGGGTTTGACGGCACTGTGTTCGGGGCGGGCAATCCGTACAACGCCTATGTGGTGAATTATCAGGCCTATTACCCCACCGGCGGCGGCAATGTGCTGGTGGCGGCACAGGGCGGCGTGTACGGCGACATCTACGGCGGCGGCTCGTCCGGCAACCCGGCCAGCGACTGGGTCGGCAACTGGCTGTGGCGGCAGGGCACCGGCACCACTGCGGGCGTCGAGGCGCAGTCCACCGCGTGGTGGATCAACTTCGGCACCTATGTCATCCCGCAAACCGGGGCAGGCCCCGGCTATCAGGCGGCGCTGGTGGGCTTCACCGGCATCGGTGCACTGGGTGGCGGCAACCTGACCGTGATTGCGGGCGGTGATGCGGGCGTAACAGTGGGGCGCGATGCCACGCAGCGCAGCCAGGGGCTTGATCTGGCGGTGGCCAGCACCGGGCGGGTGACCGGGGTGGACGTGGTTGGCGGCGTTGTGACCGGTGGCACGCTGGTGCAGACCGGCGGTGGTGACCTGACGGTGCGCATCGGCGGCGCGTTGAACGGGCTCGACGAAGGTGTGCAGAACGTCGGCTATGACGGTCTGAACGGCACGTTCACCAACCTGCGCGGCAATATCTCGGTGCAGGCGGGGCAGGTGGGCCGGGTGGTGTATCAGTATGGCACCATCGACACGGTGGATACCCGCCCGTTGAACCCGTCTGTCGCAGGCATCGCCATCGAACAGGGTGGTGTGATTGTGGTGCCGGGCGACACGCAGGTGGATATCACCGCGCTGCGCGACGTGGTGCTGGCGGGCGCGGGCGATGCCGGGCGGCTGCCGGTGCAGAACCTGCCGGGCTTCACGACCGTGGATTCCAGCGGCGGCACGCAAACCTACACCGGCGGCGGCATCACGTCGTTCTCGCTGTGGACGCCGCGTACCTCCATCACCATCAACTCGCTCGGCGGCAACGCCACACCCACCACGCAGCCCCTGTTCAGCGCGCTCAGCCCGTCGACGTTCAGCAACGACATGCCCACCGATACGCGCTTCGTGTATCCGGCGGTGCTGAACGTCATCGCCGACAGCGGCAGCATCTATTATGGCTCGCTGGCCGGTGATTCCGGCCGCGCGCTGGAACTGGCCCCGGCCCCGGCCGGCCAGATGCAGATGCTGGCGCAGGGCTCCATTTATGCCACCGGCTACAGTGTCGATCTCTCCGGTGCCAACCCGAACACCAACCTGTCCGGCGGGGCCAATGCCGGCAATCTGGCCAATCCGTTCCAGCCGGCGTTCACGGGCGCCGACGGCGGCAGCACGATCGTCACCAACACGTATTTCGCTGCAGGCAGCTACTATCCGTTGTTTGCCTTCGCCGCCGACACGCCCACCAGCAATGTCCATGCGGGCGACACGCAACCGGCACGCTTCTATGCCGTCAGCGGTGACATCGTGGATTTCCGCACCGGTGAGATCATCAACTATTCGGCCAGCACCGGTGTGACCCCGTCCACGTGGTACATCGCCGCCAAGCCTGCATGGATTCTGGCGGGCAACGACGTCGTCGCCTCCGGCACGCGCCCGTCGCTGGACCCGAGCAACCCTGCCGTGGGCAGCGCGGTTTTCGCCAATGAGCAGAATCAGGCCGCCACAGCCTTCGCCTCGGCGGCCACCAGCGGCAACCTGCTGCTGAACACCTCGGCCACCGACATATCGGTGGTGTCCGCCGGGCGTGACATTCTGTCGTCGTATTTCTACATCGCCGGGCCGGGGCTGCTGGAAGTGGATGCGGGCCGCAACCTCAATCAGCTTGATCATGGGATGCTGAAATCCATCGGCCCGGTCTTCGACATTTCGGCACAGAACCGCAACGGCGGCGCGGGCATCTCGGTGCTGGCTGGTACCGGTAGCGCGGGCATCGACACCGCCACTTTCGCGCGGCTGTATTTCGACCCGGCGCATGAGGAAAACAGCAATTTCCCGCTGATCTCCGGCGAGAACCAGGGCAAGGTGGCGCAGACCTATCAGCCCGAGTTGCTGGCGTGGCTGGCACGCAATTTCGGCTACGCGGGCGGAGCAGACGGGGCACTCGATTACTTCCTGTCGCTGCCGCAGCAGCAGCAGGACGTGTTCGTGCGCAGCATCTTCTTCGCCGAACTCAAGGCCAGCGGCCGGGAGGAAGGCAACCCGGCCAGCCGCCGCTACCACACTTATGTGCGTGGCACCGAAGCGCTTTACGCCCTGCTGCCGGGCACGCCCGCGCCGTCGCCGCAGGCAGACCCCAACTACGCCACTGACAGTCAGGCCTATGCCTCCATCGCCGCCGGGCGCAGGGGTTTGGTGCGGCCTGTGACCTTTGCAGCCACGGCCGCCCTCTCGGCCGCCGCCTCGGCGACCCCCGCCTATAGCGGTGATGTCACGATGTACAGCGGCACACTGACCTTTGCCTCCACCGGCCAATCCGCCGTGGTTGACGCAGGCATCAGCACGCAATTCGGCGGTGACATTCAGGTGATCGTGCCGGGCGGGCAGATCCTGCTGGGTGTTGCGGGCGGCGTGCAGCCGGGCAGCAGCACGGGGCTGATCACCTTCGGTTCGGGCAATATTGCCGCCTTCGCCCGCAACAGCATCGTGCTGGGGCAGAGCCGTATCTTCACCACCTATGGCGGCAACATCCAGTTGTGGTCGGCCACCGGCGACGTGAACGCCGGTATCGGCACCAAGACCTCGGTGGTCTATCAGCCGCCCAGCATCACCTATGACGATCTGGGCAATCTCACACTCGCCCCCACCGCGCCGACCAACGGTGCGGGTATTGCCACCCTCACCTCGGTGCCCGGCGTCCCGGCGGGTGACGTAGATCTGGTGGCCCCGCAAGGCACCATCGACGCGGGTGAGGCGGGTATTCGCGTCTCCGGCAACCTCACGCTGGCCGCGCTGACGGTGGCCAACGGCAACAACCTGAGTGTGGGCGGCAAGACCGTCGGCGCGCCGACGATTGCGGTGTCAAATGTCGGCGCCTTGCAGGCGGCCAGTGCCGCCACCGGCGCGGCGCAAAGCTCGGCCTCCAACAACGCCGACGAGGCGCGGCGCAAGCGGCAGGCGGCGGAAGCCTCGGTGATTCTGGTAGAGGTGCTGGGCTTCGGCGAGTAGCGCCTAATCCGGCCAGTTCTGCACCAGAAACAGCGCCCAGAACGCCGCTGCCAGCGCCGGGCCGAAGGGCAGGGCGGTGGCGGCGGTCAGCGCCGTTCCGCGCAGCCGTTGCACGCCCGCGATGCCAAGCCCGATGAGGGCTGCGGCCAGCAGCACACCGGGCAGCGCCTGCCAGCCCAGCCATGCCCCGGTGGCGGCCAGCAACTTGGCGTCACCCGCGCCGAGCCCGTCGCGGTGGCGCAGCGCGCGATAGGCCCGGTTCAGCGCCTGCAACCCGGCATATCCGGCAATGGCACCCAACGCGCGATCCGTAATGTCCCAAGGCGCCAGCCACCACGCCGCCGCCAGACCGGCCAGCAGCAGCGGCAAGGTGAGCGTGTCCGGCAGCCAGAAATGGTCCCAGTCCAGCCACGCCAGCGTCAGCAACACCCAGCCCAGCGCGCAGGCCAGCGCCAGATCCACCCCCTCGAACCCCAGCGCCACCGGCACGGCGGCGATGGCGGTTGCTGCAAGTTCGGCGGCCAGATGCGCGGGCGCAATTCTGCCGCCGCACCGGGTGCAGCGCCCGCGCTGCACGGCGTAACTCAGCAGCGGAACCATCTCCCACGGGCGCAGCACATGCCCGCAGTGTTCGCAGGCCGAGCGGCCCCAAAGCTGCGGGGATTCGCGGGGCATCCGCCGCACCAGCACGCTGATCGTGCTGCCCGCGAACGGACCGGCGAGTATTGCAATCCACCAGCCCGCCATTGCTGCCCTGTCACTTGCTTTCCTGCCACCTCATATACCAATACAACGCACAGGCGCAGGCGCCGGAGCGAGGGTCTGGTGGACGCGATCACAGGCGGGCATGGCCCGCGTCAGGACATGGACGACTTGGCCCATCTGCTGATGGAACAGGGCCACTGCGATATCAAAACGCTCGACCGCGCCCGCCGCGTGGCCACCGAATCCGGCCAGCGGCTGGACAGCGTGATGATCCAGCTTGGGCTTGTCAGTGAACGCGGGCTGGCCGAGGCCTATGCGGCGCTGCTGGGCACCAGCGTGGTCAAACCGGATCGCTATCCGGAAGAACCGTTGCTGCCCGAACGCCTGACCACCCGCTTCCTGCGCACCGCCCGCGCGCTGCCGATTCTGCTGGATGGCGACACGCTGGTGGTGGCCGCCACCGACCCGCTGGACGCGTTCACCCCTGCCGCCATCGCAGCTGCCACCGGCAAGCGCGTGGTGCTGGAAGTCGCCGTTCCCATTGAAATCGAAGCCGCCTTCGACCGGCTGTACCGCGACGAGACCGCCGAAGCCGAGACCGAGGGCGGTGAGGATGACGCGCCGCTGGAAGAAGATGCCGAACGTCTGAAGGATCTGGCCAGCGAAGCCCCGGTGATCCGGCTGGTGAACCAGTTGATCGCTCGCGCGGTGGAAACCCACGCCAGCGACATTCACATCGAACCCTTCGAAGACCGCCTTCGCATCCGCTACCGCTATGACGGCGTGTTGCAGGAAGCCGAAAGCCCGCCCGCGCGGCTGATCCCGGCCATCACGTCGCGCATCAAGATCATGGCGAAATTGGACATCGCCGAGCGCCGCCTGCCGCAGGACGGGCGCATCAAGCTGGCCGTGCGCGGGCAGGAAGTGGATTTCCGCGTTTCCACCATTCCCAGCCTGTGGGGTGAGACAGTGGTGATGCGCGTGCTGGACCGCACGGCAGTGGCGTTTGACTACGCCAAACTTGGCCTGCCCGCGCCGGTGATTGGCCGCCTGACCGAGGCGCTCAATTTGCCCAACGGCATCGTGCTGGTCACCGGCCCAACCGGCTCGGGCAAGACCACCACGCTGTATTCGGGGCTGATGTCGCTCAATTCCGTGGTGCGCAAGGTCGTCACTGTGGAAGACCCCATCGAATACCAGTTGCGCGGCATCAACCAGATTCAGGTCAAGCCGCAGATCGGCCTGACCTTTGCCACCTTGCTGCGCTCGATCTTGCGGCAGGACCCGGATGTGATCATGGTCGGCGAAATCCGTGATCTGGAAACCGCGCAGATCGCGGTGCAGGCGGCACTGACCGGGCATCTGGTGCTGAGCACGCTGCACACCAACTCCGCCTCGGCCACCATCACCCGTCTGCGCGACATGGGGCTGGAGGATTACCTGCTGACCGCCGTGCTGCGCGGCGTGCTGGCGCAGCGCCTCGTGCGGCGGTTGTGCAATGCCTGCAAGACGGAAGCGGACGCAGCCCCTGAACTGATCGAGCGTTTCGACCTCGCCCGCCGCACCACCAAACGCCCTCTGACGCTGTGGCACCCGCAGGGCTGCCCGGCCTGCCGGCAGACCGGCTACAAGGGCCGTCTGGCGATTGCCGAATTTCTGCATCCCACCCCGGACATCGAACGGCTGGTGTTCGCCCATGCCGACCATTCGGACATCGAGCGCGCGGCGGTGGCGGGCGGCATGGCGACCATGTTCGATGCGGGGCTGGAGGCGGCGCTGGACGGCGTGACCACCATCGAGGAAGTCATGCGCAGCATCCGCGCCGCCGAGGCGTAAGGGCGTGGCAAGTTTTCGCTACACCGCAATCACGCCCGCCGGGGAGACCACGCGCGGCGTGATCGAGGCGGCGAATGAAGCCGCCGTGATCGAGCAATTGCGCAAGCAGGGCAGCATTCCGGTCAGCGCCGAACCGGTGGCAAGCGGCTTCCTCGCCGGTCTGCTCAGCATGGAATTCGGCGGCGGTGCGCGGCTGACCCGGCAGGACGTGACCAACATCACCCGCGAATTGTCCATCATGCTCGGCGCCGGGCAGGATCTGGACCGCGCGCTGCGCTTTCTGGTCGATACCGCGCCCAATCCGCGCGTGAAGACGGTCATGGACCAGTTGCGCGCATCGGTCCGCGATGGCGCGTCCCTGGCGGTGTCGCTGGCCAAGCACCCGAAAAGCTTTCCGCGCCTGTATATCGGCCTTGTCCGCGCCGGTGAGGCAGGTGGCGCCTTGGCCCCCACACTGGAACGGCTTGCCACCCTGCTGGAGCGCGAGCGCAGCCTGAATTCCACCATCCAGTCGGCGATGATCTACCCCACGCTGCTGGTGATCGCCGCCATCGGCGCGATCGCGCTGCTGTTGACGCAAGTGCTGCCGCAATTCGTGCCGTTGTTCGAGCAGAACGGCGCGTCACTGCCACGGCCCACGCAAATCCTGATCGATCTGGGCAGCTACACCACGAATTACGGACTGTATGCGCTGCTGGCGATCATTCTGCTTGTGCTGTCGGTCCGGCAATTGCTCACCCGCCCGCCGGTGCGGCTGCGCGCCGATACCATGATCCTGCACTTGCCGATCATCGGCAAACTGGCACGCGAGGCGCTGGCAGCCCGCTTTGCCCGCACGCTCGGCACGCTGCTGATCAACGGCATTCCGCTGATCGGCGCACTGGACATCGTCCGGGAAGCCATCGGCAACATGGCAGCGG
>CAIPHQ010000217.1 GCA_903864895.1 uncultured Rhodospirillales bacterium
CCATCGCCGCCGGGGCGGGCGATTGCAGCACCATCAGGAAGCCGAGTTGCGCCGCGGCGGCCAGTGCCTGCCATGCCGCCAGCAACGGTCCGGCCGGTTGCCGTGCGGCCAGTTCCTCCGGCAGGGCTGGCACCTCGGCAAAATGCGGGTCACGCCGGGCGTTGCCCTGCTCGTCCGGCAGCCCCAGCGTCAAGACGGGTGACAGGCCGAGCGCCCCCAGCGCATCCGCCCGCGCTGCCGCCCCGGCGCCTGTCAGCAACAGGGCTTCCGCCGCGTTGGCCGCCAGTGCGGTCTGCGCTGCGGCACCCGCCAGCCCGAACACAGGGCGCACCGGCACCTGCAACAAGTCCAGCCCCAGCAGTGCGGTCAGGTCCAGACTGTCAGGCCGGGCGGCGGCCACACGCAGCGGTGCCGCGGCGGTCACGTCGGCAAGGCGGCGGCGGCTGACCAGCACGGAGGGGGTCACCTCCGCCAGCACCGGAATGAATCGCGCCGTGTCGAAGCGCGCGCGCGGGTCGCCCACCAGCCAGGCCAGCGCCGCCTCACCCGGCAGCAGCAACACGGTGGCACCGTCCGGTGCAACCCGCGCCTCGAACTGGTTGCACCCGGTCACGCCATCTTCACCACCTGCCCGTTCCCGGCGCAGTGCGGTGCCGGAGGGCAGGGTGCGGGCCAGCAACGGGGCGAGGAACTCGGCGGTACCGTCCAGCCGCCCGCCCTCCGGCCCGGCCACCAGCAGCGTGGCACCTTCCGGGAAGGGCGACGGCGTGGCATCGGCGCGGGCATGCGCCACCGGCCACGCCGCGCAGGCTGCGGCCAGCAGCGTACGGCGGCGCAGCGGTTCAGGAATCGTAGGTCACCAGCGATTCGACCGGCACGTCCAGCCGCGCCCGCCCGCCCAGAAAGCTCAGCTCAATCAGCGCTGCCGCCGCAGGCACCATTGCGCCCACATTGCGCAGCAACTGGATGCCCGCCGCCATGGTGCCGCCGGTGGCCAAAAGGTCGTCCACCACCACCACACGCTGGCCTTGTTGCACGGCATCCGCCTGAATTTCGATGCGGTCGGTGCCGTATTCCAGCGCGTAGTCCAGCGCCACGGTGGCACCGGGCAACTTGCCGCGCTTGCGGAGCATGATGAACCCGCAACCCAGCTTCAGCGCCAGCGGGGCCGCGATCAGGAACCCGCGCGATTCCACGCCGGCCACCAGATCGGGCTGATAGGCGCGCACCGCCTTGGACATGCGGCCCATCGCCACCTGCCAGGCGTCGGCATCACGCAGCAAAGTGCTGATATCGTAGAACAAAATTCCCGGCTTCGGAAAATCGGGAATCGCGCGGATGTGGTCTTTCAAATCCATTCGCGGCTGGCTCCTGCGCGTTGCATCCTGCGGGTATATCCCCCGCCCGCCGGTCCGGCTAGCCGTGGCCCGAAATGCGAAACGCCGCAGTGGCCTTGCGGCGCGCTGCGGCGTTTCGACGAAACCGGGAATGGTCGGAGTGAGAGGATTCGAACCTCCGGCCCCTGCGTCCCGAACACAGTGCTCTACCAGGCTGAGCTACACTCCGGCCGAGGCGGGGCGTATAGCCGCCCTCCTTGCAGCGCGCAAGCGGGGATGCGCTTACAGCCGTTCGGTGCCGGTGGTTGCGGTGGCAGGTTCCAGCCGTGCAAGCCGGCCGAGCAGCGCGGGCACGCCCTCGATCACCTCGAAAAACTCGCGCGCATCGGCGGGTGCAAACCCTTCGGCCACGGCGGAGTCGATCAAGTTCACCAACGGCGCTGCCGACCCGCCAATATCGCAGATCAGCACCGGCTTTTTGTGCAGCCGCAACTGCCGCCACGTCAGGATCTCGAAGGTTTCGTCGAACGTGCCGAGCCCGCCCGCGAATGAGATAAACGCGTCCGACAACTCGAACATGCGTGTTTTGCGGGTGTGCATGCTGTCCGTGACAATCAGTTCCGTCACCCCGGCATGGGCGACTTCCCATTGTTCCAGAAACTCCGGGATCACGCCGATCACCTGCCCGCCGCCTGCCAGCGTGGCGTCGGCCACCGCCCCCATCAGCCCCACGCGCCCGCCGCCGAACACCAGCCGTATGCCCGCGCGGGCCAGCCCGGCCCCCAATTCCAGCGCGGCCTCACGGTATTTCGGCGCGTGGCCGTTGCGTGAGCCGCAGAAAACGGCGACGGAGCGAAGTGCGGTCATGCGTGAAATCCTCGGGGTCAGAATTGCGTGGCCAATGCGGCTGCGATGGCGGCGGCCAGAATCAGAAACAGCAGCGCCAGCAGCGGGCTTGCCATGCGCGGCGCGCGGGTGGCAGCGGGCAGGCGTTTCTTGCCGGTCAGCATCGGGCGAATCAGGTTCTGTTTCTTCACGAACAGATAGACGCCGATCACCGCCACATGCAGCACGGCGGCGGCGAAGATGACCTTGAAGTTGGCGGCGTGGACGAATGAAACGGCTTGCACGGCGGCATCGTCGAGGTATTTGGCCAGCGGGCCTTCCACATTGTGCCGGTTGCGGGCGAACAGGCCGCTGAAGGCCTGCAGCAGCAGCAACAGCAGCATCAGCGCCACCATCCAGCCACCGGCGGCGTTGTGGCCGGTCACGGTATCCGGCTCCCGCTTGGTGATCGCGCCGAGGTGGTGAAAGGCGGCCCCCGGACTGCGCAGGAACCGTGCAAACCGGGCGGTATCGCTGCCGAACAGCCCCCACGCCACGCGGAACAGCAACAGCGCGATCATCGTGAAGCCGATGGCCTTGTGGACGTCGGGAAAGCCGCCCTTGATGCTGAGATAGGACAGCGGGATCAGCACGACGATCAGCCAGTGAAACAGCCGCACCGGCAGGTCCCATACCCGCATCGGCAGCATGACCACGGTCTGACGACTGCGCAACGCCATCGAAGGCTCCTGTGTGGCGGCGGAAAACGGCAGAGAGATGCCGTGCCGATCCATTAGCCGCCGCAGCGGCGGCGGAAAAGCCCGCGTGCTGCGAATGCGCGGGCAATCGAATGTGATGAATGGATTGCAGCACGCGGCCGTGGCGCTTAGCTTCATGTTATGTCCGGTAACGTTTCGCCGCCCTCCCGATCGGGGCCGCCAAAGTCGCGTCTTGTCCGCACTGCGATCCTGGTGGTCACTGCTCTGGCGGCGGTGGCTGGCGGCGCGTGGCTGGCTACCCGCACCGCGACCGGCCCGGCGCGGCAGGAGGCTGCTGCCCCAGCGGTACCGCCTGCGGCCTCCGGCGGCAAGACCGGGGCGGCAGCGCCCGCTGAAGCTGGCACGGGGGCGGCACCGGTGGTCGTGCTGGCCCCGGACGCACCGAAGCCGAAACCGGAGGTAGCCGCCGAGGCCCCGGTGCCGGACGCGCCCCGGCAGACGGTGGTGCCGCAGACCACCGAGGCCAAGCCGCCGGAAGCCAAGCTGCCAGAA
>CAIPHQ010000218.1 GCA_903864895.1 uncultured Rhodospirillales bacterium
CGGGTTTCTGGAACCCACGCTGCGCGCCCTGCTGCCCGACCCCAGCGTGCTGGCCGATCTGGACGCCGCCGCCGCACGGCTTGCCGATGCGGCGCGGCGCGGCGAGACGGTGGGCGTGTTCGGCGATTACGATGTGGACGGCGCGTGCAGCGGCGCGCTGATGGCCAGTTTCCTGCGCGGTCTGGGCTGCCCGGTCCTCACCCATGTGCCGGACCGTCTGGCCGAGGGCTACGGCCCCAATCTGCCCGCCTTGCAGGATCTGGTGGCAGGCGGTGCCGGGCTGATCGTGTGCGTGGATTGCGGCACGGCGGCGGGCGATGTGCTGGCCGGGCTGGGCCGCGCCGCCGATGTGATCGTGATCGACCATCACAAGAGCGAATCCCTGCCGCGCGGCATTACCGCCACCGTCAACCCCAACCGGCTGGACTGCGCGTCGGGTCTCGGCGGGCTGTGTGCCACCGGGGTGGCGTTTCTGGTGGCCATCGGCACCGTACGCACGCTACGCCGCGCGGGCTTCTTCGCCGCAAGTCCCGAGCCGGACATGCTGGCGCTGCTGGACATGGTGGCCCTTGCCACCGTGTGCGATGTGATGCCGCTGACCGGGGTCAACCGCGCGCTGGTCACACAGGGGCTGAAAGTGATGGCGCGGCGTGAGCGCCCCGGCATCGCGGCTTTGCTGGAGGTGGCACAGATCACCGCCAGACCCAGTGCGGCCACACTGGGCTTCGCGCTTGGGCCACGCATCAACGCCGCCGGGCGCATCAGTGAGGCCGATCTGGGCATGCGCCTGCTGATGTGTGACGACCCGGTGGAAGCCCGCGCGCTGGCCGCCACGCTGGACGCGGTGAACCGCCAGCGCCAGCAGGTGGAAGCGGGCGTGCTGGACGCGGCCATGCAGACCGCCGGCGAGCAACTGCAAGCCGGCCACGCCGCCGTGCTGGTGGCCGGGCTGAACTGGCACGCGGGCGTGGTGGGCATTGTGGCAGGCCGCATCAAGGAACGCTTCAACCGCCCGGCCTGCGTGGCGGCCCTTGCCGATGGCGTGGCCAAAGGCTCCGGCCGCTCGGTGACGGGGCTGGATCTCGGCGGTGCGGTGATTGCCGCCCGGCAGGCGGGCATCCTGTCCACCGGCGGCGGGCACGCGATGGCGGCCGGGTTCTCATTGCCCGAGTCGCGGCTGGCGGCGTTTCATGATTTTCTGGATGAGCGCATGGCGGCCGCCCGCGCCCTGCCTTCGGTGGCCGATCTGGCGGTGGAGGGCACGCTGGCGGTGGGCGGCTGCACCGAGTCGCTCGCCCTGCAGATCGCCCGCCTCGCCCCGTTCGGCCCCGGCAATGCCGAGCCGGTGCTGGCCCTGCCCCGCGCCCGCGTGGTGCGCGCCGACCGGGTGGGCAAGGACAGCGCCACCGTGCGCGCCTTCATCGAAGGCGAAGGCGGCGGCACCCGCATCAAGGCCATGCTGTTCCGCGCCAAGGAAGGCCCGCTGCCAGACGCGCTTTTGGCCCGCACCCCGCCCCCGCTGCATCTGGCCGGGCACCTGCGCGCGGAGGAGTGGAACGGCAGCCTGACGACAAGCTTCATCGTCACCGATGCAGCCATACCGTAACACAGCCACACCCACGCTTGACCCGCGCCGCCCCCTCGGCTACCCACCGCGTCGCCTTGTCGCGTTCGTCTAGAGGCCTAGGACACCGCCCTTTCACGGCGGTAACACGGGTTCGAATCCCGTACGCGATACCAAGGTTTTTCAAGCTGCTATAAGCAATTCCCGTTCCGGTTCCGTGGCGCGTGCGGCAAAGTTGCGGCATATGCGATCCTGGACCGGTCCGGCCCCAATACCCCAAGCCCGCGTCCATCCGGGCGGCGGCCATGGGGGCCTTGTTCCGGAACGTCAGTCGTGCGGCCGGTCTGCCGGGCCGATCATCACGTTTCCTCCGCCCCCCGCCGGCGTGGTTGCCCGCGCGAGGCAGTCTGTGACGAATTGCCCGAGTGAGGCGGCATAGCCGTCGGCGGCGATGGCAACGCGCAGTCTGTCATCCGCCGCCATGTCCGGGTGCCACAGCCCGGCCAGAATGGTTGCATCAGGCGTGCGCGCCCGCAGCCTGCGCACCGTGTAGCGCAGATGGGTGGATGTGCCCGCAATCCCCCCATAGATCAGGCAGACGATCCGCACGCCTGTCATGTCAAGCGCGCCGATGGCTGTGCGGGCGCTGACAGCGGCATGCGGTACCACCCGGGTGCCGAACCCGCATTTGCCGAGCAGATGCGCCAGCATGGCCGATACCACCTCATCGAACGGCCCGCGCCCGGCCACGCACATCACAGCGCCAGCGGCCCGCCATTCGGGCGGCAGTCCGCCCGCATCGCTGGCACCGCCCGCAACCGGGACCGGCGGCACCAGCAGATCCTGCAACGGGTCCACCGGCCCTGCGTGCGGTGGCGGCAATACTGGGTTGTTGCCGTCGTAGTCCGCGAGTTCGTCCAGCAGGGCTTCAACGCTTCCGGTAATCCGGGCGGCCTGCGCCTCTGTCAGAATGCCGCGTTCTATATCGGCTGCGGCCAGCCGCAATGCCCTCACCGCGACCTCATCGTAGTAAACCGACAGCGCATGGGACTTCAGGAACTGCTCGGCGTCGTCCTGCACTTCGTCCAGACGCCCGGTCAGCATGCGGTTGTAGAAACTTTCGACCGGCGTCAGCGCCGGCTGGTCGCCCAGCAGCACGTCGAGGAACTGCAACCGCTCCACATGCCGCCCCAGGATCACCAGGCACAGCGTCATCGGCATGGACAGGATCAGCCCCAGCGGCCCCCACAGCCAGCCCCAGAAAATGGCCGCGATCACGACCGCAACGGGCGACAGGCCAGTGCTGCGCCCATAGGCGAGCGGCTCGATGGCCTGGCCCATCACCACTTCGCAGGCCACGAACAGGCCGCCGGTCCACAGAACCAGCGACCACCCCGGATCGACCGCTGCGGCAAGTGCCAGCGGCAGCACGGCGGAGATCGGTGAGCCGACATACGGCACGAAGCGCAGCAGAACGGCGACAATGCCCCACAGCACCGGGCTTGGAACGCCGATCAGGAACAGGCCAAGGCCGATGACACAGCCGAACACCGTATTCAGTGCCAGCAGAATGAGGAAATACCGGCTCAGGCGGTGCCCCGCCTCGTCCATGGCCGTCATGGTCCGGTGCAGGTCGCTCGTGCCCAGCAGGCGGATCAGGCGGTCGCGCAGATCTTCGCGTTGCAGCAGGATGAAAATGGCCACCACCACGATGATGGCTGTTGTGGCCATCGGCGACAGGATGGGTGCCAGAACCCGCTCGGCCAATTCGGTGGCCGACGGGTCCGGCTGATGAACCTCCACCGGTATCGGTTTGGTTGCCTGATTGTCAGGCGGGGTGGCAGCCCGATCAGGCGCAGCCGTTCCGGCCCCGGCCGGGCCGTCCGCTGGCAGCGGGTGGCTGCCACGATCCAGCTGTTTGGTCATCCGGTCGACCACCGCCGACAGGCGCCCGACCGTAACGCCCTGAATCGTCACAACCTTGTGCTGAATCGTGGTCGAGTAGCGCGGAATATCGCCCGCCAGACCGGCAATCTGCGCCCCGATGATGCCGGCGGCCCCCAGCATCACACCCAGCGCGGCCAGCACGGCAAGCAGCACGGCAAGCACCCGCCCCAGCCACAGGCGGCGCAGCAGGTTCACCAGCGGTGCCAGCACGAAGGAGAGCAGCACAGCAAACGTGATCGGGATGAACACGTCGCGCGCGATGGACAGCGCGGCCACAATCACCACACCGCATGCCAGTGTCATCAAGGCCGATACCGGGCCATTCTCCAACGTGGTGCCGGGCCTGAGCCCGGGCGGCGGCAGGCCCGCCATCAAGGGAGCCTACGGGCGTGCGCCGCCGAAACACCGGCATCGGCCATCCACGCGCCGGTGCGGTTGCCCTGCCAGATGCAGATACACGTGCAGGGCAAGGCGCTTTCCGGCGAGGCGCGATCGGCGATGATTGGCGTATCAGGTCTGGACCATTCGCCGTTCAACGCCAGAGCAGCGCAAGAATAATAATGATGGGTATTGGCACGCCAAGCAAAAGAAACAATATTGCACGGCCCATGGGAGCCTCCGTCAATTTTCGAGTGCTGACCGCAATTCCCGGAGCAAGATTTTGCTCACGCCGGACGTCACAGTTTTTTCAGGGTATCCTTCAAGCCGCCAATGGCGTTCTGAAGCTTGCCTTCAGCCTTTTCCACCTTGCCTTCGGCGGTCAGATTGGCGTCGCCGAGCAATTTTCCGGCGGCTTCCTTGATGGCTCCCTCGGTTTGTTTCACTGCGCCGTCGATACGATCCTTGTTCATCTTGTGCGTGCTCCAATGATTGAAAGTATGGCGCTGGCGGCTGCGGCGCGCCTTTGAGAATTCTGCCGTCCAGATTGACAGCCTGGCTGCCCGTCTGTCCGTCGCGGCCCGGGCCAGAGCGGGGCGTTTCTTGAGCGGCAGGCCGTGTTCATCCGGTTGAATGATGCCGGCAAATCTTGCGCCGCGCACAGCTTCGGAAACTACGCGCATCCTTGCCGGCGGCATCGGTGCATCGCCAAAATTCTGTCCTGAAATAGACATTTTTCTGATTCTCTCCGCCAGGCATGGCGCAGGTGATCGTGGTTCTGCGGCGTGGATGGATGTCCGGGCGAACTGTTGATCTGCCACGGCATCATCTCCAGTCTGGGCGGCACAATCACCGCCCGTAATGAGGGCGGCGGCGCGGTGTTCGCGCCGGCGCTGCCGGAGGCACCGGCCGCCTAAACCCGTAAGTTACGGCACGATGTTCACATTCAGATGGAACACGTTGCCCGGATCGTACTGCCGCTTGATTGCCTGCAACCGTTCAAAATGCGGCCCGTACGCCCCGCGCGCGGCGGCGTTGGTGTCCTCATCGGTGGCGACGTAGTTCACGTATTGCTGGCGGGTCACGAAGGGTTGCAGCCTGGCAAACGTCTCCCGCACCCAGGCAATGGTGGGGGCAGACAGGGCCGGGTCTTGCCATTGGCCCACCACCAGCGCGTTGAACCCCGCCGTGCGCAGCGTGCAGGCGGTGGCGTCCAGCGGCACGCGGCAGACCGCGCCATGCAGATGCTCGATGGCCAACTGACTCATGCCGGATGGGCAGGCGGCGTGCGCCTCGGCCAAAACCTCGATGGCGGCGTCGGACAACTCCGGCATGAAGGCCGATTTCCAGTAATTGTGGGCGCCGCGCGGGTAGTCGCCGTCCATCATGGTGTTCAGCGTGGTGTACGGAATCGGCCCCAGCGCGTCATGCACCACGGTGCCGAAGCTGCGGATATGCGCCATCGCCGCCTCGGCCTCGGGTTGCGCGCCGGTATGGCAGGCGGCGATTCCGGCGATCTTGGCGCCGGAGCCATCCGGCGCGCTGATCAACGCCGCCACGCTGGTCAGGTCGTCCCCGGCAGTGGCCATCATCGCCCGCCAGCCACGCAGCACGGCCCGCGTGTCGGGCGGCGCGAACGCGGCCAGACCGCCCGTGGTCAGCGGGCCGAGCGGATGCAGCCGGAATTCAAACGCCGCCGCCACGCCGAAATTGCCGCCGCCGCCGCGCAGCGCCCAGAACAGGTCCGGGTGATGCGCCGCACTGGCGCGCACCACACTTCCATCAGCCAGCACCACGGTCACGGCCAGCAGATTGTCCAGCGCCAGCCCGAACTTGCTCATCAGCCAGCCCAGACCGCCGCCCAGCGTCAGCCCGGCCACCCCGGTGCTGCCCACCACGCCGCCGGTCACGGCCAGACCGTGCAGTTGCGTCTCCCGGTTCAGCTCGCGCCACAGCGCCCCGCCCTCACACACCGCGGTGCGGGCGGCGGCGTCCACATGCACGCTTTTCATTGCCGAGAGGTCGATCATCAGCCCGCCCTCGGTCACCGCGCGGCCCCCCACGTTGTGCCCGCCGCCGCGCACCGAGATTTCCAGCCAATGGGCCGTGGCGTAGCGCACCGCATCGGCAATGTCCGCCACACCCACGCAGCGCGTGATCAGCGCAGGGCGCTTGTCGATCATGCCGTTGTGCACGCGCCGCGCCTGCTCGTAGCCGTCATCGCCGGGGGCGAGAATCTGGCCACGGAAGCTGGGCAGAAGCGGTTCGCTGGCTGGCATGATGTCCCCCGTTGGCGCTGGCGCGGGCGTTGTTCCCGTCTGGCGGGCAGCGTAACCATGGCCCGGCGGGGCTGCAACATTCTGCCACACGCCAGCGCCGCCCCCGGTGGCCCGGAGGCGGCGTGGCGCGCGAGCCGATTACACGTGGACGAAGTTGGCCAGTGTCAGCGGCACCGTGCCCTGCAACTCGATCCGCATCGCCGCCGTGCCCAGCGCCCCGCTGTTGCCGGTGGACAGCGTGCCCACCCCGCCCGAGGTGGCAAGGCTGAACGATCCGGCCCCTGCCCCGCTGAGCGCGTAGCTGTAGCTGTCCTGCGCCAGCCCGCCGTTCTGGGTGAAGGTGGCCACCGCCGTCTTGGCCGTGATGGCACTGCCGCCCTGCGCCTTGGCCAGCGACGCCGTGGCATCGGCCATCTTCACGCCGGACGGGCCGGTGTAGCTGCCCTGCACCTGCAAGGTGGCACTATCCGCCACCGTGGCGTTCGCGTGGCCGTCGCTGACCGTGTAGCTGAAGGTCAGCCCCAGCGTCTTGCCCGCACCAAGGGCTGCGAACTGCGCCGGATCGACGATCACCTGATTGCCCGCCACCGTGAACGCCACCGGGGCGGCCCACACGCCGGAGGTCACGGACGCCGTCACCCGGCTGGCACCGGCATTCTGCACCGCCAGCACGTCCAGATGGTCGATGTCCGCCGCATTGGCCAGAAGGTTCAGCGTCACCGGCGCGGCCTTGGCGGCGACGCTGCCGCCGTCAACACCGCGCCGTGGTCCGGGTCACTCGCGCCGGACAGGGCGGCGGCCCCGGCCCCCCGCGCCGCCCTCGGTGGCGGCCACGATCAGTGCGGGGGCCACCGGCGCGTCGTTGTTGCCGGTGACAGTGAAGTTGGCGGTGGCGGGCACGGTGGCGAGGCCATCGGTGATGCCGGAGTTCCACACCGCCGTGGTGACCTCCCCGGCCGCCAGCGCCTGAAACGCGGGATCATTC
>CAIPHQ010000219.1 GCA_903864895.1 uncultured Rhodospirillales bacterium
GGCCCGCTGCGCAAGCCGCCGCAGTATGTGGCGGATTACACGGCCAGGCATGATCTGGAACTGACCACGTTTGCCTCCGCCGAGGCGCAGGTGGCCGCACTTGCCGACGACATCGCCTATCACAGCCATGATCTGGACGATGGCTGGCGGGCGCAGTTGTTCAGCCCGGTTGATCTGGCGCATCTGCCGGTGGTGGGCGCGGCGCTGTCCGAGGCCAAGCGGGCGAGCCTGGATGTGCCGCCGCAGCGCCTGCGCCACGAGACCATCCGCCGGGTGATCAACGCGTTCATCACCGACGTGGTTGCCGAAACCCGTGCGCGGCTGGACGCGCTGGCCCCGGCAGATGCCGATGGGGTGCGGCACGCCAAGCGGACCGTGGTGGCGTTCACGCCGCCGATGGCCGAGGCCAATCGCGCGATCAAGGACTTCCTGTTCGCGCGCATGTACCGCCACTGGCGCGTGAACCGCATGACCGCCAAAGCGCGCAAGCTGACCGGCGCGCTGTTTGCCATTCTGCATGCCGATACCAGCCTGCTGCCCGATGAGTGGCGCGGCCGGGCCGGGGAGCCGGGCACGCCGCGTGCGGCCGCCACGGTGGCCGACTATGTCGGCGGCATGACCGACCGCTACGCCCGCGAAGAATACCAGCGCCTGACGGACATTTCCGTTCCAGGCTGAATGACGGATCAAAGTGATGACGCATAACATCTTCGCCACGATGCGCGAACGCGTGCTGGCGGCCCTGCGCGCAGCGGTGCCGGACCTGTCAGACGAGGTGGCCGCGCGGGTGGAAGTGACCCCCACCAAAGACCCCGCACATGGCGACATGGCCACCAATGCGGCCATGGTCTCGGCCAAGGCGGCGGGGCGCAAACCGGCGGATCTGGCGGCAGCCCTGCTCGACTCGCTGCGCGCGGACGCGATGGTGGCGAGTGCCGAGTCCGCAGGCCCCGGCTTCGTGAACCTGCGCCTGCATCCGGCGGCGCTGCGCGCGCAGATCCCGGTGATGCTGCGCGCGGGTGAAGCCTATGGCGACAGCCATGTGGGCGGCGGATTGCCGACCAATGTGGAATATGTCTCGGCCAACCCGACCGGGCCGATGCATGTGGGCCATTGCCGGGGTGCGGTGGTGGGCGACGCCTTGGCGAATCTGATGGCCAAGGCCGGATTCGCGGTGACCAAGGAATACCTGATCAACGACGCGGGCAATCAGGTGGTGGCCCTCGCATGGGCGGCGTATTGGCGGTACTTGCAGGCGCTGGGCACCACGATGACCGAGGAGCAGTTTGCTGCCGAGGTGCCCGGCGGGTTGCAGTATCGCGGCGATTATCTGGTGCCGGTGGGCGAAAGCCTGCGTGAGACCTACGGAGTCTCGCTGGCCGGTCCGGACGCGAGCGTCGCCGCGCCCGATCTGTGGATCGACACGGTGCGCGATTTCACGGTCAGCGCGATGATGGAAAGCATCCGCGCCGATCTCGCACTTCTGGGCGTGGTGCAGGATGTGTTCAGCAGCGAGCGCGAACTGGCGGCCACGGGTGCGACGGATGCGGTGATCGAGCGTCTGCGCAGCGAGGATCTGATTTACGAGGGTGTGCTGGAGCCGCCGAAGGGCAAGACGCCGGATGATTGGGAGCCGCGCGAGCAGACGCTGTTCCGGGCCACCAAATTCGGCGACGACGTGGACCGCCCGCTGCGCAAATCCGATGGCAGCAACACGTATTTTGCCAACGATATTTCGTACCACAACGACAAGCTGCGGCGCGGTGCCCGGCTGATGATCGACGTGTGGGGCGCTGATCACGGCGGTTATGTCAGCCGCATGCAGTCTGCCACGCGCGCGCTGGGCGGCAAACTTGAAGTGGTACTGTGCCAGATTGTGCATGTGCTGAAGGATGGCGAACCGGTGCGCATGTCCAAGCGCGCGGGCACCTACATCACGCTGCGCGACCTGATCGAGGAAGCCGGGCGCGACGCGGTGCGGTTTACCATGCTGACACGCAAGTCTGACGCGCAGATGGAATTCGACATTGCGGCGGCCATTGCACAGACTCGGGAAAATCCGGTGTTTTATGTGCAGTACGCCCATGCCCGCTGCCGCAGCGTGCTGCGTGCGGCGCTGGAGCAGTTCGGGGCGGAGGCGGTCAGCGCCGGGGCGTTGGCCGGGGTGGCGCTGGAGAGCCTTGAAAATGAGGCCGAATTGGCCCTGATCCGCCGTCTGGTGGCATGGCCGCGCACCGTGGAGGCCGCCGCGCTGGCCCGTGAGCCGCACCGGATAGCGTTTTTTCTCTATGATTTAGCGGGCGACTTTCATATGCTGTGGAACCGGGGCAGAGACGATGCTGCATTGCGGTTCCTGCAAGCCGAACGGCCCGCCGAAACAGCGGCACGGCTGGCTTTGGTGGCGGCAACCGCGTGCGTTATCCGATCCGGCCTCGCCGTGATGGGGGTTTCCCCCGTTGAGGAAATGCGCTGACCCCCGCCCCTTCCAGGCGCGGCCGGTGTCGCGGGTAGATGGAAGGAACCGGAGCCGTGGCTGCGCGAGACGAACTGGACATTCCGATGCCCGCGATGGCGCCAAGCTATCGCGTGCCGCCCCGCCGCAAGGAAGACATGGACCCGGCCACCAAGCGGCTGGTGATTTTCGCAGGCGTCATCGGCGCCGCGCTGATGGTGCTGGTGGGGGTGTGGAGCTTCACCGGGCACCGGCAGACGGCGGTGCCGGTGATTGAGGCGGATACCCGCCCGCTGCGGGAAAAGCCGCAAAATCCGGGCGGGATGCAGGTGGACAGTGCGGCGGATGCGCTGGCCGCCGGTGATCCATCCAAGCAGACAGTGGCCCCGCTGCCGGAAGCCCCGGCGCCGCAGGTGCTGAAGGCGCAGGAACAGGCTGCCGCCACGCAGGCTGCCGCTGCTGCTGCGGCAACCGCCGCGGCCGCCGCGCAGGCCAGTGCCGCTGCGGCACAGGCTGCCGCGCCGCAACCCGCCCCGCAAGCTGCAGCCCCTGCGGCGATGACGGTGCGCCCGGAGGCGCCGCCGCTGCCCGCGCTGCGCCCGCACATCACGGTGCCCGCCGCCAAAGCCGCGCCCGCGCAAGTTGCCCCCACGCAAGCTGCCGGTGTGCAGGCCGCCCCGGCGCAACCCGCGCCGATGGCGCAGGCCCCGGCCACCAAACAGGCCGCCCCTGCGCCTGCCCCGGCCAAGCCGGTGGCAATGGCGGCACCGGCCGCGGTGCCCGCCACGCCGGCTCCTGCAACGGCGGCGGCACCGGCCCCGGTGTCGAAATCCTTGCTCGGGGCAGCGCAGACCCCGGCCGCGAAGCCTGCGGCTGCTGCGGCCGCCACCGGCGGCGGTATGGTGCAACTGGCCTCGCTGCATTCCGAAGCCGATGCGCAGGCCGAGTGGCAGCGGCTGGCGAAGAAATACCCCGACCTGCTGGGCGGGCGGAAACCCGTGATCAGCAAGTCGGTGGTGGGCACCAACACGTTCTGGCGCATTCGCACCAGCGGCTTTGCCGACAAGGCGCAGGCCGAGTCGTTCTGCACCAGCCTGAAGGCCAAGGGCGGCGGCTGCACGGTGCTGCACTCCTGAACACGCTGCCCTGCGCCGCCATCGTGGGCGTGAGCGGCCTCTCCCTGACCGGGGATGAGGCCGCGCTATTTGCGGCGCATCCCCCGGCCGGGGTGATCCTGTTCCGGCGCAATGTGGACTCGCCCGCGCAACTACGGGCGCTGACCGCCGCCTTGCGTGCGGTACTGCCGGACGGGGCGGCCATCATGGTGGATCAGGAAGGCGGGCGCGTCGCGCGGCTGCGCCCGCCGCACTGGCTGGAGCATCCGCCTGCCGCCGTGCTGGGTGATCTGTTCGCCATCGACCCGCGCGCCGCGCTGCGCGCCGCGTGGCTGACCGGGGCGTTGATCGGGCTGGACTGCGCCGAGGCCGGTTGCAATGTGGTCTGCGCGCCGGTGCTGGATTTGCGGCTGCCGGAGACCACGGGGGCCATCGGCGACCGCGCCTATTCCGCGGACCCCGGCACCGTGACAGCCCTTGGCCGGGCGATGGCCGGCGGTTTGCTGGCCGCCGGTGTGCAGCCGGCCGGCAAGCACGCGCCCGGCCATGGCCGCGCCACGGTGGACAGCCACCTGTCTCTGCCGGTGGTGACGCACAGTGATCTGGCGGACGACCTTGCACCGTTCACCGGGAACGCCGACCTTGGGTGGATGCTGACCTCCCATATTCTGTATCCCGCGCTCGATCCCAATCGGCCCGCCACCCTGTCGCCCGTCATCATCGACGGGATCATCCGCCGCCGCATCGGCTTTGACGGCGTTCTGGCGTCTGACGATCTTGCGATGCAGGCGCTGTCCGGCACCCCGGCGGAGCGGGCGCTGGGTTGTCTGGCGGCGGGGTGTGACGTGGCGCTGTATTGCCCCGGCGATGCCGGGGGCAACGCGGCGGTGCTGGCCACCTGCCCGCCGCTGACTGATGCGGCATCCGCCCGGCTTGGCCGCGCCCGCGCGCAGGCCGCAAGCCGCCGGATGAAACTGGACGGCGCGGCGCTGGCCGCCGAGCGCAAGGCGTTGCTCGCATGAACGGCCATCTGACCGGGATGATCTATTCATTCCTGCTGGCTGTGGTGCCGACGGTGATCGCCATCACACTGCACGAGGCCGCGCACGGCTATGCCGCATGGGCGCTGGGTGATGACACCGCCAAGCGGATGGGCCGCCTGTCATTGAACCCGCTGGCGCATGTGGACCGGATGGGCACCATCATCCTGCCGGGGTTTCTGCTGATCAGCCAGTTGCTCACGGTCGGCCGCGTGGTGTTCATGTTCGGCTGGGCCAAGCCGGTGCCGGTGAACGCGATGCGGTTTGCCGACCCGCGCCGGGGCATGATGCTGGTGGCCGCCGCGGGCCCGGCGATGAATTTCGTGCTGGCGTGGCTAGGCGCGCTGGCGTTGTGGCTGATCCCGCAGCTTGCGTCCTCACCGGCCATGATGGGCCGGGCGCTGAGCTTCGTGCTGTATTTCATGCTGGCCAACATCGTGCTGGGCACGTTCAACCTGCTGCCGATCCCGCCGCTGGATGGCGGGCGCATCGTGGTCGGACTGCTGCCGCTGCCGATGGCGCGCGCGTGGGCGCGGCTGGAGCGGGCCGGGTTGCTGGTGGTGCTGCTGGCGGTGTTTCTGCTGCCATCGGCGTTGCGCGAGTTCGGCATACATTTCGACCCGGTGCGCGCCCTGCTGGGCTGGGTGGGTGAGCCGATTCTGCGCGCGGTGCTGTGGCTGGCGGGGGACCCGCAGGCCGGGGCCATTCTGCTGGGCGATGACGACTTCTGACACCGCCGCCACGGACCAAGGCGGCACCGGCGCGCTGCTGGTGCGGCTGGAGGGATTCGAAGGTCCGCTGGACCTGCTGCTGGAACTCGCACGCGGGCAGAAGGTGGATCTGGCGCAGATCTCCATCCTGGCGCTGGTTGAACAGTATCTGGCGGTGATCGAGGGTGCCGCGCGCATCAGGCTGGAACTGGCCGCCGACTGGCTGGTGATGGCGGCGTGGCTGGCGTGGCTGAAAAGCCGCCTGCTGCTGCCCAAGGGCACCGCACCCGACGAGGACGCCGAGGGGGCCGCCGAGGTGCTGACCGCCCGCCTGGCCGCGCTGCAACAGATGCGCGCGGCCGCATTGTGGCTGGCCGCCCGCCCGGTGCTGGGGCAGGACGTGTTTGCGCGCGGGTTGCCGGAAGATTTCACCATGACCGACCGCTCCCGCCTGGCAGTGGATTTGCCCGGGCTGATGCGCGGCTATCTGGCCGCGCTGCGGCGCGCGGCCGGGCAGCGCAGCTACCGCCCTGCCCCGCCCGCGCTGTGGAGCGTGCAGGACGCGCTGGCGCGGCTGGTGGCCCTGGTGGGGCAATTGCCGGACTGGAGCACGCTGGAGCAGTTTCTGCCGCCGCATCTGGCCAGCCCGCTGCAACGCCGCGCCGCCGTGGCCAGCACGCTGCTGGCCAGCCTTGAGATGGCGCGCGGCGGCGGGATGCGGCTGCGGCAGGAATGGGCGTTTGGCCCCATCCATTTGCGGCAAGGCACGCCGGAGGATGGCGATGACGCCTGACGAGCAGCATTTGCGGCTGGCCGAGGCCATGGTGTTTGCCGCCGCCGGGCCGGTGTCTGCCCGGCAACTGTCGCAGGTGCTGCCGGATGGCGCGGATGCCGAGGCGGTGATGGCAGCCCTTGCCGCCCACTATGCCGGGCGCGGGGTGGAACTGGTGCGGGTGGCGGGCGGCGTGCAGTTCCGCACCGCGCCCGATCTGGCCTTCCGGCTGCGCCGCGTGGTGCAGGTGCCGCGCCGCCTGCCGCGCGTGGCGATGGAAACGCTGGCCATCATTGCCTACCATCAGCCGATCACGCGCGGCGATATCGAGGACATGCGCGGCGCGTCGCTGTCGCAGGCCACGCTGGATGCGCTGCTGGAACTGGGGCTGGTGGCGCCGCAAGGCCGCCGGGACTCGCCGGGCCGCCCGGCGTTGTGGGGCACCACGCCCGCGTTTCTGACCCATTTCGGACTGAACAGCCTGCGCGACCTGCCGCGGCGGGAGGATTTGCTGCTGGAGCCGCCGGATGTGGCCGCGGGCAGCGCCGATGATTCGCCACCTGCGGACGGATGACGGCAATCGCCCGCTTGTCACCGTCTGGCCGGTTTCCCATCCTGTGGGTTTCCTGCTAGCACAATCCGCCGCTGGAGAGCCGCCGCCGATGTTCGACTTCGCCTGGTCCGAAATTGCCCTGATCGGCGTGGTCGCCCTCGTCCTGATCGGGCCGAAGGACATGCCGGTTGCCATCAAGGCTGTGTCCGACATGGTCCGCAAGGCCCGCAAGATGGCGGGCGAGTTCCAGAGCCATGTTGATGAGATGACCAAGGACACGGGCCTGGCCGAGGTGCGCCAGCAGATTTCCGACATCCGCAACATGGATATTGGCGGCGAGATTGCCAAAGCGGTGGACGGTGACGGCTCGATCCGCGCCGCGTTCAACGACGACCCGTTCCGCAACATGCCGCCCGGCCCCAC
>CAIPHQ010000220.1 GCA_903864895.1 uncultured Rhodospirillales bacterium
AGCGCCTCCCGCGCCAGCTTCGCCGGCACGCCCCGGAAGCGGGCGGCGGTGGCTTGGTCCAGTTCCAGCGCCACGCCCATGATGCGCGGCAGTTCGCCGCGGACCGCCACCACGCGGAACGGTAGCGCATAGCCCAGCCCGGTGATGACCAGTTGCCCGCGCGTGCCGGGTTGCGCCGTGTCCACACCGGCAATGCCCGCGCCGACTTCGGACAGGTCGATCACCTCGGCCTGCTGTGGCGTTGCCCCCGGCATTGTCACTGTGCAGGGCAGGCTGACGCGCTCCCGCCGTTCGGTGCGGCGGTCCACATCCTCGGTGGCGGTGCGCACGCTGCGGACCAGCGTGGATTTCAGCCCGGTCATGGCCGATTCCAGTTCGGCGATGCGCCCGCGCGTCTCCACCGCCGCGCTGCGGGTGATGCCGCATTCCCCGGCGACGTTGCTGACCAGACCGGCCAGACGTTGCGTGAGGTTTGCGGCCTCACCAATCGCGCGGCTGATTTCGCTGGTGCTGGCGTGTTGCTGTTCCACGGCCGCGGCAATTGA
Organism: uncultured Rhodospirillales bacterium; assembly: GCA_903864895.1. Lineage (GTDB taxonomy): Bacteria > Pseudomonadota > Alphaproteobacteria > Acetobacterales > Acetobacteraceae > CAIPHQ01. The sequence continues at coordinate 546 of CAIPHQ010000220.1, forward strand.
CCCGGCCACGGCCTCGATGTCCGTCACGGTGCGCTCCATGCCCTGCACGCTGGCCGCCGCGTGCTGGGTGGCGCCGCGCACCTCGACGATGTTGCGGCCGATTTCCTCGGTGGAGCGGGCGGTCTGGATTGCCAGCGCCTTCACCTCACTGGCCACCACGGCAAAGCCCTTGCCCGCCTCACCGGCCCGCGCGGCCTCAATGGTGGCGTTCAGCGCCAGCAGATTGGTCTTGCGGGCGATGTCGGCGATGATGTCGGCCACGGCACCGATCTTGGCGACACGTTCGCCCAGCGCATCAATGGATTGCCGCGTTTCCGCCCCCGCCGTCACCGCCTGCCCGACAATGGCGGTGGAGCGCGTGACCTGCGCGCTGATTTCATTGATCGCCGCCGAAAGCTGCATGGCCGCCTCGGCCACCGCCTCACCGCGCGCCAAAGCCAGCCCGGCCACTTGCGCCGCGTCGTCCGACTGCGCGCCCGCGCGCTCGGCGGCTTCGCCCATTTGCACGCTGGTGGCGGTCATGCCCGCCGCCTGCACCGCGAACAGGTCCACGGCGGATTTGGTCTCGGCCTCAATCGTGTCCGCCATGCCGCGCAGCGCCTGGGTTTTGGCCGCCGCAGCCTCCCGCCGCGCGGCCTCCCGCTCCAGCATCTGCTCACTTTCCAGCCGCAGGCGGGCGGCGTTGTTGGCGCGGAACACATCTAGCGCCGCGCGCATGGCGCTGATTTCGCTGCCGTGCAGGCGGACGGTGGCATCGTCCCCGGCTTCATGGCGCATGTCCCGCACCAGCCGCAGCAGCGGGCGGGTGACGCCAAACGCCACCAGCAGGCCGGAGGCCGCACAGATCAGCAGGCCCAGCCCGACCAGCAAGCCCACGATCAGTTCCGAGCGTTCCAGTTGTGCCGTGCTGGCCGCAAGGGCCGCTTCGGCTGCCGTGCCACGCTCCTCCACCAGGCCGTGGATCACGCCCAGCAACGCATCAAGCTGCTTGCTCATGCCCTCGGCCAGCGGGTCGAACTGTTCCATCAGCGCGTTGCCCGCGTCTGTGCCGCTGTCGATATAGACATGCGCCATGCGGATGCCGAGGCCGTTATAGGCCGGGAACGCCTGCGCGATGGCGCTGGCCTGCGCCTCCATCCGGTCCGCCGCGTCCGGCTTGCCGGCGTCGCGCACGCGCGGGGCGATGGCGCGGATGGTGGCGATCTGTTTGGGCACGTCGGCGGCGTATTTCGCCGCATCGTCAAAACTGTCCTGATGATGCGTGGCTGCCGCGTCGGTCAGGAACTGCTGCACTTGCAGCACGTCCACCTGCAAGTCCTGCACGGCCGCGGTCAGCGGGCCGAGATTGCGCACCAGCGCCTGCGCCTGCGCGGCGGCCTCCTGCTGCAGGTCCCGCGCGCGCTGGTTCTGCCACAGCGCAGTGAGTGAAATGGAAATCAGAATGGCCGCCAGCGAGCCAATCGCCAGCCCCAATCGCGCACGCACCGTCATTGCAACCCCCGCCAAATCCGGCGCGAGACTGGCAGGCGGCGGTTACCGGGTGGCTAATGGCTGGCCGGGGCGCTAGCGTGGCCGCAAAGCTGCCAAAGGGAGCCGCCCGCCATGCCGAGCCTTGATTTCCTGCACAACCTGACCGGTTCGTTCGCACTGCAAGCGGCGGGCAACCCGACGGTGGCGATGATCGAGGCGGCGTATCAGCACCACAGGATGCACTGGCGCTACATGAATTGTGAAGTCACGCCGGAGCATCTGGGCGATGCCGTGCGCGGGGCGAGGGCGATGGGCTGGGGCGGGTTCAACTGCTCCCTGCCGCACAAGGTCGCCGTGATCCAGCATCTGGACGGGTTGGGCGAGAGTGCCGCCATCATGGGGGCGGTGAACTGCGCGGTGCGGCGGGACGGGCGCTATATCGGCGAGAACACCGACGGCAAGGGCTTCCTGAAATCGCTGCAAGCGGTGGTCAGCCCGCAGGGCAAGCGCGTGGTGCTGCTGGGCGCGGGCGGGGCGGCGCGCGCGGTGGCGGTGGAACTGGCGCTGGCCGGGGCGCACAGCATCATGGTGGTCAACCGCGACGCACGGCGCGGGGCCGATCTGGTGGACCTGCTGAACGTGCAGACGCCCGCGCGCGGCGACCTGCAGGTGTGGCGCGGCACGCAGGGCATTCCCGACGGCACCGACGTGCTGGTGAACTGCACCAGCGTGGGCCTGTTCCCGGACGTGGATGCGCGGCTGGACATCGACGTGAAAACCCTGCGCCCCGGCATGGTGGTGGCAGACGTGGTGCCAAGCCCGCCCAACACCAACCTGATCAAGGACGCCCGCGCCGCAGGCTGCACCGTGCTGGACGGGTTGGGCATGCTGGTCAATCAGGGTGTGATCAGCATCAAATACTGGACCGGGCAGGACGTGGACCCGGCGGTGATGCACGCCAAGTTGCGCGAGATTTACGGGGTCTAGGCCGGAAGCCGGGGGCGGTTTGGCCCCCGGACCCTGTTGCGCTCAGGCCGCCTGCGCCGGGGCGGAAAACTGCTCGAAGGCTTCCAGCGCGCGGGCGGCATACATCGCGGACGGGCCTGCGCCCATGTAGATGGCGGTGCCCATCGTCTCCAGAATTTCGGCGCGCGTGGCACCCTGCCGGGCGGCGGCTTCGGCGTGGAAGGCCACGCAGGGGTCGCAGCGAATGGCCACCGAAATGCCGAGGGCCAGCAATTCCTTGGTCTTGGCGTCCAGCGCGCCGGGCTTCAAGGCAGCCTGGGCCAGCGCGGAAAACCCTTTCATCACATCAGCCTGCCCGGCGCGCAGCGGTTTCAGCGCGGCGGAATAGTCCCGTGTGGTGGCCTGCCAGTCGTTCAGCATGGTTGCCTCCTGATTCAGGCTTTGGCGGCGGGGCAGGTGCGCAGGCCCAGCGCGGTGTACAGCGGGCAGAACGACATGCCGGCGGTCAGCAGCGGCACCACGCCCACCCACGCCCAGACCGGCCCGCCGGACAGCGCCCAGCCAATCAGCCCCACACCCAGCACGGCGCGCAGCGCGCGGTCGATGCTGCCAACATTCTTGCTCAAGGTCATGACAACGCTCCTTAATTGAAGGCCGTGCCGGGCCGGACGCCCAGCGCGCGGAACACCATCGCCGCCGGGCAGAACCCGGTCAGGCTGGCTTGCAGCATGTTCACAGCCGCAAACCCGGTCAGCAGCAGCCACCACGGGCTGACCAGGGCGGCCAGCACGGTGCCGGTGAGCACCACGAGGCCAGCGAAACTGAGGACGGCTTTGTCGAGGGTCATGGCGGCGTCTCCGTGTCTGATGCATTTTGTGTATGCGTATCTCTGAAATTATGCAATTACGAACATACGTATATAATGCTTGACCGGCGCGCCGTGGCTGCATATCTTCGCAGCTATGAACATACAGCCGTCCCTGATGAACGCCGCCGCCAACCGCGCCAGTGAGTTGCTGAAATCGCTCGCCAACCGGCACCGGCTGCTGATCCTGTGCCAGTTGATCGAGGGTGAGCGCCCGGTGGGCGAACTGGCCGCGTTTCTGGGCGTGCGGGATTCCACCGTGTCCCAGCATCTGGCCCTGCTGCGCAAGGACGGGCTGGTGGAAACGCGGCGTGACGGCCAGACCATCTACTATTCCATTGCCAGCCCCGAAGCCAAACGGGTGCTGGAGACGCTGTACGCCCTGTATTGTGCGCCGTATTGCGGTGCCGCCCAGCCGGAAGGAACCCGCCCATGAGCCTTGAACTGTTGCAGAACTTCTCGCCCGAAGAAGCCCAGGCACTGGTGACCGAAGGGGAGGCGGTGCTGGTGGATG
>CAIPHQ010000221.1 GCA_903864895.1 uncultured Rhodospirillales bacterium
CAGTTTCTTCCACAACGCGTTGGCGCGCTGTGCCATGTCCATCTGCCCTTCGGCCAGCCATTGCTCGTAGCTGTTGTTGTCGGACAGCGCCGAGGGGAAGAACGCGGTTTCGAAATTGGCCTGCGTGTGGGCGCAGCCCAGAAAGTGTTTGCCGGGGCCGACTTCGCGGATGGCGTCCATCGCCTGCCCGCTTTCGCTGATGTCCACCCCGCCGAGCATGGTCTGGAACATGCCGGCCTGATCGACGTCCATCACAAATTTCTCATAGCCCATTGCCAGACCGCCCTCGAGCCAGCCGGCGGTGTGCAGCACGAAGTTGGTGCCGGCCAGCACGGTGGGCTGCATGGTCCCGGCACTTTCAAACGCCGCCTGCGCGTCCGGCACCTTGGAGGCGCAGAGCCCGCCGCCGGAGCGGAACGGCACGCCGAGGCGGCGGGCCAGGGCTGCCATCACGTACAGCACCAATGCCGGTTCCGGCGTGCCGAAGGTGGGCGCCCCCGATTTCATCGACATCGAACTGGCAAAGCTGCCGAAGATCACCGGGGCACCCGGATTGACCAACTGCACGAACGCCATGCCGGACAGCGCCTCGGCCAGCGTCTGCGTGGCGGTACCCACCACCGTCACCGGGGACATCGCGCCCGCAAGGATGAACGGCGTCATCAGGCAGGCCTGATTGGCGCGGGCGTATTCCTTGGCCGCCCCCAGCATGGTGCTGTCCCAGGTCAACGGCGAGTTGGCGTTGATCAGGCTGGTGATGACGGTTTTCGGCCGCCCGGTGGCCTCATCGGTCCAGTTATCGCCAAACAGGATTTTCGCCATGTTGACGGTGTCGGCGGCGCGCTCGGGCTGCGTCACGCTGCCCATGAACGGCTTGTCGGAAAATTTCATGTGCGCGTACACCATGTCGAAGTGCCGCTTGTTCACCGGCAGATCGACCGGCTCGCACACGGTGCCGCCGGAATGGTGCAGATAGGGCGTGGAATAGGCCAGTTTCACGAAGTTCTGGAAATCGGCGATGGTGCCGTAGCGGCGGCCCTTGTCCAGATCATGCACGAAGGGCGAGCCATAGGCCGGGGCGAACACGGTGTTCTTGCCGCCGATGACCACGCTGCGCGCCGGGTTGCGGGCGTGCTGCACATATTCGCGCGGCGCGCTGGCCTGCACGATGCTGCGGCACAGGCCGCGCGGGAAATGCACCCGCTCGCCGCGCACATCGGCCCCGGCGGCGCGCCAGATTTCCAGCGCTTCTGCGTCACCCTTGAAGTCGATGCCGGTTTCTTCCAGCACCGTGTCCGCATTGCGCTCGATCAGTTCCAGACCTTCTTCCGAGAGCACCTCGAAATACGGGATCTTGCGGGTGATGTAGGCCACCGTGGAGACGGCGGCGGCCGAACGGGCGGCGCGCTTGGCGGCACGGCCGCCGCTGGCGCGGCGGGTGTGGGTTTCGGTCTCAGACATGGTGGTCCTCGAAATGGGCGATCCGGGGGGCGGATGTGACGGTCTGCGGCGTGCGTTCACTGCGCGGGGCGTGGCCGAAGCGGCCGCGATAGGCGGTGCTGAAGTGCGAGGCGGAGGTGAAGCCGCAGGCGATGCCCACATCCGTCACCGGCATCGCGGTCTGGCGCAGCAGCGTGCGCGCGCGGTCCAGCCGGGCGGCAGAGGCGAAGGCGGCGGGCGAGATGCCCAGGTGGCGGCGGAACAGCCGTTCCAGCTGGCGGGTGGAGATGTTCACGGCCCGCGCCACATCCTCGGTGGACAGCGGCGCTTCGATGCTGTCCTCGATCAGCCGCACCGCCTCGCTGACCGGGCGGGGGGCGGCGCGGTTGCTGGCCGAGGCCTGTTTCGGCTGGCGCTCATCGGCGGCGCGGTTGCGCTCCATCAGGAACTGCGCCGACACCTGAGAGGCCACGCGCACCCCAAGCCGGGCGCGCACGATGGCCATCATCAGATCCAGCGGCGCAATGCCGCCGGTGCAGGTGATGCGGTCGCGGTCGATGCAGAACATGTCTTCCACGAAATCCACATCGGGGAATTCCTCGCGGATGGCCGACAGGTTTTCCCAGTGGATGGCGCAGCGATAGCCGTGCAGCAGCCGCGCCTCGGCCAGCGCGAAGGTGCCGGTGCACAGTGCGCCCAGCGCCACGCCGTCGCGTGCCAGCTTGCGCAGGGCGGCGGCGACGTTGCGGTCCACCGCGTTGCGCACGTCAATGCCGCCGGCGACGAACACCACGTCGAACTTGTCGGCGGCCGACAGCATGGCGCAGGGCGTCAGCATCAGCCCGTTGCTGGCCGCCGCCGGGTGGCCGTCGAGCGTGACCGTCTGCCACGAATACACCGCCGTGCCCGCGACCCGGTTGGCCATGCGCAGCGCCTCGATGGCGTTGGCGCAGGCGATCATCGAGTAGCTGGGCAGGGTGAGAAAGCCGAAACGGCTGAGCTGGTTCAGCTGCATGCGCGGCCTGCGGTGTTGCGAAGAAGCGGCAAATTGCGCCGCGATCCGGGGTGTTGCTTATCATAATGCGCCGCGAAGTTACAAATTTTCGCCAATTGCCGGAGTGGGGTGCCGGTTTCAGGCAAACCGCCGGGCATTAAGCGGGCCTTAGCAGTTGCGCGCCATGCTGCGGGCGGGTGGAACAATTCCTGTGCGGTGAAGTATGGCGGGCAATGCGGACGAACATCAGCATCAGCCGGGCGGTGGGCAGCGGGCCGGGCTTGGCATGCGCGGGCGGTTGCACGCAGGTTTTGCAGCCCTCGCCCTGCTGGCGCTGGGCAGCGCCGGGGCGGGCGTGGTGTGGGTGCACGGCAGCGATCTGGCCGCGCAGGACGCCCTGATCGGCGCCGAAGCGGCCTTGCGCGTGACCGAGGCGGCGCGGCTGGACATGATCACCATGAGCGACGCGATGCGCGGCTATCTGCTCAACCCGTCCAGCGAGGCCGAATACGCCCGCAAGATGGCGGCGGACGCCGCGCTGACCAAGGCGCTGGACGATGTGGCGGCACGGCTTGCCGCCGCGCCGGAGGTGCTGGCGCAACTGGACCGCATCCGAACGTTCGACGACCAGCAACTGAACAAGCTGGAAAATCAAGTGCTGGAGCTGGTGAAGACCGATCCGCCGCAGGCGGCACGCTTCTATGCCAGTGACTATCTGCCGGTGCGGCAGACCGAGTGGGACATGGTGGGGCGGCTGGTGGAGCTTGTCGCACAGGTGCGGCAGGCGGCATCCGCCGAGGCAGACTCCATATGGCAGGCGCAACTGCGCGCCGGGGCCGTGGCGCTGGCGCTGGTGACGGCGCTGATCGGGCTGATCGCGTGGCGGCTGGGCCGGGCACTGGCGGGGCCGGTGCAGGACATGAGCACTGTACTGGACCGGCTGGCGGCCAGTGACTTCGCGGTGCCGATTGCCTGGGTGGGGCGCGGCGACGAAGTGGGCCACATGGCACGCTCCGCCGAGGCGCTGCGTGAAAGCCTGCGCGCCGGGCAGGCGGCCGCGGCCGGGCGGGAGGCCGAGCAGGCCCAGCGCGAGGAACGGCTGGCACGGCAGGCGGCACTGCTGGACGGGTTCGAGCGCGGCACCGGCAAACTGGTGCAGCGGCTGACACAGGCGGCGGCGGATTTGACCGGCACGGCGCAGACCATGTCGGCCAGCGCTGCGCAGACCGGCAATCAGGCGGCAGCGGTGGCGCAGTCGGCGCAGGATTCGGGCGCCAGCGTGCAGGTGGTGGCGGCTGCGGCGGAGGAAATGGCGGTCTCCATCGCCGGGATTGCCCGGCAGGTGGCCGACTCCAGCCGCATCACCGAAAAGGCGGTGGGGGATGCCCGGCGCACGGATACAACGGTGCGGGCGCTGGCCGAAGGGGCGCAGAAGATCGGGCAGGTGGTGGAACTGATCGCGGGCATCGCCGGGCAGACGAATCTGCTGGCGCTGAACGCCACCATCGAGGCGGCGCGGGCGGGCGATGCGGGCAAGGGCTTCGCCGTGGTCGCCAGTGAGGTGAAGGGACTGGCCAGCCAGACCGCCAGAGCCACCGAGGACATCGGCGCGCAGATCGCGCAAATTCAGGCCTCGACACGAGAGGCGGTGGCGGCGATCCGCGACATCACCCGCACCATTGAGGACATTGGCGCCATCGCCGGCGCGGTGGCCTCGGCGGTGGAGGCGCAGGGCACGGCGACAATGAACATCGCCAGCCACGCCCAGCGTGCCAGCACGCACACTGAAGACGTGGCCCAGAACATCGCGGGCGTGGGCACGGCAGCGCGCGGCGCTGCGGCGGCGGCGGCCACGGTGCTGGAGGCGGCGGGTGGCGTGTCGGATCAGGCGGCACTGCTGTCACGCGAAGTGGCGGGGTTCATGACCTCGTTGCAGGCGGCCTGAGGCGGCGCGGCGTGGCGCTGGCTTGCGGCGGCGGCCGGGGCGGGGAATGATCCGCCATCCTGCAAGAGAGTCCGCCATGTCGCGCCGTCTGATACCCGCCCTGCTGGCGGTGATGCTGTTGCTGGCCCCCGCCCTTGCGTGGGCGGAGCCGGCGCTGTTCGTGGCACGCAGCGGGGCGGCCACGCTGTACCTGTTCGGCACCATCCATGTGCTGAAGCCCGGCACGAACTGGGAGAGCGCCAAGATCCGCCGCGCGTTCGATGCCAGCGCCGATCTGTGGCTGGAGGTGAAGGATCTGGACGACACGGCGGCACAGGTGCCGCTGATGCAGCAATACGGCATTGATCTGGCCAATCCGCTGTCCAGCAAGCTGTCACCTTCCGACCTGCAGCGCGTGGACGCCGCGCTGAAACAGGCCGGGCAGCCGGCGGGGGAGGCCGCGGCGGAACCGCTGCGCCCGTGGCTGGTGGGCATGATGCTGGGTATCGCGCCCGCATTGCAGGAGGGGCTGGACCCGAAAAGCGGGGTGGATCTGGCGCTGAAGGCGCAGGCGGATCAGGCGGGCAAGCCGGTGCACGGGTTGGAGACGATCGAGCAGCAATTGCGCTACTTCGCCGACATGCCGCAGGTGGAGGAAATTTCGTTCCTGCGCTCGGTGCTGGATGACGTGGCGGCGGGGCCGGAGAAACTCAATGCCATGCTGGCGGCGTGGGAAGCCGGTGATATGGCCACACTGGGCAAGCTGGCGCTGGAAGACGATGCCGACAAGGACCCGGCGCTGTACCGCACGATGTTTACCAACCGCAATATCGCCTGGGCGAAGCAACTGGTGCAGCGGATGAAGACCGGCGGTGTGAGTTTCGTGGCCGTGGGCGCCGGGCATCTGGCCGGGCCGGACTCGCTGGTGGTGCAGTTGCAGAAGCTGGGCGTGGCGGTCACGCGCGAGTAACACAAAGAGTGGCTTGTCTCCGGCCGCGCCGCGCCGCTTAATTCACGCTGCGAATGTGTTCCGGTGCCGCCGAATTCCGGCGGACCGGCGGAAGGCAGTGCCATGACCGCACCCGGCCCGATGTTGCGCCGTACCCTGCTGCTGGCCGCCGCCGCGGCCCCGCTTGTGCCTGCGGTGGCACGGGCCGCCGAGGCCGCAGGCGCGGTGGAGGAGGCGCGGGGCACCGTCACCGCCGAACGCGCCGCGCAGCGGCGGGCGCTGGTGCCGCGATCAGACGTGTTCGTGGGCGACACCGTGGCCACGGCCAGTGAGTCCCGTGCCGCGTTGCAACTCGGGCAGACCACGTCCCTGCGGCTGGGCGCGCGGGCGCGGGTGCGCATCGACCGGTTTCTGGTCAATCAGGGCGGCGTGCTGACGCTGGAAGACGGGCCGATCCTGCTCGACAAGACCGGTGGTGACGCCGCGCATCCGGTGCAGGTGCAGGGCGGCTTCGGGCTGATCACGGTGCGCGGCACCCGCATTTTCGCCGGGCCGAGCAACGGGGTGTTTGCCATTTTCGTGGTGCATGGCGTGATCGACGTGACCGCCGGGGGCCAGCGCTTTGCGTTGCAGACCGGCGAGGGCACCAATATCGCCGCCCCGGGCGGGCCAGCCTCCCCGCCCGTCAAATGGGGTGAGGTGCGGGTGCGCGCGGCACTGGCCAGCGTGACCTGAGCCGTCCGGGTGGCGCCGCCGCAGTCCTGGCGGGCGCCGCTGGCGGGGATTGCGGCCTGTGCCGCGCTGGCGGCGGCGCTGTTTCTGGCCCCCGATTCCGCGCGGCAGATGGCGCGCGAGCGCGTGTTCGACGCGCTGCTGGCACTGGCTGCATCGTGGCGGCCTGCGGCACCCGCACCGGTGCCGGTGGTGACGGTGGAAATCGACGCCGCCAGCCTTGCCGCCATCGGCCCGTGGCCGTGGCCGCGCGGGCGGATGGCGGAGTTGATCGGCGCCGTGGCGCGCGGCGGCGCGCGGGCCGTGGCCGTGGATATTCTGTTCGCGGGGGCGGACGCACGCTCCCCGGCGGAACAGGCGCGGCATCTGGCTGCCAGCACGGGCCGCGCCGATCTGGCGGCGTGGGCGGACAGTCTGGAGGACGGGGACCGGTTGCTGGCCGCCGCCCTGGCCGCACATCCGGTGGCGCTGGGATTTGCGCTCGACCCGCAGGGCACCGAAGCCCCCACCGCCGCACCGATTCTGGCCAGCGGCCCGCCGATGGTGCTGGGGCTGTGGCGTGCCGGGGGCGCCGTGGCACCGGCTGCGGAATTGCAGGACGCGGCGTCCGGCCTCGGTGCGCTGGCGCTGCCGGGTGATGCGGATGGGCTGGTGCGCCGCCTGCCGCTGCTGGTGGCCGCGGCCGGACAGGTGCAGCCCGGTCTGGCGGCAGAGGCGCTGCGGCTGGGTGAGGCGGCCTCGGCCTACCGGCTGGATGGCGCGGCGGGCGTGCTGCGTATTGGCGGCGTGGCCGTGCGGCTGCCGTATGACGGAATGCTGCGGCTGCTGCCCGGCGCGGCACAGGACATTCCGGTGCTGCCGGCAGCGGCGCTGCTGCGCGGCGGGGCGGATGTGCCGGGGCTGCGCGATGCGATTGTGCTGATCGGCGGGGCCGCGCCGGAACTGGGCGGGCTGCGCGCCACGCGCGAGACGCCGCTACTGCCCTCGGTGCGGCTGCACGCCGCTGCGGTGGCGCAGATGCTGCGTGGCGCGGCACCGCTGCCGCCATCCGATGCGGATACGATTGCCGGGCTGGCTTCACTGCTCTGCGCCGCTGCCGCGATGGCCGCTGCGCTGTGGCTGCGCCCGGTGCGCGGCGCGGCGGCGCTGGGCTTGCTGCTGATGCTGGGGCTGGCCGCGGGCGTGGCGGCGGCGGCGCGTGATGTGCTGTTGGATGTGTCCCTGCCGCTGGGCTTCGCCGCCACCGCCTTTGCCGCCACCGCGCTGGTGGCCGCTGCCGAAACCCAGCTTCGGGAGGCGCGCATCCGTCAGCGCTTCGGCCAGCATCTGTCGCCGCAACTCGTCGCTCGCATCGCCGCCAGCCCCGGCCTGCTGAAGCTGGCCGGCGAGCGGCGGGAGGTAACGGTGCTGTTCACCGATGTCGAAGGCTTCACCACACTCACCCGCCGCGCCGGGGCGGAGGCGCTGGTGGCGATGCTGGACGGGTATTTCGAGGGCGTGACCAGCCTGATTCTGGCGCATGGCGGCATGGTGGACCGCCTGGTGGGTGATGCGGTGCACGGGTTTTTCAACATGCCGCTGGACTTGCCGGACCATCCCGCCCGCGCGCTGGACTGCGCCGAAGCCATCGTGGCGTGGACCGAGGCGTGGCGCGCCACGGGGCTGGCGGCACAGCACGGGTTCGGCCGCACCCGGATCGGCCTTGAGACCGGCCCGGCCATCGTGGGCGACGTGGGTAGCCGGACCAAGCTGGAATACACCGCCTATGGCGAGACGGTGAACGCCGCCGCACGGCTGGAGACCGGCAACAAGGACCTCGACTCATCCATTTGTGTGGGCCCGGTAGCGGCGGCGCGCTGCAAGCCGGGCCGCCTTCGCCCGGCCGGATGGCTGCGGCCGCGCGGGTTCGATACCGTGCTGACCGCCTTCACGCCGTGGCCGCAGGGGGCTGCGGCGGAGTGGCGGGCGGCGTATCTGGCGGCGTTCGCGCTTGCCGGCAGCGACCCGGCGCGCGCCGCCGCGCAGATGCAGGCGCTGGCGGATGCCTGCCCGCAGGATGGCGTGGCGCGCAATCTGGCGCGCGGGATTACGCCGCCCGGTTCAGCAGCTTTGCATAGCGCGCCACACTGAGGTCGCGCACGGTGGCGGTCAGTGCCGCGATATCGGCATCCGGCATGACCGCAGCACAGGCCATGCGCCACAATGCCATGTCCAGCCGGGTGCGGGACTGCCAGGCATCCTGCGTGGTCTGTGTAAGTTGCTCGGCCAGCATCACGCTGTAGCGCGGGGCGACGGGCAGGGTTTCCTTGATGCGGCGCATCGCAAACGGGCGGCCGAGCCACGCGGCCAGATCGCTGGCCAGCGCCGGGTTCTCGGAGACGTTCAGATGTGCAACCTCGGCAAGCCGCGCCGAGGCTGCGGCCAGCAGGGCGGCG
>CAIPHQ010000222.1 GCA_903864895.1 uncultured Rhodospirillales bacterium
ACCACCGGCGCGCTGATCGACGAAGCCGCCGGGGCTGGCATCGCGCATTGACGGATTGATTGACATGCAACTGATCCCCTGCCCGTGGTGCGGGCCGCGCGATGAACCGGAATTCGTGTATGGCGGGGAGCCTGCGGTAAGGCCGATTCCGGCTGGCAGCGTCAGCGGCGAAGTGTGGTCGGACTATCTGCATTTCCGCACCAACACCAAGGGCCGCGCGCGCGAATTATGGTGCCACAGCGCAGGATGCGCGCAATGGTTCCTGCTGGAGCGTGATACCGTCACGCACGCAATTTATGCGGCGATCAAGCCGGGAGCCACCGCATGACCGCGCGCCGGTTGCCGCAAGGCGGGCGCATCGACCGCACTGCACCGCTGGCGTTTACATGGCAGGGCGGCAAGCTCAGCGGATTCGCCGGTGATACGCTGGCCTCGGCGTTGCTGGCCAACGGTGTCAGCACCATTGGCCGCAGCTTCAAATATCACCGCCCACGCGGCATCTTTGCCGCATGGGTGGACGAGCCGAACGCGATTCTGGACGTGTCGCGCGGTGACTGGCACGACCCGAATGCGCGCGCCACCACACTGGCGTTGCGCGACGGCATGGCGGCTTCAGGCGTGAATGCGCGGCCCGATGTGGACCACGACATCTACCGCCACATCGACCAATTGCAGCAATTCCTGCCGGCCGGGTTCTACTACAAGACGTTTTTCCCCAACTGGCACCGCTTTGAGCCGCGCATCCGCGCCATGGCCGGGCTGGGCACGCTGCGCGCGATTGCCGATGCGCGGCATTTCGAAACCCGCATGCGCACAGTGGATGTTCTGGTGGCAGGCGGCGGCCCGGCGGGGCTGGCGGCGGCGTTGGCTGCGGCCTCGGCGGGGCTGTCCGTGCTGCTGGCCGATGACCGTTTTGCGCCCGGCGGATCGCTGCTGTGGGACGATGCCAGCATCGATGGCGCGCCCGGCGATGCCTGGGCGGCCGATGCGGTGGCAAGGCTGCGCGCGCTGGGCGCCGCCGTGCTGCCGGCCACCACGGTGTTCGGGGTTTACGACCACAACACGTTCGCGCTGGTGGAACGGCGCGCGGAAGCGCCTGCAGGCTGGGGCGAGGACCGAGTGTGGACGGTGCGCGCCAAACAGGCAGTGCTGGCGGCGGGCGCGTTTGAACGCCCGCTGGTGTTTCCGCACAACGACCGGCCCGGCACCATGCTGGCCTCCGCCGCGTTGCAGTATCTGCGGCAGTACGGCGTGCTGGTGGGCGAAAACATCATTGTCACGGCCAACAACGATTCCGCCTACGCCACCGCCATCGCACTGCGCCGCGCCGGTGCGGCAGTGAGCGTGTGCGATGTGCGCGCCACCCTGCCGCATGCCGCACAGGCCGCGCAGGAAGCCGGTGTGCGCGTGCTGGCAGGCAGCGTGGTGCTTGACAGCATCGCGGGCGGCAGCGGCATCAGCATGGCCGATCTCGGCCCGGCGGACGCCACCTCGCGCCGGTTTGCCCGCCAACGTGTACAGGCCGATGCCATTCTGGTCTCGGGCGGATGGTCGCCTGCGGTGCATCTGCACAGCCAGGCGGGCGGAAAGTTGCGCTGGGATACACAGGCGGTGGCGTTTCTGCCGGTGCAGGCGCAGCCACACCAGCATTTGGCGGGCGCAATGGCGGGCACGGCGACGCTGCATGAAACGCTGCACAGCGGCCATGCCGCGGGCGTTGCTGCGGCAACTTCACTCGGTGCGCGCGCTACCGCCACGGCACCGCACGCCCTGCCCGCGCATCCGGCCGCCCCGGTGCAGGCCTACTGGAAAGTGCCGATCAAGTCCGCGCGGCAGTGGCTGGACTTGCAGAACGATGTGACGGTCAAGGACGTGGCACTGGCGGCACGCGAGGGCTACACGTCGGTGGAGCATCTGAAGCGCTACACCACGCTGGGCATGGCCACCGATCAGGGCAAGACCAGCAACGTGAACGGTCTGGCGCTGCTGGCCGAGGCCACCGGGCGGGAGATTCCGCAGGTGGGCACAACCACCTTCCGCCCGCCCTATGTGCCGGTCACGCTGGGGGCCATCGCCGGAATGCGGCATGGCGCGCTGTATGCGCCGTGGCGGCGGCTGCCCGCGCATGATGAACATGTCAGCATGGACGCGGATATCCGCGAATATGGCGGCTGGTTCCGCCCTGCCTGCTATCCGCACGCGGGCGAAACCGCCGCGCAGGCCATCCAGCGTGAGGCAAGCGAGGCACGGCGCGCCTGCGGGCTGTTTGACGGATCGAGCCTCGGCAAGATCGTGGTGCATGGGCCGGATGCGGCGGAATTCCTGAACCTGCTGTACTACAACGAACTCGCCAGCCTCAAACCCGGCCGCCTGCGCTACGTGCTGCTGCTGCGTGAAACCGGCGTGGTGTATGACGACGGCGTGGTCGCGCGGCTGGCCCCGGACCGCTATCTGCTGTCCCCTTCCTCCAGCCATACCGCAGGCGTGCTGGCGCTGCTGGAAGCGTGGCGGCAGACCGAGTATCCGCATCTGCGCGTTGCCCTGCACGACACCACCGCCGCCTGGGCCACCTTCGCCGTCAGCGGCCCGCGTTCACGCGAAGTACTGGCCCCGCTGACCACGATCGACCTGTCGCCGGAGGCGCTGCCGCATATGGCGTTTGCCGAGGGCCGCATCCTCGGCGTGGCAGGCCGCATCGCGCGCGTGAGCTTTACCGGAGAGCGCAGCTACGAACTCTCCGTGCCGTCCGGCTACGGTGCGTCGCTGTGGGCGGCGCTGCGTGAGGCGGGCGCGCCGTTCGGCATCTGCCCGTACGGCATCGAAAGCCTGTCGGTACTGCGCGCGGAAAAGGGCTATATCCTGATCGGCACGGACACCGATGGCATGACGCTGCCGGACGATCTGGGCATGTCCGGGCCGCTGCGCGCCAAGAAAGTCGATTTCACCGGCAAACGCTCGCTGCTGACCCCGGACGCGCTGCGGCCGGACCGGCGGCAATTCGTGGGTCTGTTGCCGCTGGACCCCACACAGGTTCCCGCAGTGGGGGCGCACGCCGTTGAAATCCGCGATGGCAAGCGCCGCAGCCGGGGCTGGGTGACATCCGCATGCCACTCCCCCGCACTTGGCCGGTCCATCGCGCTGGGCATGATCGAACGCGGCCGCGAACTGGCCGCTGCGGGGGCGGAAGTGGAGTTGTTCCATCTCGGCGCATTGATGAAGGCCAAACTGGTATCGCCGGTTTTTGTCGATCCGGCGGGGGAGCGCCTGCATGGATAATCTGCACCGCCGCCCGTTCACCGGCACGGTGGAAGCGCCGGGGTTTGCCGTGCGCGTGCTGGACCTGCCAGCGCAGTTCTACGTGCCCTGCGATCAGCCGCCCGGCAGCATTGCGGGCGCAGACACGTACACACTGTGGCTGGCGCCTGACCTGGCCCTGCAGGTGGGCGGCGCGCCGCCGGAGGGCTTTGTCAGTGACATGGCCGATGGGCTTGTGGTCTTCGAACTCTCCGGGCCCCGCGCGGCCGATGTGCTGGCGATGGGCAGCACTGTTGCACTCACGCCCGGCCAGTGCGTCCGCACGCTGTTCGGCGGCGTGCGCGTGATAATGTACCTGCATGGCGCGGCGATGCGGCTGCATGCCGAACGCCAATTCGCCGCTTTTCTGCTGCAATGGTTCCAAACCGCCGCCTCGGCGCTGCCACAAGGACAAGTCCCATGAAATCGCATGTGCAAGTGGCCGTCATCGGCGGCGGCGTTGTCGGCTGTTCGGTGCTGTATCACCTCACCAAACTCGGCTGGAAAGACGTGGTGCTGCTGGAGCGTGATGAACTCACCTGCGGGTCCACATGGCACGCGGCGGGCGGCATCCATACGCTGAACGGCGACCCCAATGTGGCCAAGCTGCAGAAATACACCATCGAGTTGTACAAGGAGATCGAAGCCATCTCCGGCCAGTCCTGCAGCCTGCATGTCACTGGCGGCTATGTGCTGGCGGGCACGCCAGAGCGGATGGACTGGGTGAAGATGGCCGTCGCGCGGGGCCGCTACCTTGGCCTCGATGCCGAGATGGTCAGCATCGACGAAGCCGCGCGGCGCGTGCCCATCATCGACAAGTCACAGTTCCTGGGAGCGATGTGGGACCCGTTCGAGGGCCATCTGGACCCTTCGGGCACCACCAACGCCTACGCCAAGTCGGCCACCATCGCAGGGGCGGAAATCTACCGCCGCACCAAGGTGGAAGAACTGGTGCAGCGCGAGGATGGCGGCTGGAACGTGGTTACCAGCAACGGCACCATCCATGCCGAACACGTGGTGAATGCGGGCGGGTTGTGGGCGCGTGAAGTGGGCCGCATGGTCGGCATCGAATTGCCGATTCTGGCGATGCAGCACCAGTATCTGCTCACCGAGGATGTGCCGCATCTGCTGGCGGCCGAGGAATATCCCGGCGTGCTGGACTTTGAAGGCGAGATTTATCTGCGTCAGGAACGCCGCGGCTTCCTGATGGGCACGTACGAGCATAACGGCGTGCCGTGGTCGCCCAAGACCACGCCGTGGGATTTCTCTGCGGAGTTGCTGCCGCCCGACCTGGACCGCATCGCCGACAATCTTGAAGTGGGCTTCAAGCATTTCCCGGCGCTGGCCGATGCCGGCATCAAGAAGATCGTCAACGGCCCGTTCACGTTCGCGCCGGATGGCAATCCGCTGATCGGCCCGGTGCGCGGCATGCGCAATTTCTGGGTGGCCTGCGGCGTGATGGCCGGGTTCAGCCAGGGCGGCGGCGTGGGCTTGGCGCTGGCCAACTGGATGATCAACGGCGACCCCGGCTTCGACGTGTGGGGCATGGATGTCGCCCGCTTCGGCGACTACGCCACACTCGCCTTCACCAATGCCAAGGTGCGCGAAAACTACGGCCGCCGCTTCCGCGTGACATTCCCGAACGAGGAATTGCCGGTGGCCCGCCCGTTGCGCACCACGCCCATCTATGACCGCCTGAAGGCGGCGGGTGCGGTGTTCGGTGTCGCGTTCGGGCTGGAATACCCGCTGTGGTTCGCGCCCGAAGGCATGGCGGCGCGCGAGGACGTGACCTTCAAGCGCAGCAATGCGCATGAACCGGTGGCCGCCGAATGCCGCGCGGTGCGCACGGCGGTGGGCCTGCTGGACACCAGCGGCTACGCCAAATACGAATTTTCCGGCCCCGGCGCTGAAGCCTTCCTGAACCATGTGCTCACCAACCGGATGCCGGACGCGGGCAAGATCGTGCTGGCGCCGATGCTGAACGCGAACGGAAAACTGATCGGCGATTTCACCGTCGCCCGCGTGTCCGCCACCGTGTTCCACGTGTTCGGCAGCGGCCCGGCCGAGCAGTACCACATGCGCTGGTGGGAATCGCTGCTGCCCGCCAGCGGCGTTGCCATTCGGTCCCTGCGCACCGCGTTCATGGGCCTGTCCATCGCCGGGCCCAATGCGCAGAAGTTGCTCGCCGATCTGGCGGGTGAGGACGTGTCCACCGCCGCATTCCCGTTCATGTCGTATCGGAAGATGGATCTCGGCATGATCCCGGCGCATGTGGGCCGCATCAGCTTTACCGGTGATCTGGGCTACGAATTCTGGGTGTCGCCGGATTATCACCTCGCGCTCTACACGCTGTTGCTGGAACACGGCGCGCAGTACGGCATCCGCCACGTTGGCATGCGGGCGCTGAATTCCATGCGGCTGGAGAAGAATTTTGGCACATGGGCGCGCGAATACCGGCCCATCTATGGCCCGTTCGAGGCCGGGTTGGGCCGCTTCGTCAACCTCAAGAAGGGCGATTTCATTGGCCGTGAGGCCGCGCTGGCCGAAAAACAGTCGGGCGGCGCGCTGAAACTGGTCAGCCTGATCGTGGAGGAATTCGGCGCGGACGTGGTGGGCGACGAGCCTGTGAGCATCGATGGCGCGACGGTGGGCTGGGTTACCTCCGGCGGCTACGCGCACTGGAGCGGCAAGTCCATCGCGCTCGCCTATGTGCCAGTGCAGCACGCCCAGCGGAATGACGCCTTCACCATCGAGGCGCTGGGCGCGCCCCGGCAGGCGCATATTTCGCCAGACGCGCCGTTCGACCCGAGCGGGAGCCGCATGCGCGGCTAAATCCGGCTATCGACGCACCGGCGCAGCCAGCGCCGGTGCCACCCCGCCGAGGCATCCGCCCAATTTTCGCGCTGACTCTGCCCGTGCCACGCGCAGGGCCGTTGACAGCCATGCCTCGCCCGATTATTAAACCAATCTAATTGAACAATGCTGCGGCGCGGAAATCCGCCCGATTTGACGAGGGAAACGTCTGTTTATGTCCACCCGCCGCGCCGGGGCTGGAGGTGCTGGCCAAGGGGCCTCATCCGTCCATATCCGGCATTTCAACCAGCGCCTGATCCTGCAGCGCCTGCGCCGTCTGGGCGAGGCGTCGCGGGCCGATCTGGCGCGGGCGGCGGGGCTGACCAATACGGCGGTTGGCGAAATCATCAAGCAGCTTGAACAGTCCGGTCTGGTGCAGACGCTGGGCAAGAAGCATGAGGGCAATCGCGGCCAGCCTGCCACCATGCTGGCGCTGGACCCGGCGGGGGCCTACGCCATCGGCGTGCGGCTGGACCGCACCTGTATCGAAACCGCGCTGACCGATCTGGGCGGCAACGTGCTGTCGCTGGTCACGCACAACCAGACCCTGCCCGCCCCGGCGCAGACCGTGGACTTGCTGCGCGACGACATCGCCCGCATCGTCAAGCTGGTGCCGGCCGCACGGCGGCGGCGGATTACCGGCATCGGCATTGCGCGCCCGGACAATCTGGGCAGCTGGCTGACCGAGCTGGACCTGCCCGCCGAGCAATTCGCCGCGTGGGACGGCACCGCGTTCGGCCCGGCGTTGTCGGCGGCCTGCGGGCTGCCCGTGCTGGAAGAAAACGACGGCACGGCGGCGGCGATTGCCGAACTGTTCCACGGCCACGGCCGCAGCCTGGATGATTTTCTGTACGTGTTCATCGGGCCCGCCATCGGTGGCGGTCTGGTGCTGGGCGGGCAATGCGTGCGCGGCCCCACCGGCCATGCGGCCGATATCGGCATGATCCCGGTCGGCCCCTCCACGCTGCCCTCGGCGGTCAAGGGCGGGCAGGGCGGCATTTTGCTGGGGCGTGCGTCGCTGAACGCGCTGCGGCGGCATCTGCGGTTTCGCGGCGCGGGCGGCATTGCGTTCGACGCACTGGAAACCGCCCCGATCCCGGCGGGCGAATGGCTGGCCGATTGTGTGGACGCGCTGAGCGTCCCGTTGCTGACCGCCCGCGCGCTGCTGGACGTGCCCGCCGTGGTGATCGACAGCGACCTGCCGCCCGCGTGGACCGGCCGGCTCATTGCCCAACTCGCCCCTGCCCTGTCCGCCCGCGTGGCCGAAGCCCGTACCCCGCCTGCGCTGCTGCGCGGCAGTTTCGGTGCCATGGCGGGCGCGCTGGGCGCGGCGACGCTGCCGCTTTTCCTGCAATTCGGCCCCGGCGGCAACGGCATGACGGCCAACGGCATCGGGCCGGGCACGCTGAGTGCCGGTGAGCGCGGCGGACAGGAGGGGAATCCCTATGCCCCGCTGCTTGCCTGACCCCGGGACGGGTGAGGCGCCGCCCTAGGGCGCCCGGCAATAACGAGCAACCCAGAATGACAGCGCCATTTCGGCGTTACTGTCATTCACGCGCATTTTCGTGCAACATATTGACGTTGTTGAGAATTTTTGTTCGGCTATATTGACATAGGCCTTTTGATGGGCTTTTTATCACTTCGGCGGATCGTCGCGCGGAACATACCGCGCTGCACCCGTACCGCGCCTGCCCCTGCGAACCGCCAGCAGGGACCGGCGAGACACGCACACACGACGACTCATCAACTCTGGGAGAGACCCATGTCGAAGACCCTTCGCCTGCTGTCCACCACCGCGCTGGCGCTCGCCGCCGGCCTGGTGATTGCCTCCGCCGCCCGCGCCGAAGAGACCGTCGGCCTGATCACCAAGACCAACGACAACCCCTTCTTCGTGAAGATGAAGCAGGGCGCGCAGGCTGCCGCCAAGGAAAAGGGCATCAAGCTGCTCACCTTCGCCGGCAAGTTCGACACCGACAACGACACCCAGGTTCAGGCCATCGAAAACCTGATCGCCGCCGGCGCCAAGGGCATCCTGATCACGCCCGCGAACTCCAAGGCGATCGTCCCGTCGATCGAGAAGGCCCGCAAGGCCGGCCTGCTGGTGATCGCGCTCGACACCCCGCTCGACCCGGCCAACTCGGCCGACGCCACCTTCGCCACCGACAACTTCAAGGCCGGCCTGAACATCGGCAAGTGGGCGCTGGCGACGCTGGGCGACAAGGCCAAGACCGCCCGCATCGGCATGCTGGACATCAACAAGGACAACATCACCGTTGACGTTCTGCGTGACACCGGGTTCCTGACCGGCTTCGGCATCGAAGTGCCGAACGGCAAGATCAACGGCTCGGAAAAGGACAGCCGCGTGATCGGCCACGAGTCCTCGATGGGCAACCCGGAAAACGGCCAGAAGTCGGTGGAAAACCTGCTGGCCAAAGACCCGGGCATGAACGTGATCTACACCATCAACGAGCCGGCCGCCGAAGGCGGCTACAAGGCGCTGAAGTCGGCTGGCAAGGCCGGCAACGTGCTGATCGTCTCGGTCGACGGCGGCTGCCCCGGCGTGCGCAACGTGAAGGCTGGCGTCATCGGCGCCACCTCCATGCAGTTCCCGCTACTGATGGCCTCCAAGGGCGTGGAAGCCGTGTCTGAATTCATCAAGACCGGCAAGAAGCCGACCGACATCGACACCGGCGTGAAGCTGGTGACCGATCACCCGGTCGAAGGCCTGCCCTCGATCACGTCCGAAGAAGGCCTGAAGCTCTGCTGGGGTTGATTCCCGGCTGAAGCTCACGGCACCATCGACGACGGGAGGGCGGCTTGCCGCCCTCCCTGCGTTGCTTGGCTGAAGTTTGCCTGATGTCCCGCTTGCATTTACGACCTTGGAGGGGGCCTTGACCGACAACGCGCCCAAAGCCGCACCCGCCGACTTCGAACAGGCGACCGCCGCTGCCGACCAGACCGTGGCCTCGTTTGACACGCATGGCCGTGGCCCGCTCCAGAAATTGCAGCATTTCCTGCACAACTTCCCCACCACCACCCCGCTGCTGGTGCTGGTGCTGGCCGTGCTGGTATTTGGTTATTTCGGCGCCCCGCGCTTCCTGCTGGTCTCGACCCTGTCGATCATTCTCGCACAGGTCACCATCATCGCCATGATCGGCGTCGCACAGACGCTGGTGATCCTCACGGCGGGCGTTGACCTGTCGGTGGGTGCCATCACGGTGCTGGTCACCGTGGTCCTCGGCGGGTTGACCGTGGGCGACAACGCCTTCCTCAGCGGGCCGCTGGCCTTGCCGGTCGGGCTTGCGGTCGGGTTGCTGTGCGGTGCCATCAACGGCGCGCTTGTCACCTACGTGCGTCTGCCGCCGTTCATCGTCACGCTGGGCACCTGGCAGATCTATTACTCCATCAACCTGTGGTATTCGGACAGCGCCACCGTCCGTGCGCAGGACGTGGAAGACGCCGCCCCCATTTTGCAGTGGTTCGGCAACGCCATCGAGTTCGGCGGCGCGCGCTTCATCTACGGCTCCGTGTTCATGGTGCTGCTGTTCTGCGTGGCCTGGTACGTGCTGAACTGGACCGCCTGGGGCCGCCACGTTCACGCCATCGGTGACGACCCGGAAGCGGCAACCCTGGCCGGTATCCGCACGCGGCGCACGCTGTTGCAGGTGTACATGGCCGCGGGCGGCATCTGCGCCATGGCGGGCTGGGTGCTGATCGGCCGCATCGGCTCCATCAGCCCGGCGGCGGGGCAGAGTGCCAACCTGGACAGCATCACCGCCGTGGTGATCGGCGGCACCAGCCTGTTCGGCGGGCGCGGGTCCATCGTCGGCACGTTGCTGGGTGCCTTGATCGTGGGCGTGTTCCGAACCGGCCTGTCGATCTCGGGCGTGGAAGTGTTGTGGCAGGACCTTGCGGTGGGCGTGCTGAGCATCACCGCCGTGACAATCGACCAGTGGATCCGGAGGGTTTCGGCATGAGCGCGCCTGCTGCTGTTCTGTCCGCACGCGGCCTGACCAAGCGCTATGGCCGCGTCACCGCCCTGAACCATGCCGATTTCGACCTGTATCCGGGCGAGATTCTGGGCGTCATCGGCGACAACGGCGCGGGCAAGACCTCGCTGATCAAGGTGCTGAACGGTGCCGTGGTGCCCGACGAGGGTGAAATCCGCCTCGACGGGCAGGTGGTGCATTTCCGCACCCCGGAAGATGCCCGCAACGCGGGCATCGAGACGGTGTTCCAGACGCTGGCGCTCTCACCCGCGCTCAGCATCACCGACAACATGTTTCTGGGCCGCGAAATCCGCTCACAGGGCATCCTCGGCAAGGTGTTCCGCAAGCTCGACCGTGGCGCGATGGAGCGGATTGCGCGTGAGAAACTGTCCGAACTCGGGCTGATGACCATCCAGAACATTGCCCAGACCATCGAAACCATGTCCGGCGGCCAGCGCCAGGGTGTCGCGGTGGCGCGCGCGGCGGCGTTCGGCAGCAAGGTGATCATCATGGATGAACCCACGGCCGCGCTGGGCGTGAAGGAAAGCCGCCGCGTGCTGGAACTGATCAAGGATGTGAAGCGCCGCGGCCTGCCCATCGTGCTGATCAGCCACAACATGCCGCACGTGTTCGAAGTCTGCGACCGCATCCACATCCACCGCCTCGGCCGCCGCCTGTGCACCATCGACCCCAGGCTGCATTCCATGTCGGACGCTGTGGCGATGATGACCGGCGCGATGGCCCCGCCTGCGGTGGCCGAGACGGTCTGACTTCTTCCCGGCGCGGCTTTGCGAGCAGGGCCGCGCCGCCTAGACTATCCGGCATGTCTGGCACCGACAGCATCATTCCGGCCCGCTTCCCCGAACTGGCACGGCTGGCCTGGAACCGGGACACCGCACGCCCGATCAGTGGCGAAGAAGCCTTGGGGCTGTACGAAGCCAATTGGCGGCATGTGGACCAGTCCGCGCTGACCGGCGAGGAACGCGCCCTGATCGCAGGACTGGCCGGGCGCTATGGCGGCGGTCATCTGCTGACGACGAAATAGGCGCACGCAGGAGTACGGCAGATGGCCGAGTACCAGCGGCCCGAACATCGCGCCGTGGCCGCCGCCTTGCAGGCAATGGATCACGCGCTGTTGACGCAGTGCCGATGCTGGTTCGGCGGCGGCACTGAAATCGTGCTCGATCTGGGGGAATACCGTCTGAGCAAGGACATCGATTTCCTGTGCGCTGACGCCGATGGCTACCGCGAACTGCGCAGCCGCGCCGTCATACAAGGGGCCGCCGCCCTGTTCGGCCGCGGCGTGCAGGAGGCGCGGGCGGTGCGGGCCGACCAGTACGGCATCCGTGGCATCATCGCGGTGCAGGGGATGGAACTGCGCTACGAAATCGTGCGCGAGGCACGCATTGCCCTGGATGGTGTGTCCGACACCGTGCTGGGCGTGCCGCGCCTGTCCCCGGTAGATCGTGTGGCGGAAAAACTGCTCGCCAATGCTGATCGCTGTCAGGACCGCGCCACAGCCTGCCGCGATGCCGCCGATCTCGGCATGCTGGCCTTGCGGCGCGGGCCGTTGCCGCCCGCCGCGTGGACCAAGGCCGAACGCGCCTATGGCAGCGAGATCACCCGCAAACTGGCATGGGTGCTCGATTTTCTTGCCCATGCCGAAGAACGCCGCGCCATCGCCGCCACGCTCGGCATGGACCCCATCCTGCTGGACGCCGCGCTGGACGCGCTGGCAGCCGATTTTCAGCGGCTGCGGCCCGGCACGCTGCGCTGATCCCCCTTCCCGCCCCGGCATGGCCGGTGATACCACCCTCCCCAACATGATCGCGGGGAGGAACGGCGCCAGCCGCACGGCTCGGCGCCCAACCTGTGTGAGAGGCATTCATGGTCGCCCGCGTCATTGCCGTCGAACCGTTCGATCTCGTCGTCTTCGGAGCCACCGGAGACCTCGCCGCCCGCAAGCTGATTCCGGCGCTGTTCCATCGGGACGAGGCCGGGCAGATTCCGCCCGGCGCCCGCATCGTCGGCACTTCCCGCCGCCAGATCTCCAATGACGGCTTCCGCGACATGGCGCGCGGCTGGCTGGAGAATTTCGTCAAGTCGGAGGAACGGCCCGCCGATGTGGTGGAACGCTTCCTCGCCCGCCTGTCCTATGTGGCGGTGCAGGCGGATGGCGAGGCTGGCTGGCCCGATCTGGAAGCGGCGCTGGCCGACCAGCCCAAGCGCATCCGCGTGTTCTATCTGGCCACCGGCCCGGACCTGTTCGGCCCGATCTGCACCGCACTGGGCCGCTTCGGCGTGGCCAACGGCAATTCGCGCGTGGTGGTGGAAAAGCCCATCGGCAAAAGCCTGGAATCGGCCACGCACGTGAACGACCAGATCGGCGCGGTGTTCCCGGAAGACCGGGTATACCGCATCGACCATTACCTCGGCAAAGAGACGGTGCAGAACCTGATGGCGCTGCGCTTCGGCAACGCGCTGTTCGAGCCGCTGTGGAACGCCGCCCATATCGACCACGTGCAGATCACGGTGGCCGAGACGCTCGGGGTCGAAGGCCGCGCCGGGTATTACGACACGGCGGGCGCGCTGCGCGACATGGTGCAGAACCACATGTTGCAGCTGCTCTGCCTTGTGGCGATGGAGCCGCCGACCTCGCTCGCCGCCGATGCGGTGCGCGACGAGAAGCTGAAAGTGCTGAAATCGCTGGTGCCGTTCACCGCGCAGACCGTGCAGGACAACACCGTGCGCGGCCAGTACCGCGCCGGGGCCTCGGCGGGCGGGCCGGTGGCCGGGTATCTGGAAGAACTCGGCAACCCGGCCAGCCGCACCGAGACCTTCGTGGCCCTGCGCGCCGACATCGCCAACTGGCGCTGGGCCGGGGTGCCGTTTTTCCTGCGTACCGGCAAGCGCCTGTCCAGCCGGGTCTCGGAAATCGTTGTCGCCTTCCGCCCGATTCCGCATTCGGTGTTCGACAAAAGCGCCGGGCCGCTGGATGCCAACCGTCTGGTGATCCGCCTGCAACCGGATGAAGGCGTGAAGCTGTGGCTGATGATCAAGGATCCGGGGCCGGGCGGGATGCGGTTGGCCCATGTGCCGCTGGACATGAGCTTCGCCAGAATGTTCAACGTCCGCAATCCGGACGCCTATGAGCGCCTGCTGATGGACGTGGTGCGCGGCAACCAGACCCTGTTCATGCGCCGTGACGAGGTGGAAGCGGCGTGGACGTGGATTGACCCGATTCTGGACGGCTGGAGCAACAGCAGCGACGCGCCGAAGGGCTATACCTCCGGCACTTGGGGGCCGACGGCGGCGATTGCGCTGATCGAGCGCGCC
The DNA here is from genome assembly GCA_903864895.1 of uncultured Rhodospirillales bacterium. GTDB lineage: Bacteria > Pseudomonadota > Alphaproteobacteria > Acetobacterales > Acetobacteraceae > CAIPHQ01. The sequence goes on from CAIPHQ010000222.1 coordinate 13,473, forward strand.
GGGCGCACCTGGTACGAGGACGACGCGGGCTGATCCACATCGCCCGGACCGGCGTGCGAAAGCAGCACTGCGCCCCATAGCGCAGCCGCGCCGGAAGTGGCAGAAACGGCGCGGGCGCCGCCCGCAAATGTTCTTCAGTTCGTGGTGCCGCAAACGCCCTCCTTCCTGCTCCGCCTGATCCCAAGCGCCCGGCTGCTCTCGCTGCTCGGGTTTCTCGCGGCGTGGGAAGTGGCGGGGCGGCTGGCGGCCAGCCGGATGCTGCCCACGTTCAGCCATGTGGTGGCGGTGCTGTGGCGCGAGACGCTGTCTGGCGCGCTGCCCGCCAATCTGGGCATCACGCTGTGGCGCATCGCCGCCGCCTTCACGCTGTCGATGGTGCTGGGCAGCGCGCTCGGGCTGGCCATGGGCCGCCTGCCGAAACTGGACCGGGTGCTGGATGCGTGGCTGACCGGGCTGTTGAACCTGCCCGCGCTGGTGCTGACGGTGCTGATCTATGTGTGGTTCGGGCTCAGCGAAGCCTCGGCCATTCTGGCAGTCACGCTGAACAAGCTGCCCACCACGGCGGTCACGCTGCGCGAAGGCGCGCGCGCGCTCGACCCCGGATTGCTGGAGATGGCGCATATCTACCGCATGCCGCCGGGCCGGGTGCTGCGCCATGTGGTGCTGCCGCAACTGGCCCCGTATCTGTTCGCCGCCGCCCGCTCCGGCCTCGCGCTGATCTGGAAGATCGTGCTGGTGGTGGAGTTGCTGGGCCGCAGCGACGGGGTGGGGTTTCAGATCGAGGTGTATTTCCAGCTGTTCGATGTCACCGGCATCCTCGCCTACACGCTGGCCTTCGCGCTTGTGGTGCAGGCGCTGGAATGGGGCGTGCTGCAACCGCTGGAGCGCCGGGCGCTGGGGTGGCGGGCGTGATGCTGACGGTGGACGTGGCGCGCAAGGCGTTCGCGGGGCGCACCGCCATTGCCGGGCTGCGGTTTTCGCTGGACGCGGGCGAAATTCTGGCCATTTGCGGCCCGTCCGGCTGCGGCAAGTCCACGCTGCTGCGCATCGTCGCCGGGCTGGACACTGCCTTCGACGGCACGCTCACCTGGGCGCACCCGCCGCGTCTGGGCATGGCGTTTCAGGAACCCCGCCTGCTGCCGTGGCGCACGGTGCGGGAGAATCTGCTGCTGGCCGGGGCACCGGATGCGGATGCCGCCGAATTGCTCGGCCTGCTGGGTCTTGCACCCGCCGCTGACCAACTGGCCGCCACCCTGTCATTGGGCATGGCCCGCCGCGCCGCACTGGCCCGGGCGCTGGCAATAGCGCCCGATCTGCTGTTGCTGGACGAGCCTTTCGCCTCGCTGGACCCGGCCAGCGTGGACGGCGCGCGGGCGCTGCTGCGCCGGGCGTGGGCGGCACGGCCCTGCGCCGCACTGCTGGTGACGCATGATCTGGCGGACGCGGCAGCGCTGGCCCACCGGGTGCTGCTGCTCTCGGCAGGCCCGGCCCGCATGGTGGCCGATGTGGCGGTGCCCGATGCCGCGCGCGCCGACCCGGCCGGGTTTGCGGCCAGGATGCGCGCGCTGGCGGAACGCTGACTACTTCAGCGTCGCCAGATAGGCGATCACGTTGTCACGGTCTTCCTGCTTCGGCAGGCCGGGGAAGATCATCTTGGTGCCCGGCACCAGCGCTTTCGGGTTGGTCAGATACACATCCAGCGTGGCCGCATCCCACGTCTTGGCCGCCGCCTTCATCGCATCCGAATAGGCGAAGCCTTCCACGCTGGCCGAGGCGCGGCCCACCACGCCGAACAGCGTCGGGCCGATGCCCTTCTTGGCAGGGTCGATGCTGTGGCAGATGGCGCATTTCTTGAACACGGTCTTGCCCGCTTCCACGTCGCCATCGGCGCGCGCGGCATGGGCGAAGGCGAACACCGCAACGGCGGCGGCGATGGCGGCGAGTTTCATGCAGGGTGGCTCCCGGTCGAGGTGACGTTGCGCCGCCGCATTACGGCGGGCGTGGCAGGGTGTCGAGTGGACATTGGTCGCAGAGTGTGGCGGTTATCCGGCCTTGGCGGCCATTTCGCCGGCAATTTTCACCACCGCCGCGCGGGCGAACGGCTCCAGCCCTTCGGCTTGCCCGGCTTCAAGCTGCGCCACGATGGCGCGGCGCATGCTCGGGTCCCAGAACTTGCGCAGATGCGTGGCAACGCCGTCCGCCGCCTTGTCCGCCCCCTGGCTGGCGAAGAACTTGCCGATCTGGTTGGCCATGTAGACCAGCTTGTCATCATGCGACATGCGACGTTGCCTCTGTGGTGATCCGGTGTGCGCCGGTGAAAACTTCGAATCCGTCAGCGCGCGCAATGGCGGCCAGCGTCAGCCCCGCCGCCTCGGCCAGCCGCACTGCGTGCGCGGTGGGGGCGGAGACCGCCACCAGCAGGGGGGCCCCGACCACGGCGGCTTTCTGTACCATCTCGATGGACACGCGGCTGGACAGCAGCACGGCCGCCCGCTGCGTGGCGATGCCCGCCCGCGCGACCGCCCCGGCCAGTTTATCCAGCGCATTGTGGCGGCCCACATCCTCGCGCAGCAGCGCAACACCCTGCCCTGGCAGCCAGAGGGCGGCGGCATGCACCGCGCGGGTGATGGCATTCAACGTCTGCAACGGCTCCATCGCCCGCATGGCCCGCAGAATCGCCGCCGCGTCGAAGTGCCCGCCCTCGGGCACCCGGCGAGGGCTGCGCGAAGCCTCCTCCAGACTGTCGATGCCGCACAGCCCGCATCCGGTGGGCCCGGCCAGACGGCGCTTGCGGGCGGTCAGGCGTTCCAGCGACGGCAGCGGCAGATCCATCCGCAACTCGATGCCGCGCGCATGTTCCAGCACTTGCAGCGAGGCAATTTCCGCCGGGGACTGGATGATGCCCTCGGTCAACGCGAAACCGGTGGCGAAATCTTCCAGATCGGCGGGCGTGCCCATCATCACCGCGTAGGTTTCACGGTTGAAGGTGATGGCCAGCGGCACTTCTTCCGGAATTTCACGCACAGGGCCCCCGTTGGCGAATTGGGGCACGCGGGCGCCGTGGCGCCAGATCTCGGGGGCGGCGGTGCGGTGGGTGGGGGTCATTCGGCGGCGTGTTGTTGTGCGGCTCTTGCCAGCACATCGCCGATCCATTCCAGATAGTCGGCCGCGGTCAGGCCGGGCGGGTGGGCGCGGCCATCGTCGATGGCATCCAGCGCCACGTCCTCATTGCCCCGGTTTTCCGCCAGAAATCGGGCAATCTCGGTGCGCAGGGCCAGGACAATCTCAGGCCGCTCGTCGCGCGCAAGCGCCCGAACCGCACCGCCCAGGCCTCCGCCGTAAATGTCATAGTCCTGATTCAGGTAGCACCCGAAAAGATGACCGAGTTCGGGATAACGCTCTGGGTCCGTGACGCTCATGTCGGCACCTATGGCAGCAGAAAAGCGGTCTCGACGTAACAGGGCGGGCTTTTGCCAGCATCCCGTCTCAGCACGACCCGGACGGTTGCTCCCATCATGACGCGGCGGGGGCTGAGCGTCACGACAAGGCCGCATGGCGCAGGCAGAGTAGCCGAAATCCGATGCACAGGGCTCCGGTTAAGCTGCAACCACCGGAAGACTGCCTCCGCCTCGGCCTGCAGGGCCAGATCGATACAGGCGACTGCCTCGTCCAGATCGGCAAAGCTGCTGGCCACTTGCAGGCTCGCCTGCTGAAGCCGCTCCCGCAACTCCACCTCCGTCCGGCCGATATGCCGCCCGACATGCCCGCGCCCCGCCAGACTGTCGAAAGCATAGTCGCCGGCGGTGTACCTCAATCCGCCGCGTCCGCCAGAATCCGGCGGCTCTGCCGCGCCTGTTCATCGTAGTCCACCTGCCACTGGCTCGGCCCGTTGCTGGGCGTGATCTGCACCGCCGTCACCTTGTATTCCGGGCAATTGGTCGCCCAGTCAGAGAACTCGGTGGTGATCACGTTGGCCTGCGTGCCGGGGTGGTGGAACGTGGTGTACACCACGCCCGGGGCCACCCGGTCGGTGATGACCGCGCGCAGCGAGGTTTCACCCGCACGGCTGGCAAGGCGCACCCAGTCGCCGCTGCGCAGGCCGCGCGCCTCGGCGTCGGCGGGGTGGATTTCCAGCACGTCTTCCTGGTGCCACACCACGTTGCCGGTGCGCCGCGTCTGCGCGCCGACATTGTATTGGCTCAGGATGCGCCCGGTGGTCAGCAGCAGCGGGAAGCGGCGGTTGCTGCGTTCGTCGGTGGGCTGATACTCGGTGACAAGGAAATTGCCCTTGCCGCGCACGAAGCCGTCGATGTGCATGATCGGCGTGCCCATCGGTGCTTTTTCATTGCACGGCCACTGCACGGAACCCACTTCATCCAGCTTCGCGTAGCTGATGCCGGCAAACGTGGGCGTGAGTGCGGCAATCTCGTCCATGATCTCGGACGGATGCGTGTAGTGCCAGCCGCACCCCATGGCGTTGGCAAGGTTCTGCGTGACTTCCCAATCGGCAAGCCCGGCGCGCGGGGACATCACGCGGCGGATGCGCTGCGTGCGGCGTTCGGCGTTGATGAAGATGCCGTCGCGTTCCAGAAAGGTGCTGCCCGGCAGGAACACATGCGCGTAGTTTGCCGTCTCGTTCAGGAACAAATCCTGCACCACCACGCATTCCATGGCGGCGAGCCCCGCCTGCACGTGATGCGTGTCGGGGTCGGATTGCAGAATGTCCTCGCCCTGAATGTAGATGCCCTTGAAGCTGCCGCCGACCGCCGCATCCAGCATGTTGGGAATGCGCAAGCCCGGCTCGGCTTCCAGATGCACGCCCCACACGCCTTCGAACAATTCGCGCGTCTTGGTGTCGCTGATATGGCGGTAGCCCGGCAGTTCATGCGGGAAACTGCCCATGTCGCACGCGCCCTGCACGTTGTTCTGCCCGCGCAGCGGGTTCACACCCACGCCGGGGCGGCCGATATTGCCGGTGGCCATCGCCAGATTGGCAATCGCCATCACCGTCGTGGTGCCCTGGCTATGTTCGGTGACACCCAGCCCGTAATAGATCGCCGCATTGCCGCCGGTGGCGTACAGCCGCGCGGCGGCGCGGATTTCCTCGGGCGCCACACCGGCAATCTTGCCCACTTCTTCCGGCGAATTGCGCGCCTCGGCCACGAACGCCGCCCAGTCGTTGAACGCGTCCATGTCGCAGCGCTCGCGCACGAATGCCTCGTTCACCAGCCCTTCGGTCACAATCACATGCGCCAGCGCGTTCATGATCGCCACGTTGGTGCCGGGTTGCAGCGGCAGATGGTGCTGCGCTTCGATATGCGGGCTGCGCACGATGTCGGTGCGGCGCGGATCAACAACGATCAGCTTGGCCCCCGCGCGCAGACGCTTCTTCATGCGTGACGCGAACACCGGATGCCCATCCGTCGGGTTGGCGCCGATGATCAGGATCACGTCAGCCTGCTCGACCGAATCGAAATCCTGCGTGCCCGCCGAGGTGCCGAACGTGTTGGCCAGACCATAGCCGGTGGGCGAGTGGCACACCCGCGCGCAGGTATCCACGTTGTTGTTGCCGAAACCGGCGCGGATGAGTTTCTGCACCAGATAGGATTCTTCGATGGTGCAGCGCGAGGAGGTGATGCCCCCCACCGAATCCTTGCCGTACTGCGCCTGAATCCGCTTGAACTCGCTGGCGGTGTAGGCAATCGCCTCGTCCCACGACACTTCACGCCACGGGTCGCTGACCTTGGCGCGGATCATCGGCTTGGTGACGCGGTCCTTGTGCGTGGCGTAACCCCACGCGAAGCGGCCCTTCACGCAGCTATGGCCGTGATTGGCCTTGCCGTCTTTCCACGGCACCATGCGGATCACGTCTTCGCCGCGCATCTCGGCCTTGAACGAACAGCCCACGCCGCAATAGGCGCAGGTGGTGACAACCGAGTGTTCCGGCTGGCCCTGTTCGATGACGCTTTTCTCGGTCAGCGTCGCGGTCGGACACGCCTGCACGCACGCGCCACAGGACACGCAGTCGCTGGACAGAAAACTCTCGTTCATGCCGGCAGCGACGCGGGAGCCGAAGCCGCGCCCGTCGATGGTCAGCGCAAAGGTGCCCTGCACTTCCTCACACGCCCGCACGCAGCGCGAGCAGACGATGCACTTGGACGCATCGTAGGTGAAATACGGGTTCGATTCGTCCTTGGCGGCGACAAGATGATTGGCGCCATCGTAGCCGTAGCGCACATCGCGCAGGCCCACCGCGCCCGCCATGTCCTGCAACTCGCAGTCGCCGTTGGCGGCACAGGTCAGGCAATCGAGCGGATGGTCACTGATATACAGTTCCATCACGCCACGGCGGATTTGTGCGAGCCGAGGGGTTTGCGTGCGCACCTTGATGCCGGGGGCGACCGGCGTGGTGCAACTGGCAGGCGTGCCGTTGCGGCCGTCGATTTCCACCAGACACAGGCGGCAGGAGCCGAATGCGTTCAGCGTATCCGTGGCGCAGAGCTTGGGAATTTTCGTCCCCGCCTCCATCGCCGCGCGCATGATGCTGGTGCCGGCGGGCACCGTGATGCTCACGCCGTCAATGCTCAGCGTCACCGGCGCGCCATCGGCGGCTTGGGTGCCGTAGTCGATTTCTTCAACGAGGGGCATGGTGGCTCCTTACTCGGCGGCAACGCGCAGCGGCGCGCGGTCGAAATCCTCGGGGAAATGCGTGATCGCGCTCAGCACCGGATACGGCGTGAAACCGCCCAGCGCGCACAGCGAACCCAGCTTCATGGTCTGGCACAGATCCAGCAGCAGCGCGCGGTTGCGGGCCACGTCGCGGCCCTGCATGATCTTCTCGATCACTTCCGCGCCGCGAATGGACCCGATGCGGCAGGGTGTGCATTTGCCGCAGGATTCGATGGCGCAGAACTGCATGGCGAACCGCGCCTGCTCGGCCATGTCCACCGTGTCGTCAAACACCACCACACCGCCATGGCCGATCAACCCGTCCTTGCCCGCGAAGGCTTCGTAGTCGAACGGCGTGTCGAACAGCGCGCGCGGAAAATAGGCCCCCAGCGGCCCGCCCACCTGCACCGCGCGCACCGGGCGGCCCGTGGCGGTGCCGCCGCCGATGCCGTCCACCAGTTCGCCCAGCGTGATGCCGAACGGCACCTCGAACAGGCCGCCATGCTTGATGTTGCCCGCCAGTTGCACCGGCATGGTGCCGCGTGAACGCCCGAAGCCCAGCGCCTTGTACGCCTCCGCCCCATCGGCCAGAATGGGCGGCACGCTGGCCAGCGAGATCACGTTGTTGATCACGGTGGGTTTGCCGAACAGGCCCTGATGCGCGGGCAGCGGCGGCTTGGCACGCACCTGCCCGCGTTTGCCCTCGATGCTGTCCAGCAGGGCGGTTTCCTCGCCGCACACATAGGCGCCGGCCCCCACGCGGATCTCGATGTCGAAATCGCTGAGGCAGCCGCCGGCCTTGGCCGCTTCAATCGCCGCGCCGAACGTGGCGATGGCGTGCGGGTATTCCGAACGGATGTAGATGTAGCCTTTGGACGCACCCACCGCGAAACCCGCGATGGTCATGCCCTCGATCAGCTGGAACGGGTCGCCTTCCATGATCATGCGGTCGGAGAACGTGCCCGAATCGCCTTCGTCGGCGTTGCAGACAATGTATTTCTGCGGCCCCGGTGCCGCAGCCACGGTTTTCCACTTGATGCCAGTTGGGAAGCCCGCGCCGCCACGCCCGCGCAGGCCGGAATTGGCGATTTCATCCAGCGTCGCTGCGGCCCCCAACGCCCGCGCCCGCGCCAGCCCCTTGTAGCCGCCATGTGCGATGTAGTCGTCCAGCGAGCGCGGATCGACCACGCCGCAGCGCGCGAAGGTGATGCGGGTCTGCGCGGCGAAATACGGGTGCGCTTCCACGTCACCCATCCGCAACGCGTGTGCGCCATCACCGCGCAGGGCGGCCAGCAGCCCCGGCACATCGGCGGCGTCCACCGGGCCATAGGCCACGCGGCCCGTGGGCGTGGCCAGTTCCACCAGCGGTTCCAGCCACAGCAGGCCGCGCGATCCGGTGCGCACCACGTCGCACCCGGCGGCCACAAACGCGGCGGCCACCTCGTCGGCCCCCACCGCCACGGCGGCAGCGTCGGCGGAGATGAACAGCTTCATGCCAGCGCCTCCAGCAGCTTGTCCATCCGCGCAGGCGTCAGCCGTCCGGCCAGTTTGCCGTCGATCATAGCACTCGGTGCAGTGGCGCACAGGCCGAGGCAGTAGATTGCCTGCGCGGTCACCTTTCCGTCCGCCGTGGTCTCACCCAGACCCACGCCCAAACGGGCTTCCACATGCCGTGCGAGGTCGCGCGCGCCCATGGCCTGACACGCCTCCGCCTGACAGAGCTTGACCGTGTGCGCGCCGTGCGGGGTGCGGTGGTAGTCGTGATAGAACGTCACCACGCCATGCACTTCCGCGCGCGACAGGTTCATCGCGAGGGCCACCAGCGGCACGGCGGCTTCCGGCACGCAGCCGAATTCGGCCTGCAATTCGTGCAGCAGCGGCAGCAGCGCATCCTGCGCGTGGCTATGGCGGGCGATGATCCCGGCGGCGATGTCCGGGTTCCACGGTTGGGCGTGCATGTTTCCTCCACACCGCGCGGCGGTGCCTGATGGCAGAAAATGCGCGCGGGCCGCAAACCGATCAATGCGACAGACGGCATGACGTCATCGAAAATCCCGATGGTGCGGTGCAGCAGCACCGCAGGCGCAACTTCACGGACTGCGCAATAACTGGCACACTGCCCGCACAACACTGTGAGGGGGGCCGACGTGCCGGATGACAAGAACGACACCTCGACCGGCATCGAGGACGCCGTCAAGGCCTTTGCAAAGGACATGACAAAATCCTGCGCCGACATCATGAAAAAGCGCGCGGCTGCCGACAAGAAAGCCAAGGACAAGGACAAGGGCAAATCCACCGGCAAGAAGGACGCGGACGACCCGCCGGAGTTCACCTTTGCGCTCGACCCGTCGCCCATCACGAAATCCCGCACCCCGGCAGATCAGGCGGTGGAAGTTGCCGATGGCAAGTCGTGGGTGTGCTGGGGCGCACACATGGCCGACAAAGCGCGGCACGTGATTATGAAAGTGGACGGCAAGATCAACTGGGAGCCGAAGAAAGCGCTCGGCGACGATTTCAGCGATTTCAAGAAAGAATGGGCCAGCAACATGAAAAGCAATGGCCTGAAGAATGCCAACTCGGGTGACGGATGGTATGATGGCGACGCGTTTCATCTGGAGCTGGCCGATGCCAAGATCGACCGCACAGACGAACGTGTCGAAGCCTGCTTCGTTGAATATGTCCGGCTGACGCGGGAAGCTGGCAAAGACCCCAATGTGAAGTTCGAGAGAGCCTATGCCCGCGACCTGAAGCCGTATATCGACGCCGCCGAAAAGAAGCTCGCGAAAAAGACGAAGCCATGAGGTGCGCGGCGAGGCTTGTGCTGCTGGCGCTGGCGGCGGTGCCGGCGCAAGCGCAGGGCCGTGGCAGCCCCGCCGGCATCGCAGCCGGCATAGAAGCGGCACTGCCCGCGCTGTCCGTGCAAACGCGCCTGCTGACCGGCGAGGCACCCGAAGGCACCAGCGTCGATGCCTATCGCAAGGCGGGGGAGGTGGAAAAGATCGCCGTGGAGTCGCTGCTGGAAACCGCGCGCATCTTCCGCGAATTCTACTTCGAACGGGGTTCCCTTGTCCGCGCCCGGGTGCGGTTCGTCGGCTACAGCACCTATCCGCGTCCCGATTCAAAGGCGGTTCCGCCGCACCGGCATTGGCAGATCGACCCTACCGATCAGCTTATTGCCGACGACGTGTACGACTTCACCGATGGGCGGCTGACCGGGTGGACCAGCTTCGGCGCTGCTGCCAGGGCAGGGATGGCAGACTATGCCGCCAGCCAGCGCGACATTCTGGCCAGCGCGCAGATGTTTGCCGCCCTGGTGAACCTGCCCGCGCCGCTGGCCAGTGATGGAACTCCGGACACGGACGCTGTGTGGGCCTGCGTGCCGGGCGATGGCGTGCTCTGCCAGTCGTTCCATCCCGTCATGCCGTAAACGCATCCGGGGCGGCCGCGCATGGCTGCGCCGCCGCCCCGTGGTTTTGCGCGCCTCAGCCCGGACTCAGGGCACCGGATTCCACCAGTCCACCCAGGTCGGCTCGTTCTTGGTGCCAATGCTGCCCAGATAGGCAGCAATGTTCTTGGCGTCGGTGGATGTGGCGATGCCGGTGAACGAGATCATGCCGCCTTCCTTGGCATCACCGTTCATGGCCGACGATACATCACCGGCTTCCTGGTGCTGGATGTTCGGCCCCATGCCGCCTGCGCCATTGGCGCCGTGGCAGCCGTAGCAGTTGTATTTCAGCCACGCCCGGCGGCCCTCCTGAATCGGGCTCAGCGTGGTGGCGTGGCCCGCGGCCGGGGCCAGCGCTGCGGCCGCAGTTACGGCAGCAAGCGCAATCATGGTCAGTCGCATCGTCCACTCCTCCTGATCATTGAATCTGTTGCGTCGGGGCTGCCGAGGCAGACGCCAGCGGCGCG